>CAZRVZ010000105.1:0-58602 GCA_964603655.1 uncultured Pseudobdellovibrionaceae bacterium | reverse complement strand
ACGGCGTGTGGCCCACAAGTTCCTGCAACGCTACTCCCCCGCGTCAGTACTTTTCGTCACGCGGGGCATGAAAGAGACCTTAGTAATCGAACCACGCATTTTGCAAGTCCCAGCCGAACGATTGCTGTATGAGCAGTGAGGCTAATTCAATGGGGATTTATACCGGATGGCAAAAAGGCACTGAAGCTGGACCTTGTCCGTGAGCCATGAGGCCACTGGCGCATCCATCGGGAATAGGTCTCAGGATAGTTGAGAATCGTTAAAAAAGGAACGTTCTAGCCCGATGCCACGGTAGGCCTGGTGGAATATGGACTTAGCCTAGCGACATAATCGGCTCATATTTCACGGGTATCCTTGAGATTCACTGGAAACGGTTATCAGGAGGACGCATGTACAAAACTTTCAATATTTTCGTTGCAGCCGCACTCAGTTGTGGCCTCGCTCTTTCAGAAATGCCGGGAATGGGTGGCAGGGGGGGGACGAATTATGGAAACACGGGCGGCTCGGGCGGTGGAGACATTGTTGGGCCATTTGATTGCTCGCACGAAGCTGTCGACAAATATTGTAAAGCAACGATGACTTGTGTCCAGACCCCATACCACATGACAGATGATGCCGGTCATCCCCTGTATTCAACGAAAAGGCATCCAAAAGCCGTGCATGAATTCTGGGCCGAAGCATGTCAAACCCATGCCGAGAGCATTGTAGCGGGCCGCGTTGAGGAAAAAGGCTACTATAAGCCACATAATCCAGAGAGCCCGACCACGGGAGTTCTAACATTTGAAAACACGTGGATCGCAGCCGTTAAAAGGAATTCCACCGGAAAATGGGAGTATTCGAAATCGGCACCCGGGCCATCGCCTCGTAGGTGCGACTGTGAAGTAGAAGGGGCTCAGATTGACGGCAGCAGAAACTTAATTTCGGGAACGGCCAGAGTTATAGGATGCCAATAGGTCTCACAGGAGCCCACCTCCTTGAGGCAGTGAGCGGCTTAGAGGGAGCCGACATATGAAGTGGCGATTCTAGGAACGCCACCGTGCCTCCGCTCCGATAGGCTTAAAACGCACGATTGATTTGAGCGGCCTCGGCGGCCCGGTTGAGCCGGTCGTCAAGGCAAACAAGCACCGGGATTTGCTGTGCAGCCAAGAGTACGCGCAAAGACGCGAGTTGCAGGGCGTCTCCAGGCCGTAAGCCATACTCCATGACAGCCCTGCGACAATCCGCCAGAATTTCCCGTGTTGGCCAGATGAGCGAGAGCCCCGATTCGAGTTGTTTAATAAGAATTCGAATCTCGGTGAGGTCGGTCAGCAATGAGCCTTCTTGAATTCTTCGATGGATGGCCGACTCGATTTCTACCAGGGTGAAAAATGCGGTGTAGGCCGGAAGGGACTTTTCTTTCTCTAAAAACGCTTTGACGGACTTGCTCTGTGACTCTTGAAAGACCAGCGTGAGCAGGGCAGAGGTGTCCCAATAGAAAACCCTACTCGCCATCACGGATTTTCCTGATGAGCTCGACACTGGGTACCGCCCCTGGCTTCAACCTGGCCGCGGACATACTGAGAAAATGCTTCACATCGAATTGCTTGGGTAGTCGGTTCAGACCATTTTGACTGACGATTTTGGCTACCGGTTTATTGTGGTCGGTAACCAGGATCTCCTCACCATCAATGACCTCGCTCAGAATTTTAGAAAGCTTTGATTTGAGTAAGGCTATATTGTAGGTCTTCATTATGTCCTTATTATAGTCACAATAAAGTCCCAATTCAATACCGATTTTCACAGGCGCCGCGAGTGAATACGAACAGGCGTGGCCCTTCGTATTATTTGCGGTCCTTGACCGGTACAAAAAGGTGCCTGAAAGTGTCTGAATACTTTTTAACTTTACCCTGGAGAAAATCATGAAGAATGCATTCATCGTCTTGGCACTGGTCTGGCTCGCCGGTTGTGTCACAATTCCTTACGAGCCGCAGGCCCGCGAGGTGAAGCGGAGGCCGACCGCCGGAGGTGCAATCGCGCTTAACCAGAACTACCGCTCCGAGGATCGCGCACGCGCCGATATTATGATGAAGGCGAATTGCGGCAATGGAGATGTCAAGATAGTGGAAGAGGGTGAAGTGGTCGTAGGCGAGCGCGCCGAAGCAACAACCGGCAAGAATTCCACACAAACGAGAAACGCCTTTACGCTGGGTGGACTGACCTTCGGCGAACGCAAACCGGCCGAGACCACCACCACGCAAACCGTTCAAGTCAAGGAATGGCAAATCGCTTATGATTGCATTGCCGCAGTGGCAACGCCGGCGAGCGTTGTTTCGAAGTCGAAGAACGCCCAGACTCAAAAAAACTGATTCATCAAGATAGCCCGACTGTCATGATTGATTCTCGGACGGGTGACATATTCCGTCATCGTCATGGCATACGCGTCTACTTTGTTAATTGGCCAAGGCAGTCTCATTATTAGCGTCCGGTGGATCCCATCTTGCAAATATTAACCGCGATGTAACCTCGCGACGTCGCAGGAGGGGCTTTGAGAACCATGAGAACACACCGAATACACGGACTGTTTTTAGTGTTGGCTTTGCTTGTCACAACCTCGAATGGCGAGGCTTCGAGGACCGTTTACTGCCGCGCAACGGTGGTTATTAAGGGGGCGGTGGCCCATGCAAAGGACCTCATTCCGATTCCGAGTTCTCCTGTCAACGTAGCCATTACCGGCATTGGAGACGGGGTAAATTCACAAAGTTTTAACCTCAGTAGCAATTCCAATGGGAATTATGGCGCCACCCGATATTTACAGGGATATGACTGGTATCACGCCGACCGCCAGAAGGCTTGCACGGGAACCCTGATTGTAAAGGTGTGTTCGCGAGAAGACGACTATCTGAGAAGTTGCGTACAAAAGGACACCCGTATTTCCGACGATAGCGTGTATGTTCAGATTACCCTCCCCAAGCTCAAACTCTTTCGCCCGGGCGAATGCCTAAAGGACGACGCGTACTTTACCACCGAGGAAACCGGATGTGTCGACCTGACATCTCAGTATAGTTGGAGTGCAGCCAAGACCGCTAAGTTCGCCCACATAGAATCTTACTGTGCAGACCTTCCCCCTGATAACCTGGGCAGCTGGCGTGTCGCGAGTCGACAAGAGTTAGTAACTCTCAAGGGTGCGAATGGAGCAAAAACTCATCTTAATTTGAATTCGGCCCACTGGTATAGAACCTTTGAACGGGTGCCCGATAAGATCGGCCAATCCTATCTTGTACGCCTGAGCGACGGCAGGGTGACGCCGGGTAAGGACTCCGGCAACTACTACACCATTTGCGTGCGCAATCGGTAGCGCCTGCGTTCCAACGACGACTCGCCGCATCTACCAAAGCCAAGAAAAAAAATGCACGCTCATTTGAGGGCACCATGAAACTATTCTCCAATTTTATCTTCATCCTCATTCTTTCGAGCACGGGGCACGCCGCCCGATTTATTTTTGTCGGGGATACCGGCCACGGCGATGCTGGCCAGTACTCGGTGGCGGCCGGCATGAAAAAATCGTGCGGACAAAAACCCTGTGCGTTCGCGCTTCTCTTGGGTGATAACTTCTATCCAAATGGGGTTTCCAGCACGACGGACCCCCAATGGAAAACGGCCTTTCGAGATCCCTATGCGCCTCTCGGGATTAGCTTCTATCCGGCTCTTGGAAACCACGATTACGATGGAAACGAAGAGGCCCAGATCACCTATTCGCAGATCGATAAATCCTGGGTTCTTCCAGCCCGCTACCACTCCTTTGTGAAGGACAAGAGCGAAATCTTTGTCATGGATACCAATCAATGGAACAAAACACAGGCCGACTGGCTATGGGCCGGCTTAAAAAAATCTCGGGCCAATTGGAAAATTGTCATCGGCCACCACCCCATTTATTCTTACGGTTTCCACGGAAATACCGACTCACTGGTAAAGGGCTTACGGCCCATACTTCTGGGGAAAGCCGATTTTTATCTCAGCGGCCACGACCACGATAAGCAGATTCTCCGAGATCCCACTGATAGTTCGCTTCATTACGTGGTATCGGGGGCGGGTAGCGAGACTCGTCCATCGAGCGGCGGGAGTCTCAGCCTTTTCAATGCGGCAACACTGGGGTTTTCATCACTCAGCCTGAAAAAGAAATCTGCCACGCTCGAAATGCTCACTCAAGACGGCAAGATCGAATTCATCCAGACCTTTAAGCGGAGACCCGTTCGAAAACCGGTCGCCCGATCGATTTCGACTCGTTGATTCAGGCATGGATTCAGTTCTATGGCTGGCACGCCTAGTGCAGCGCATCCCATCATGCTTCCCAGGGAACGACTCGCAAATGTTGGCGCAACGGCACTCTCCGACTCCGAACTTTTGGCGCTCATTTTGTGCACTGGCGCACACACCGCAGAGGGGCCCGTCGGAGTCCGAGAACTGGCCGAGTCACTCATCTCGCGTTTTGGCGATCTCGATTCGACACTCAATGCACCCAGGCTGATTTTGGAGGAGGTTTCCGGGATTGGCTTCGTTAAGGCGTCACGACTCGCGGCTGCAGCGGAAATATCCAAACGGGTGCGCGGTCGCACCCATGGCACCCCCATCCGGTCTGTTGAAGATGCGTGCCTGGCGTTTTCCGAACTGGCGACATTGGATCGCGAGGAGCTCTGGATAGGAATGCTCAATCACAGAAACCAACTGTTAAAAAAACACCAAGTGGGAACCGGTGGCGTCGATCGATGCTCGGCGAGTCCGAGGGACATTCTGCGTCTGGGTGTAAAATACGATGGAGTCCGACTGATCTTGGCCCACAATCACCCCTCAGGCGATCCGATGCCCAGCGCCGACGATATTCAATTCACCGAAGCGATCTACCGGGCATCGCGCGTGGTCGGCGTTGAATTGCTGGACCACCTGATCATCGGATCTGGAAATAGATTTTTCAGTTTTTCGCGGGAAGGATTTATGCCGATTTCGAAAGAGCACTCCCGCGCGAGTAGACCGTTTGATTGATCACGAGGTAATCCATTTCACACTGATTGAAACAGCGAGTGGCATCCTCCTCGGTGCACACTACCGGCTCGCAGTCGTTGAAAGACGTATTGATGAGCATTGGAACTCCGGTAACCTTGCGGAAGGCATCGATGAGACCCCAAAAAAATGGTTGAGTGGCCTTATCGACCGATTGAATCCGGCAGCTCTGATCGGCGTGAACGACAGCGGGAATTTTACCTTGTTTCGATTTCGCGACTTGAAACACAGCCTCCATCGTTGGGGAATAAAAGCTATTATCGAACCACTCTTCCCGAAATTCCTCGAGCACGCTGGCTGCAAATGGGCGAAACAACTCGCGGTGCTTCACGCGGGCGTTGAGGCGATCCCGCATGGTGGCGCTTCTGGGATCACACACGATACTGCGACTTCCCAGTGCGCGCGGACCAAACTCCATTCGACCGTGAAAAATTCCGATGATTTTCTCGTGTGCAAGCTCATCAGCCAGCCAATGCAGCAGTTTTTTCTCATCGGCAAATTCACGGTCATTCAAGGATGAAGAAGCCTTCCGCGTCTCTATTAAATTACCCGTCGGCCCCAGCAATGCCCAGTGATTGCCCTCAACTGAAATCGGACAGCCTGCCGCTAGTACGGCGGCGCCCACTGCAATACCCGCGTCGCCCGAGGCCGGCGCGACGAAAACTTCTTGGAATGGGGTCGCGGTAGTAATTTTTCCGACCCATACGCTGTTGTGCGCGCACCCTCCCCCAATCGCCACCTTTTTCTGATTAGTTGCCGCATGCACTGCTATCAGTAGGTGGTTGGCCACCTCCTCGAAACGCGCCTGAACCGATTTGGCCAAATCCCAGTGCACTCGCTGCAAAGGTTCGCTCTGCTTTCTCGGGGGAACACCAATTACCTGAGTGAGAAACTGAGAGTTGTAAAACGGTTTGACCACTGGCTGTGATTTTACAACGGAAAAATCCATAGGCCGCTTGAGTAGTGGAAAGGCTTCCAGATTCAACTCAAAATCGAATCCCGGTCGAGTGCGAATCAATTCTCTCATCTCGTCCAGATAGCGAGGCTCTCCGTAACTGGAAAGACCCATCACCTTGAACTCATCCCCGAAATGTGGAAACCCGAGATACTGCGTCAACGCAGTGTAAAAATACCCGACGGAATGCGGAAAAAGGACCCGTTCTCGAATCTTCATTTCAGTCCCAGATGCCTGACCGTAGGCGGCAGAAACGAAATCGCCGAGACCATCGAAGGAAAAGAGCGCCAAATCGTTGGCTGAACACAGCCAACGAGCGCTGGCCATGTGCGCCAAATGGTGTTCAAAAAAACGGCGCCTCGTACGACGCAAACTCAATACAGCGAGGTGCTCATCCAAGGAGATGGCGTCCTCGACTTTCTTGTGCCCTTGTAAAATAGCCGGATGAGTAAACCCCAGAAAGGCTTTTCTGAGCCACTGATTTCTGGGCTTTCGAGCAATTGCGATAACGTCTACATCTTTTGGACCGATGCCCGCGTGTTTAAGACAATACTGCGCCGCTTTATATGGAAATAACGCGTAGTGCTTGATTCGGACAAAGCGCTCTTCCTCCGCCGCGGAGACTAATACGCCGCGCCGAATTAGGCATGCTGACGAGTCACCGTGGGAGTAGCTGATCCCCAGGACATTCACGGGCATTTTGGCCATGGATTCTTAAAGTTTACCCCGTTTTATGCCGAATAGACAGACACGGGGCTCACAACTAGGCTTACCCGCGCATGCTTTCAACAATCAATCACTGAACCCGAAACTTCATTCTGACCATCGCATGATTCCAACAATCAATCATTGGATCGAAAACGTCGGTCTGGCAACGCTGGGTGTTCTCGTCGCCATCCCAATAATTCGTCTGAATATTCGTTTTGCTCCCGCGCTCGGCTGGCTTGATTGGCCTAAAGCTCGAGGGCTAACAGAACACCAGATTCCGATAGTGGGTCAAAGTTTTGTACTCCTCGTTATGCTCTGTTTTGGGACTTTTGGAACGCTTTTCGGGGTGAGCCCGTGGCTCGTCACTACGTCACTCGTGATCGCCATGATGGGTTACTTCGATGATAAAAAACCGCTTCCCCCAGCCGATAAATTTTTCGTTCAGCTTTTTTGCGCGACCAGCGTCGTGCTTCTCGATCCTCAACTTCACCATTCGCTCATCGCCACTTATGGAGCGTGGGGGGCGTTTTGCGGGATTGTATTCATCATCGGCCTAGTGAATGCCATCAATTTTATTGATGGCATTGACGGCCTCGCTGGCATCGTCATCGGCGCCGGAGCCGTGGGCATTCTGCTCCTCAATTATCAGGGCGGACAGATGGTTGCGTACAACGCGACCGCCGCTCTGCTAGTCGGTGTGGTCATTGTGTTTCTCTATTTCAATGTGCTCAAGCGTCAATGTTTCATCGGAAATACCGGCAGTTACTTCCTGAGCTATGTACTCGCCGTCATGCACCTTTCGGTTCCGGTAGAGGCCCCGGGACCGATTTCCCGACTGTGCATTTCGGGACTCTGTTTTATCATTCCTATCGCGGACTGCTTAATGGTAGTCATACTTCGCCTTGCCACGTTTCGTTCCCCGTTTCAGGCCGATAAGGGACACCTACACCACCGCCTCATCCAGGCCGGACTTCCGCTGAGAACGATCCTATTCAGTTTCGGGTTGATAGAGTCATTCGGACTTGGAATTGCGCTTTCATTTTCGGGTTTTAGTGACATACATCCCAGTTCGACCCCGATTCTGGTGGGGGTGGCGCTCGTATCGATTTGTACGCTCCTCGTACTCATGATCGACCGAACCTCCAAGCGCCGGGTCGAAACCTATTTTCGGCGACTCGATGGCGGGGATCCGATCTACTTTCTCAAGTTTCGAGTGCGAAATGTGAATGGTACGCCCGTGTCGGGGATTCGGTTGCGCAGGCTCGAGGCTAGAGTCGCCTCGGAAATTCGCGTTAACGATCTCTGCTATGTTCAACGGCCCGATAATATATTTATTACGCTTCAGACGCTCCCCGAGCCGTTGAAGTCAATTTCAGCCCGCATTGAAAATGTATTCAGACGTGAAAATGTCGCAGCCACGCTGGTCGTCGACCAGGGCGAGTTCGTAAAGGTCTCCTACCAGGCTGCCAAGACGGGCAAGTTGCGAGCCTAAGCGGTTCGATATACCTTCTAGAGGCATGGCCGTTTCGAATAGATACTTGGCGGTTTCGGCTCGCCGGCTCTTTCTTGAGCTTCGCCCTCACCGTGGTCTCCTTACGGGCGTCATTCTGCTCGGTGTCGTCGTAGCGGCGATACAGCCGGCCAGCGCAAAACTCACTCAACTCATTATCGACTCCCTGAAAGCGGGAAACGAGCACCATGCTTTCCAGGTGCTCCCGTTTTTCCTCATGTTTCTTTTCATCATCGGCGGCGTGGCCAAGTATTGTTACAACACGATACGACGCAAAGTGGTCGAGCTTTTCATTTTGGATTTCCGTCGCCGCATTTTTGATAAGTATCTCGCACTTTCCGTCAGCTTTATCGACCGCACTCGAACGGGCGAGATGTTGAGCTCGATTCAAAACGACCTCTCCCTGGTTAGCCAGGGCATCGACACAGTATTTGGGATATTCAAAGAGCCCCTGGCCTTTCTCGGGCTCCTGGGGATGGCATTTTATTTCGATTGGCGACTTGCGCTTTCGACGTCAATCGCCGCCCCGATAGTAGTCTTGTTGTTTTCAAAACCGGGAGCCGCCGTAAAAAGGTACTCCAATCGCAACCTGGGCCTTTTCGCGGATCTCATCTCGCTGGGACAAGAGGCGCTGGTGGGGGCCCGTGTCGTTAAGATCTTTGGCCTCGAGCGCACGCTTAGCGAGAAATTTCAGGAGTACCAGAAACGGTATTTTCAAACTGCGTGGAAATCGATTTGTGTGCAGGAACTGGCGGCGCCACTCGTCGAATTATTGGGCGCCTCGATCATGTCCGTCCTGCTGTTTTACGGCGGGTATCGGATCGCCTCCGGAGCCATGAGTGCAGGGGATCTCATTGGATTCATCTTGACCCTGGGCCTGTGCCAAATGCCCATCAAGAGTCTAAACAACGCCTATTTGAAGCTAAAAACCGCAGAGGCCGCTGCCGATCGCATCTACGGATTGCTGGACACCCACGAAGAGATTGGCCAGGGAACCCGTCGCGTTTCCGGTTTTCGGGATCGCATTGTTTTTGAGAATGTGAGCCTTTTCTACGGAGATAAGCCGGCAATATCTGACGTGTCATTTGAAATTATTCGAGGCGAGTGCGTTGCGTTTGTGGGCCCATCGGGGAGCGGTAAATCCTCATTGGTGAATTGTCTTCCCCGTTTTTACGATCCCACCCATGGCAGGATTCTTCTGGATGGCCACGACCTCAGGGAGTATCGTCTCAGCGATTTAAGACTCCAGATAGGATTTGTGTCGCAGGAGATCTTTCTCTTTCACGACACTCTTTTTGAAAACATTCGTTTTGGCCGCCCGACCGCATCCGCCGCCGAGGTGATGCGAGCGGCCGAATTGGCCCATTGTCGGGAATTCATCGACCTCCTGCCGCAAGGCGTGGACACAGTTCTGGGGGAGCGCGGAGCGTGTTTGAGCGGGGGAGAACGCCAGCGGGTTGCGATTGCAAGGGCGATCCTGAAGAATGCCCCCATACTCGTCTTGGATGAGGCCACTTCCAATTTGGATTCTCAGTCGGAAAAAACCGTGCAAGAGGCGCTCGAAATTCTGATGTCGGAAAGAACAACCCTAATGGTTGCTCACCGTTTTTCGATTGTGGCCCGAGCCCAACGTATTTATGTGCTCAACTCCGGTCGCGTCACCGAAGTTGGCTCCCATCAAGAACTCATCCACCAAAACGGCCATTTTGCCCATCTCTTCGCTCCCGAAAAGTGGTAAAGGTGCCGCTGTTTCTAATGGCTTTTCAGCTGAAAAGGTAGCGGGTAACATTAAAAAGTAAAAAGAGTAAAAAGTACCCGGTACCTTTTCACCTTTTCAGTAAAAAGAAAAAGTACCCGCTACCTTTTCAGCTGAAAAGTAGATGGGCACCTATCACCTACCTATCACCTATCATGCCTATCATGTTAAAAATGGTCGTTTCCGGAACTTGGCTTGGGGGGCGGACTCAACTTGGGAAATGACGGAGGAGGAGTTTGGTCGGGAGACTCGGTAAATCCATAAATTTTCTTCACCAGCATTTCGTGAATCTCAGTTTCAAGATCCTCTTGGATTGTTTTCCTGGCGTGGGATGGGATGAATCCCGCCGTTGCATCTAAGTAGGCGAGGTATTGGGTGGCCACCTCTTTGGTGAAGGCGTTTGAGTCCTCGTAGGTACGGGTAAACAGGAAATGCTCGAAAACCTGATAGAGGGGGTCGACCCACTCGGTCGCCTTCTCAAGCTTGTTTTCAATCGGCATAGGTTTCGCCTCAAAAAATTAGGCTACTCCCCATTCCATGGGCATCAACACTCTGGGGCCCGATCATCCATCCGGCCCCTGTCACACAAAACTTAACGACCGAAAGGCAAAACTTCTTTAATGGCCTTTCATGAAAAGTGTCACACAATTGGTCGACGTAACGCACTGAATTCATGAATAAATCCCAGACACCCGAAAAACACGAGTCTATAATGATGCGGCGTGCGTACCCTTAAAGCTCGTAACTCATTGAAATTACAGGCCGCATATTGGCCAGAAGCTTGCATTACCAGGAAGTAGGGGCTGGGCGTTAAGCCTAACTCACGGCAACAGAGTGTATACACCATGGATATAAGACGGATACCAACGCGGCACTTTCTTCTAATGGTTGCATTCCTGAACCCACTGCTGACTGTGTCCTGTCAGAAAAAAAGGTGCCAGGCACCGGCCGAACAGCCATTTCAAACAATAGTTGAAACACAGTGGCGTCTTGTGGAAACAACCGATCCCCATCCCAATTTTAAAGGATTGAATCAAACCAATTTTTTCATCATGATTTTCAAACGCAATTACACCGGTGATTTCAAGCGAGTAGAGAATAACGACCTGTATGAAACTCCTGTAGCAACCTTTGTATATAACATCGATCCCGAGGCCAAGCGCATTGTCACTGAGATTACGGAAAATGCAGTCACGGTTTCGAGTGACCCATCCGGGGCAGCGCCTAGCGCTGCGCCATCGGGACAAAAGAGCCAGCTAGACTTCAAATATACCTTGGGACGCGAATTCACCCTCACCCGAGTTTCCGCCGGATTCTTCTATCGATTCGTGCCGTTCACGGGCATCGTCGACCCCGACAAACAGTGTGTCTTCTAGCTCTCTGATTCCTGGCCCCTTTTTCGGTAAAAGGTCCATTCCGCTTGCTCCAGCCGCCTTTTTTTGCTTAATTAGCGGTCGTTGGGAGACCATATTCAAGGAGTAAGCCATGCCTCAGGACTTCAAATTTGATTTTTCGAATCTGAGCAATTCACCGTGGGTAGGAGATCTAGGCCGGCATATTGCTGCCTACGAAAAGCGAGCGAAGCAGTTGGTTCGCGAAATCGATCTGCGGAGCCGGGGTGCCCGAGAAAAAAGTCTCAAGCGCCTAGAGCAGCTTTCAAATCAATTGAATAAGGCACGGGGGCAGTTTGAACGCAGGGCAACGGACCTCCTTCAGAAAGAGTCCAAGAGACTCAACGGAAGAGTTAACGAACTTATGGGCTACATCCGTTCGATTGCCAAGGCCGAAAAGCCGGCGAAGAAAAGCGCAAAGCGTTCTTCCAAGAGCACTGGCGCGCGTAGTCGAACTTTGAAGCGGCCCACTAAACGATCCTCGACCGCCACCACGGCGTCAGTTTCGGCTGAGGCGTCGCCTTCCGCTTAGCGGCGGCCGCCCACTGCGGTTTCGGACTGGATTCGGACTGGATTCGGGCCGGATTCGGGAAGGATTCGGGAAGGATTTCGGGTGCGCATTTATCATGATATTTCTGAGATCCCTCCGTCTTCAGCGGGCGTTACTCTAGCGATAGGCAATTTTGATGGAATGCACCTCGGCCATCAGGCCCTTGTTCTGAGTTCCGTACGATGGGCTCGTGAACGTAATTTTCAACCCTGTGCACTGACCTTCTCTCCCCATCCCGTGGAGATTATCCGCAGTGGAACGGTCATTCCGGCGATCACCACCCAGAGTGACAAAGCGAGAATCCTGGAAGAGTTGGGAATCGGGCTAGTTCTAGTGCAAAGGTTCTCATTGGAACTATCACGTCTGGGGGCCGACGTTTTTTTTGAAAAGTTCGTTAAAGCGGTCTTTGGGGCCAAAGCTGTTTTTGTCGGTGACGACTTTCGATTCGGTCACGAGCGAAAAGGTGACCCTGCCATGCTGGCGACGCTCGGGCGTGCGCAAAACATTGAGACGTGCGTGCAGCCAGAGGTGTCGTTTTGTGGCGAGCGCATCAGCAGTACGTTGATTCGAAAACTGATTATTGACGGGGATATGCCCAAGGCTAGGGCTCTTTTAGGAAGACCCTATCTCCTCACGGGTTTGGTGGTGGCGGGGTCTCAGCGGGGGCGCCTCCTGGGGATACCGACCGCAAACATAGTTATCGCCCAAAACAAGTTGATCCCCGCGTTCGGCGTTTATGCCGCGCGCTTTTATTTGGGTGGACAAAGCTGGCGCTCGGTCGTGAACATCGGAGTCCGCCCGACATTCGGGAGCGATTCGAAACCCACCATCGAGGCACATGTGTTGGATTTCGACCAATCGCTTTACGGAGAAAACATTGGGCTCGAGCTTTTCGAAAGACTTCGCCCCGAACAAAAATTCGAATCGAAAGAGGCTCTGGTGTCTCAGATTCATGAGGATATCCACACCGCGCGGGCATGTGCATCTTTGGACTAGTCTGGTGGACTCCGCTATATTGTGCCAATGGCATCGACACCGGACATCGTCATTCTTGCAGCGGGGCTGGGAAAGCGCATGCGCTCCAGCACACCGAAGGTGCTCCACCCGGTTCTTGCGCGGCCGATGTTGCATTATGTTATCGATCTGGCTCTTTCCGTACCGCACGGTGCAGTCGCTGTAGTCGTTGGCAATGGTTCAGAGGACGTTAGAAAGGCGTGCGCCGACTATCCAATGGTTCAATTCGTGGAGCAATCCGAGCAACTCGGAACGGGGCACGCCGTTTTGCAGACTCGACCGCTTTTGGGCGGCCTCAAGGGGTCCGTCATCGTGTTGTGTGGTGATGTCATTCTACTCACCCCCACCACGCTTCAAAACCTTATACTGGCCCGTCAGCCCGGCACCGCAGCGGTGGTCCTTTCGACTCGTCTCGAGAATCCCAAAGGTTACGGCAGGATCATTCGGGGGCACCAGGATGACATCATTGCTATACGCGAAGAGGCGGACTGCTCCGTCAAAGAACGTTTGATCGATGAAATCAATTCCGGAATCTATCTATTCGATTGTGATTCCCTTTTCTCCAGTCTGGATCAGGTCGATCGGTCGAACGCACAAAATGAATATTATCTCACCGACGTCATTTCCTCGCTGCACCGGCAGGGAATGAAAGTCCTTTCATTGCCAGTGGAAAACGCGTCAGAGGTCCTGGGAATCAACGACCGATTGGGGCTTCAAAAAGTTGAACAGGTTCTGCAACGGGAAATCGCCCAGGCATGGATGATCGCCGGTGTCTCGTTGGAGAATCCGGACTCAACGATCATCGATCGAAAGTCGAGTTTTTCCGCTGATGTTCGCATCGAAGGCGGGTGCCATATCATCGATTCGAAGATTGCCTCTGGAGTTACTATTGAGTTCGGTTCAAGGATAGTGCGATCAACCGTGGGTCACGGCTGCGTCATCAAGCAGGGTTCGTACATCACCGACAGTCACCTAGGCGATCGCGTGTCAGTGGGGCCCTACGCCCATCTCAGGCCCAAGAGCCGGCTTGAAGACGGTGTCAAAATCGGGAACTTTGTTGAGGTCAAGAACAGTCGGGTTGGCGCGCATTCCAAGGCATCCCACCTGAGTTATATTGGCGACGCTACGATTGGCACTGACGTCAATCTCGGGTGTGGGTTTATCACCTGCAACTTCGACGGCAGTGCTCAGAAGCATCACACATCTATTGGCGATCGGGTTTTCGTGGGCAGTGATTCCCAGACGGTCGCTCCGGTGAGTATTGGCGCTGATAGCTACATAGCGTCGGGCACGACGGTGACCCAGAACGTGCCGAACGATTCACTGGTTATCAGTCGGGGTCGCCAGGTTACCAAGCCCGGCTATGGCACCCGATTGAGAGGGGGAAAATAGTATGTGCGGAATTATTGGATATATTGGTTTCCAAAGTCCCAAGGAGATTCTACTCGATGGCCTCAAACGCCTGGAATACCGAGGATACGACTCCGCCGGCGTCGCGGTTTTCGAAAAAGGTAAGGTTGAGGTTTACCGGTGCGAGGGCCGCCTGGAAAACCTCGAGCGGCGCTTAGCTGAAATGAACTTTTCGGGTAGGTCGGGCATCGGCCACACCCGTTGGGCCACGCACGGAGTTCCCAACGAAACCAACGCTCACCCGCACAAGATTGGCTCCATTACTCTGGTTCATAACGGCATCATTGAAAACTACATGGAGCACAAGGAGCGTCTCCTAGAAATGGGGCGTCAGATTTCCAGCGACACCGATTCGGAAATCGTGGCCCATCTGTTCGATCTCGAAATCGCCCGCGGACGAAATCTGATGGATGCGATGCATGCCGTGTTACCACGCCTGCGCGGATCGTATGCGTTTGTGGTCATGAGCGAGCTTGAGCCCGACCTGCTGGTGGGCGTTCGGAACGGAGCGCCCCTTTTACTGGGTGTCGGCGTGGGTGAAAACTTTATTGCCTCCGATGCTCAGGCCATTTTGCACCGCACCCGGCAGGTCGTTTACCTAGAGGATCGTCAGTTCGCCAAAATCACCCCGGAGAAGGTTTCGGTCTTTGGGATTGACGGGTCGCCCGTCAGTTTTTCAGTGAAACGTATCGACTGGTCTCCTGAACAGATGGAAAAGGCTGGGTATCGACACTACATGCTCAAGGAAATTCACGAGCAGCGAAGTGCCATCACCAATACCATCGAGGGCAACATTGATCATTCCCGAGGGGTCATCAGTTGCGCCGAACTTACCCCATTTCTAGAATCACTTCGGGGTATTCGAAGAATATGTATTGCGGCCTGCGGTACGGCCCGCCACGCGGGACTAGTCGGTAAGAATTACCTTGAAACGTTCGCCCGGATTCCGGTCGATGTCGATTACGCCTCGGAATTTCGATACCGCAATCCGGTCATAGACGATTCAACGCTTCTCATCACCATCTCCCAATCCGGTGAGACGGCCGATACGCTCGCGGCGTTACGAGAAGCAAAGTCGCGAGGAGTAAAAACGCTATCCATTTGTAATGTTCGAGACAGCACGCTCGCCCGTGAATCGGACATTGTCCTTTATACCAATGCCGGCCCCGAAATCGGCGTGGCTTCCACCAAAGCGTTTACCACCCAGTTAGTGGTTCTTTACATGGTCAGCGTTGAGTTGGGTCTCCTCACGGGAAAGTTGACTGAACCGGATGCCAGGCGCCTGACCGCTGACCTATTAAGACTGCCAATGCTTGTCGATCGCACGTTGCAACTGAGCTCGGAAATAGAGCGGCTGGCGATAGAGTACCAGGCCGACAGCGCATTTTTTTATATCGGACGCGGTGTCCTTTACCCGATAGCCCTTGAGGGAGCCTTAAAACTAAAGGAGATCAGCTATATTCACTCCGAGGGCTATGCGGCCGGAGAATTGAAGCACGGCCCAATCGCCTTAATCGATCGCTCGACCGTGACCATCGCGCTTGCCGCAATCGACGATCCGACGTCGATTCGCCAAGCCACAAGCGACGTCGTTCCGGAAAAGGTAGTCAGTAATATTCAAGAGGTCCGTGCGCGCGGCGGCCGCATCATTACCGTGACGACCGAGGGGAGCACTCTTTTTGATAAGGTCAGCCAAAACGTGATTAAGCTGCCGAGTTCGAGTTGGGCGCTCAGCCCGATACTATTCACGATTCCCTTGCAGCTATTTGCCTATAACGTAGCGCTTCAGCGCGGCACTGATGTTGATAAGCCACGCAATCTGGCTAAAAGCGTGACCGTGGAGTAGTGAGGCACGTTTAGACATCTAAAAATATCTAAAAAGATTTTGCTCAAGTAACGCGCCTCTTCTGTCGATTTAACTACCAAGCAAGGCTGTCATGGACTCAACTGTGAAGCGTAGCGCAATAATTGCGTTATAATAGCTTCACGGTGATTCGATACAGTACAAACGTAAGTAAACGTGTCAAAACACGTACATTGGGGAGGGTCCACAAATGATGAAACTATATAAAAAGGCCACGAAAGGTTTTACGCTCGTCGAACTGCTCATAGTGGTCGCCATCATCGGCGTCCTTTCAACCGTCGGAATCCCGACCTTCCGCAAGATGGTCCAAAAGGCGAAGAAGTCGGAAGCCAAAGTAGCATTGGGCGGACTTTACACGGCGGAGACGGCGTTTTTTTCCGAATACGGGGTGTATGGCAGCTTCCTCGACAAGATCGGATATGAACTTTCGGGAAATGGTGGCGGCACCTATACAATTGGATTTCCCGACGGATCTTGCGTCACGAAGGCAATTATGCCAACGGCAGCTGCCGCGCCGAATCTAAACACAAGTTATCCCAGCTATTTTACGGCTACTTATACCGGCATATTGCCTTCGACCAGTAGAACTCCAACCAAATGCGAGGCCGCAACGACTATTGATGCTGGGACGGACTTCGTGGCAACGGCCACCGGAGCCGTTTCTCCCAATGCTTCTTTGAGCACGCTCGCGGACATGGACATTTGGTCCATAAACAAGAGCCGTACGCTGACGAACAGTCAAGACGGCGTGAAATAAATCACAATCATAGCGCCGTATATGTGTTTTAATAGCTCCACGGTAATTGAATGGAATAGAAATCTAAGTAACTGCTGCTAATCACGGTCATTGCTAAATCACAAATGATGAAGCTCTATAAAAATGCCACGAAGGGCTTTACGCTCGTCGAACTGCTCATCGTGGTCGCCATTATCGGGGTCCTCTCAACCGTCGGAATCCCGACCTTCCGCAAGATGGTACAGAAAGCAAAAAAATCGGAGGCGAAAGTAGCCTTGGGTGGACTTTACACGGCGGAGACGGCGTTTTACTCCGAGTATGGGGCGTATGGCAGCTTCCTCGACAAGATCGGATATGAACTTTCGGGAACTGGTGGCGGCACCTATACAATTGGATTTCCCGACGGATCTTGCGTCACGAAGGGAATTATGCCAACGGCAGCTGCCGCGCCGAATCTAAACACAAGTTATCCCAGCTATTTTACGGCTACTTATACCGGCATAGTGCCTTCGACCAGTAGAACTCCGACCAAATGCGAGGCCGCAACGACTATTGATGCTGGGACGGACTTCGTGGCAACGGCCACCGGAGCCGTTTCTCCCAATGCTTCTTTGGGCACGCTTACGGACATGGACATCTGGTCCATAAACAAGAGCCGTACGCTGACAAACAGTCAAGACGGCGTGAAATAAATCACAATCATAGCGCCGTATACGTGTTTTAATAGCTCCACGGTAATTGAATCTACTCGAGAGACTACGCATTAGGATCAGGAATAGCCGCTACTGATTCACGCGACTCGCTTGACTCGTTTCGACTGCATCCTCTTCATCGTCATCGATACTGAGTGCGCCGAGTCCGTATTTATCGACGCGGTAGCGCATGCTGCGGAAACTGATGCTGAGGAGTCGGGCCGCGCGTTTTTTGATGCCGCCCGTACGCTCGAGCGCCTTTGTGAGTAAAGCCTTTTCGAACTCCGCCACCAACGCCTCGAGGTTTACGCCCTTATCGTGATCAATTTCAATCCGGTGTGCATCGAGGGAGTCATTACCCGATGCGCGCGACTCGGATAGGTGTCGCGGCCAGCTCTCGGGCAGAATCGTCGCGCTGGACTCCAGCGCAACCGTGCGCTCCACTACGTTTTCGAGCTCGCGGACGTTTCCGGGAAAGTGATAACTCTTGAGCACATCCATCGCCTCTTGCGAAATCTGCTTCACGTTCACGGAAAGCGCGTTGGAGAACTTCTCCAGAAAGTGGTTCGCGAGCATCGGAATGTCTTCACGGCGCTCCCTGAGTGGCGGACAGTGAATCTGAATCACATTCAATCGATAAAACAGGTCTTCACGAAACTTACCGGCCTTGACCTCAACATCCAGGTTCTTATTGGTGGCCGATATGACCCGCACCTCGACGGTGACATCTTCGGTGCTGCCGACCCGTTTAAAGGTCCCCTCTTGAATAACTCGGAGCAACTTTACCTGCATAGTTAGAGGCAATTCGCCGAGCTCGTCCAAAAATATCGTACCGCCGTTGGCCACTTCGAACAGGCCGCGCTTGTCCGCGATCGCACCGGTGAAGGAACCCTTCTTGTGTCCGAACATCTCACTTTCCATCAGGTTTTCCGGGATAGCTCCGCAGTTGACCGTGACAAACGGCCTGTCCTTTAAGGGGCCGTTGTAGTGAATGGCGCGAGCGATCAACTCTTTTCCGGTACCCGACTCGCCGGTAATCAGTGCCGAGCTCTTGGTGTTGGCCACCCGTTTGACCATGTCGTAAATGCGAAGCATGGGCGGGGCGCCGCCGATTAAATTATCGAAAGCATATTTGGTGCCGAGTTCCTTTTTGAGCTGTGCGTTTTCCAGTGTCAGATGGCGATTCTCAAGAGCCTTTCGGATGATGATCTTGACCTCATCAATCTTGAACGGCTTTTGGATATAATCGTAGGCACCCAGTTTCATCGCCTCAACGGCCGTTTCGGTGGAACCGAAGGCGGTGATCATGATAAGGATGGCCTCGGGATCAGCCTCCTTAACTTTAGCCAGGAGCTCCATTCCGGACATCTCCGGCATCTGTATGTCACTAATAATTAGGTCGGCATTCTGCTTCTTGAGAACGTCCAGCGCCTGGGCACCATTGGAAGCAGTGAGAACCTGATAGCCCTCACGCTTAAGCATGATTTCAAAAAATTCCCTGATACTCTCTTCATCATCGACAATCAAAATCCGCGCTACATTCATCGTGCACCTCAACAACAACAGAGTATTGAAGAGCAAGGTTCATACCAAGGCGTGACACTATTTGTCGGGTGCGTGGTATACGCTGAATACGACAACTTGCGGTGAAGATCACCCGATCAGCTGTGTGACAAAAATGGTCACACCCGCGAATGTTAAACAGAAAAATATCTTCGTTCGCGATGGAGATTAGTGTGATCCGTCGATGGGCGGCGGCGTCAAAACAAGGCCGTATTCTGGCGGACAACATTCACTGATATTGGACAACTGACTCGGGGCTCGTCCGAGTCACTCGCGTCACTGAGCGCCATGCATCTCCAGATCGACGCCTTCACTGAGTGCTGCTCATTTCCCGGTCTATCCCGTTACTCAGCGCCATGCATCTCCAGTTCGGCTCTGTTACCCAGTGCCGCGCATTCCAACTGGTTTCAAGAACAGTCATGCTTTCTGCGCTCGCGGACTCAACGCTACTCGAAAGTAAAAATATTTCTTGACGAATTTTGCGGCGAAAATTTTTGGCGCCGGAAGGGTTAAGCCGTAATCTCTTTAATTACGAGGCACCCCCTAACGGCGAACGAGATCGGACCGGCTGACGGTCGGCATTGCGTGAAATATCGGCGTCTGTGCGCCACTTTTCAAATTAGCTTTCCCGCTTAAAAACAGTCGATAAACACCCGTGATATGAAACACGCAAGAAGGAGGTCCCATGAGTCAGGTCCGGGTGTTTCAAGACGTTCAAGCTATTCACGCAAATGCATTAATGTGTGCGAAAGATTACCTTCGCGCCGAGGGGGCATTGATAGAGGCGATCCAGAAGGTGGATGGTAATAGGGTCTACTCCATCATTGGGTACGCAAGCCTTTTCGATTATGCGCGAAGTGCACTGCGTCTGTCTGAAGGCACGGCCTATGCTTTTATTCGGGTGGCGCGAAAGTGCGTGGAGATTCCGGAGCTCAAAAAAGCCATCGATGACGGCAAACTCACTGTCCCTCAGGCCAAACGGATTGCTGCCGTTATCACTCCCGCGACGCAAGAGTCCTGGATTTTAAAGGGGATCGAACTCACCCAGAGAGAATTAGATCGAGAGATCGCTGAAAAACTACCTCTTCAAGCGATTCCAGAACGGATACAGCCACGGTGTGCAGGGAGATTAAAGCTCGAGCTTGGGATTTCACAGGACGTGGAGAGGCAGGTGAGACGGGTACAGGATATACTCAGTCAAAAGATGCGGCGCGCAGTTACGCTGGAGGAGTCGTTGGGTGTTCTTTGTAACGACTTTCTGAAACGCAATGATCCCCTAGAAGTGGCCAAAAGAGTGGTCCAGAGACAGGTTTTAAAACCTGTAAACGTCAGGGCCGAGTTTCCAATGACGAAGGCCCAGCGCGGCCCAATAACCGCAACAGCGAACATTTCAACTACCAGGCCAGCGGGCGATCTTCATAACACCAGGGCAAACTCCAGAACCATTCCGCAAAGCGTAAAGCATCAGGTGCGGCTGAGTTCCGGGGCGAAATGCACCGCAATGTTACCCACTGGAAAAGTATGCGGCGCCAGTCGGTGGCTCGATTTTCATCATCGCACCGCGCGCGCTGAAGGTGGAAAACACACCGTGGAAAATCTGACCCTGCTCTGCCGCTCACACCATAGCGCTCACCATGAACAGATAGGGCCGTGAGCAGCGAGTCCAATGAAAACAAGCCGGCATCATGAACAGGTGGCTGCGCAAAAAATCCCGCAGCGATATCAATGTGACTTTTGTATGCGCTCGACCTCGGGGCAGCGAACTCGGCTTCCGTTGATGCCAAATGCGTTCAATGCAGGGGATTGTTTGCGGCATGTCTCGACGGCGTAAGGGCACCGCGTGTGAAATAGACAGCCCTCGGGCGGGTGCAGCTGCGAAGGGATCTCGCCGGAGAGGACAATGCGAGCGCGCGATCGTTGCACCCTTGGGTCGGGGACCGGAACTGCCGACATTAGGGCCTGCGTATAAGGGTGCAATGGGTTTCGATAAATGGTCGCGGATTCGCCCGTTTCAACGACTCTCCCTAAATACATGACGGCGATATGGTGGGAAATATAACGAACGACAGCGAGGTTATGAGAAATAAAGAGTATCGCCAAATTCATGTGCGCCTGAATATCTTTGAGCAGATTCAAAATCTGGGCCTGAACCGACACGTCGAGCGATGAGACCGGTTCATCGGCAATCAGGATCTTAGGATCCAATATCAGCGCGCGAGCAATTGCGATTCGCTGCCGTTGCCCGCCGGAAAATTCGTGTGGATAGCGGTGCAGTACCGATGTCGGCATCCCAACCAACGAAAGCATGTCGCGGATCTTGGATTCTATTTTGGGCCCTCCCAGGTTGCGGTGCGCCCGAAGCGGTTCGGAAAGCGCCTCTAGAATAGTCATCCTGGGATCCAGTGACGCGTAGGGATCCTGAAAAACCATCTGAATATCGGGGCGCCTTGCCCTTAGCGATTCGCCTCGAAGTGAAAGAAAATCTTCACCGGCCAGAGTGATGCTGCCACCCGATGGCTGAATCAGCCGAATGATGGCTTTTCCCAACGAGCTCTTCCCGCAACCCGATTCTCCGACTAGGCCCAGCGTTTCACCAGGACGAAGCTCCAGCGAGACACCATCGACCGCCTTAACCGTATCGACACTATTTGAACTCCCGCGGAGAAGCCCACTCAGAAATCCGCCGCCGCGTTTGTAATGAACCGAAAGGTCATCCACAGAAAGCACCGGCGGGACGGGATTCATGGCAATCTCTCCAGGTGACAGTAGGACTCATGTCGATCGCGCATACGAACCAGCGGAAAACTTTTTCGACACTCGTCCTTAACGAATTCGCACCGCGCATCGAACGGACAACCACCCCCGAGTTTGGATAAATCCGGAGGCACTCCACCAATGGACGGCAATGCAGCGAGCTCCCGATCAAGGCGAGGTGTCGATCGAAGCAGTGCATGGGTATAAGGATGCTGTGACTCGTAGAATATTTCATCGACGGTCCCCTGCTCGAAAAGCCGGCCCGCATACATCACCAGGCAGCGATCGGCCACGCTCGCGATTACTCCCAAATCGTGCGTGACTAAGATAATAGCCATGCCGGTTTCTTGCTGGATATCCCTAAGCAAGTTGAGAATTTGCGCCTGCACCGTCACATCGAGCGCCGTCGTCGGCTCATCGGCTATCAATATCTCCGGCTTGGTGGTCAACGCCATTGCAATCATCACCCGTTGCCGCATTCCACCGCTGAATTCGTGGGGGTAAGCGCTCATCGCTCGCTGAGTATCCGCGATCCCCACCTTTTTCATCGACTCCAAAGCTGACTGCCAGGCCTCGTCACGCGCCATGCCCCGGTGAAGAACCAATGGCTCGATTAGCTGCTCGCCAATTTTAAGGTATGGGTTCAGCGAGGTCATGGGCTCCTGAAAAATCATCGCGATTCGATTTCCACGAACTCCGCGCATGACATCCTCGGATGCTGTCGCGAGATCGATTCTGCTAAACTCAATGGAACCCGATTCTATCTTTAGCGGCGGCTTGGGCAGTAAACCCAGCATGGACAGCAGTAGCACCGATTTTCCACTGCCGCTCTCGCCGACGATACCGAGCGTCTCTCCACGCCTGAGATCAAAACCCACCCCGTCCACTGCCTTCACAACGCCTCGGCGGGTGTGAAAGTGGGCACGGTAATCGCTTACCGTTAGGATAGATTCATTTGGGCCAGATTTACTAGATAGCGTGGACGACCTGGACAGCGTGGAATCCATCAGTCACGTGCCCCTTTCGGATCGAGGGCGTCCCGTAAGCCGTCACCCAGAAAGTTGAGCGAAAATAGAGTTAAAGAGAGCATAAGGGCCGGCGCCAGTAGCACCCACGGAGCAATCTCCATCACCTCGACACCGCTGGAAATCAATGTCCCCCACGACGCCATCGGGGCCTGAACTCCCAGTCCCAAGAAACTCAGGAATGCCTCTTCGAGAATGACCGAAGGGATCGTCAGCGTGAGGTACACAATTACCGGGCCCAACGCATTGGGCACCAGATGCCTGAAGATGATGGACCGACTCTTTACCCCCATCGCGTACGCGGCCTCCACAAACTCCTTTTGCTTGAGCGACAGCACCTGGCCCCGGACTATGCGCGCCATGGTTAACCACTGAGTCAAGCCGAGCGCCACGAAAAGCAAAATGATATTTCGGCCGAAGTAGACCATAAGAATGATCACCATGAAAACAAACGGAAGGGCGTAAAGAATATCAACGAGACGCATGAGAAAGTTATCAACTCGACCGCCTACATATCCCGAGACGGCACCGTAGATAACGCCAACCACGACGCTTACCAAGGAGGCCAATATTCCCACCATTAAGGACACGCGCCCCCCGTAAAGAATGCGGGTCAAGAGGTCGCGCCCCAAGGCGTCCGTACCCAGCCAGTGGGAAACGGAGGGGGCCGCCAGGGTTAGTTCTAGGTTTTGAGACTCAAAGCCGTACGGCGCAATCCAAGGAGTGACGAGACAAATCACCGCTTCGAAGAGAATGAAGATCGCCCCGACTACCGCCATTCGGTTTTGAAATAATCGCCGATAGGCATCCCGCCAAAGGCCGATCGAGGCATCCAAGTCGGTGGCGGATCCGAAGGCCACCTTTTCAATTCCGGTTGGTTTGCCAGGCATATCCAGAGTAATACTACTCATGCCTGACTCGCGGGTCGAGAACTGCATAGGCCACATCGACGAGAAAATTGCAGATGAATATCAGCGAAAAATAAAGAAGCGACGTGCCCATGACGACCGTGTAGTCCCGGTTGAGGGCGCTCTGGATAAAAAATCGGCCTAATCCCGGAATCCCGAAGATAGTCTCGGTAACCAATGCCCCAGAAATAATGCCAGCCAGTGCAGGCCCCATGAATGACACCACCGGCAGCAACCCGCCTCTTAACGAGTGTTTTATTAAAATCGTCGATTCGGGCAACCCCTTGGCCCGAGCAGTCCGGATAAAATCCTGGTGGCGAATCTCCATCAATCCACCACGGGTCAACCGGCTGATGTAGGCTGCGTACGCAAATCCGAGCGTAATGCTGGGTAAAATCCGATCGCCAAAGCTATTCCACCCGGAAACCGGTGCCCATTCCAGCCACATCCCAAAAACAAGGACCAGGAGCGGGCCGATAACAAAGGTGGGAAGGCAAATCCCCAGAATTGAAATCGACATCGGGATGTAATCATAAAGCGTATTGGGCTTCAGTGCAGCCAGCCCGCCCGCCGTGATGCCAATCAACAAGGCCCAAACAAGGGAGATGAGACCCAGCTCCAGCGACACCGGAAACGCCTCAGAGATGATTTCATTGACCGTTCGATTGGAGTGTTTAAAGGACGGACCCAGATCGCCGCGAACCAGATCCCCCAAATACCGAAGGTATTGCTGAAACATCGGTTCATCGAGGTGATACTTGCGGTTGAGATTTTCTAGTATTTGGGGCGGTACTTGGCGTTCAGCATCGAATGGCCCACCAGGAGCGAACCGGATCATGAAAAAGATTACCGTCACCACCACGAAAAAGACGGGAATCATTCCCAACAACCTGCCGACGATGAATCCCAGTTTCATGTTCGCCCCTCAAAACAGCGCTTTCGGCTACGACGGTATCAAGCTCACGAACTTCAGCGGGTGTATATCCTCGACATTAGGATGCCAACCGATGACGTTCGGCTGCTTCAGATAATTCCGGGTATAGATGTAGATCGGAATTACCGGCAACTCCTCGAGAATGATGTTCTCGGCCTCTTGAAAAAGGGCGAGTCGCTTCACCTGATCCCGCTCCTTGGCCGCCTTTTCCATAATAGCGTCGTATACCGGACTGCCCCAACCCGAACGGTTGTTGCCATTGTCGGTCATGAGCATGTCGAGAAATGTATTGGGATCGTTGTAGTCACCAATCCAGCCCTGCCGTCCGAGCTGAAAATTCTTGGTCCTCATGGAATCCAGATACACTTTCCATTCCTGATTAAAAAGCTTGATCTCAATTCCCAGGTTCTCCTTCCACATCTCCTGCAGCGCCTCGGCAATCTTCTTGTGCCCTGGGTGGGAATTGTAGAGAATCTCGATCGGCGCCAATCCCTTTCCACCAGGAAACCCGGCCTGCGCAAGCAGTTTTCTCGCCTCTTCGATGCGCGAACCATCGGAAGGCAAGATGGCCTTGGGGTTAAATCCCGCCGAACCGGGCGGCGTGAAAAACTGAGCGGGCACCTGACCGGCACGGGTGACGTAGCGTGTGACCCGATCGCGATCGAATCCGAGATTGAGCGCCTTTCGAACCAGCTTGTTATCGAGCGGTGCCTTGGTCACGTTAATCCAGTAAAAATAGTTTCCGAGGTACGGGCCATGTTGATACACGCCCGACTTATCCGCCTGCCAGGTAGGGATTTTTTCGAGGGGTATTTCGTTCGTGGCATGGAGCTCCCCTCGGCGAAACATTTTCTCTTCCGTATCGAGATTGTCGGTCGGATAAAAATTGGCGCCGGTCAGTTTCACCGTGGCCGCATCCCAGTAGGAGTCATTTTTCTTTATCGATACGATCTTGTTCATCTCCCAACGATCGAGCAGGAATGCGCCGTTGGTCACAATGTTTTCGGGACGAGTCCACCGTTGACCGTGTGTATCGACGGTCTTTTGATGAACCGGATAGAGTGAGTGGTGATAGAGCAAACTTAAGAAAAACGGTGTCGGGTTCTCAAGCGTTATCTTGAGGGTATTGGCATCGAGGGCTTTAATCCCCAACTGGTTCACATCCTTGATCTTCCCTTCGTTGAACGCCTTACCGTTTTTAACGTAATAACCCTGATAGGCATACTCGGACGCGAGCTCCGGGGTCAGGAGCCGGGCCCACGAGTAGACGAAATCGGCGGCGGTGACCAGATCGCCATTACTCCATTTGGCGTTTTTTCTCAGCAGAAAGACAAATTGCAATCCGTCTTTGGATGACGTCCAGCTTTCGGCCACACCCGGAATTGCCTCGAGCGTTTTGGGATCCTTACCCACCAATCCCTCAAAAATATTCTGGATAATATGGAATTCCGGAACCCCGGTGGAGAGATGGGGGTCGAGGTCCTTGGGTTCGGCGCCGTTTCCGATGTTGATATAATTCGCCTGGGTAAGCGGTGTTTGACCGCTGCGATTTTTGAGAACGAGTAGCGCGCCCACCACGATGGCAACTGCCAATCCCACCAACAAAACAACTCTTCCACTTCGATTTTTCATGTGTCCTCCACAATTCGAGACAAAAAGGAAACTACCCCAATCATGTGCAAAAGCTCTGCCAAGAGCCGAACCTTAATATAATGCGTATGGTCAAACTGATTAACAGGCAAATTCATAGGGTTATGTTAAAACTCAAATTCCTTACAAGCCCAAAAGGCGGTGTCATTTTGGCTGCACCCCGCCGACTCGACGCAAAAAACCCCCTTTGCCGGATTCAGAAACCCATGAAACCTTAGGCACCTGTGAAACCGAGATCCCCTGACTATTTTACCCCTAAAACCCTCTGGGCTGTTGGCGCATTCATTACACTGCTAGCCGCTGTACTGAGCGCCGGATTTCACCATTACGACGAGCATTATCACACCCTCGAATACGTTGCGCTTAAACTGGGCCTTACAACACAGGCCGAGCTCCCCTGGGAATACGGCGCAAAAATTCGCTCGTGGCTCCTTCCCGCGATTTTCTTTCCCATTGTAAAGATTCAAGCCTTTGTTGGATTTTCCAATCCGCTCAGCTGGTCTCTATCGTTTCGCCTGTTGGGTGCGCTGCTCAATTGCGCAGTGATGCTTGCGCTTTTGAATGGGCTGCCAACGACTCTCAAACACCGCAGGTTGGCGGCAGCGACGCTCTGTCTACTTTGGTTTTTTCCCTACGTCCATGTGAGGACGAGCATCGAGAATTGGTCAGGCGCCCTATTCTTTCTCGGAGTCGCTTTGTATTTCAATCGGTGGAATCCGTTTTTGATTGGCCTCCTGTGGACACTGGCGTTTCAATTGCGGCTTCAAGTGGCACCGCTCATTGTCGGTGCGACCGTCTGGATTTGTGTATTCGATAGCAGCCAGCTTTTGCGACGCGGGGCTCGCTTTTTTTTGGGTACCGCCACGGCTCTGGCAATGGGGGCTTTCATCGATAGATGGGGGTATGGAGAATGGACCGTTCCGTGGTGGAACTATCTCACGGATCAGTTTGCACACAGCCGGGCATCCGCCTGGGGCACTGCGCCTCCTTGGTACTACCTCACCGAATCGCTCTTAAAAGGGGCGCCGCCGCTTTCGATTGTTCTGGTCGGGGGAGTGTTACTTTCGTGGTTCTGGTATCCGAAATCCATTTGGACCTGGATCACCGTGCCGTTCGTTGTTTTGCACTCACTTGAACCCCACAAAGAGCTGCGGTTTTTGTTTCCCATGCTCTACGCCGTTCCCATTCAGGTCGCGATGGCGGCCGATAAACTCCAACCCACCCGACTTTACCGACTCCTCAAATCCCGTGTTGTATTTAAACTTTTAGTGGGACTCAACCTGGCGCTCCTGGCCTGGGCGTCACTGCGCCCTGCTGAGGGGCGGGTACACCTTTTTCAGTTCCTGCAACTGCATTATCCCGAAAGCACCATTCACTTCACCGAGGACGACCCGTACTCGCTTTTTAAAATGCCACTCAACTTTTATCGCCCGCCGAAGCTTCACACACTTCCTATAGACTTTTCTGAGGTGCGCCAAACTTTAAAAAATACCGGCCCGCTCATCCTCGTCTCGATCCGCTTTACGATACCGGCGAAATATGAATTGGACTCGCTCTGTGTACGACGCTTCAGTGTCCTGCCGCTTTGGATTGCCCGCTTTAACTTCAACCAGTGGACCCAGCGCACGCGCGTTTGGACGGTGTATGAGTGTGGCTGAAGGATACCAGCAAAAGATCCTAAGAACCAGCGTTTCATAACAGATCCTGGGTGCCAATCACAACGGAAGAGAATTGACTGAGGTACTTGATCCGTTCGGCAATAATGGTAGGGGTTTAGGTACATGGTTTTCGAATCCCCCCGTTTGTTCCGCGGTGTCTTCGTCCTATCGCTTGCAGCGCTTATTGCCGCACAACCCGGATTCGGTGGAAATGAATTCGGTTTCAGCCGTTTTCGCGTGTCAGACCCGGGGCGTGTTCGCCAGTCAGTGTCTCCACTCCCGTGCGCCGAGGCTATCCTTCAAATCGGCGTCGAGTCGGGTTTAAAGTCCTTTCTCAACCGCTTTGCCAAGATTCGGATGCTGATCGTTCACGCGCCCGGGTTTGGCCATCAGATGAGCGGCATCGCGCTGGCCCAGCGGGTCGAAGAGCTGGGTTTTAAGGGTACACTCGAAATCGTCCATGAAGAGTATGTCGATGCCAAGCTGAGAGTGCTGGTTCCGGGATTCCAGACGGGAGTTGAAAAACAACGAATTGGCAATCGCGTCTTTCTGACGAGGGAATACTTTCACAGCCACGCTTCGGAATTGGGTACCGTCGAACTGGGACTCATGGGGGCCGAGGACGAACAGCGAAACTTCATCCCGCTTCCCGATCGCCCGACCCGTCCCGCCGATCTCCGGGTCAGGGTTCTGCTTCGTCTCCAGGCGGCGAATTGGACAGAGGGCACACAAACATTGGAAACCATAACCGGACAAACGACCTCATTGAACGATCTGAATGGGCTGCCTTATGTGATCACTCAACCAAAACTTACCATTCCATCAGGATTTACCCGCATATTAGACCGGTCCCACCCGATAGAGATTGCCCCCTACTACAATGCCCATACCAACCGGGTATCCACGCTCCTGCATTACTTGACCGGAATCGCCTCAGCGGTGGAAATCCATCCGAATCTGTTTGATGGCGGTGTAGTCGTTCCGGCGCTTTCGGAGATGTCGTCGTACAATCTCGAACGCTTTAAAATTGGGCTAAGCGAGTCCGCCACACTCCGGGACCGGGTTACGCTGATTGTGCTTTCCAATAACGACGTCATTCCCCCACCAAGTCCGGGCAAGATAACGGTGGTTATCGCTCCGGGTTTATCACCCGCCCTCAATCAGGTGCTGTTAAGCCGAGCGACGATTCCGCCCGCTATTGCAGGTCGCTATTCGCAAGGAATTCTGCTGCAACTCGGAATTCCGTTCATGGAAACCAATTTCACCGATCTTCTGGATGAGATTCGGTTTGGCGACGGAGCCCGGAGTCTTTTTCTGGGTTCGAGTTTCGAGTTCGATTCAGAAACCCCACTTCCCCTGAAAAACTATCGGGGCGAACCCAACGCCATTGGCCGGTTCATCGTCGAAAGCCGTGCCGATGGTAAACTAGGTGACGAGCTCCGCGCTACTTACCGACAGGGCATCATCACGGATCGTGAAAAGCAGGACAAGGTCATTCAAGGCCTCCTGCGCGCAAAGGCGCTCGTGGATCAGTGATCGGCATGGTCCACGCGCCGGTGCCCTTTGGACTTTTAGATCATGCGCAATCATCACTTCATACCAGTGCAGTCGCCGGTATTACCCGTGCTCTGGGGGAAAGGCCTTTGGATTTTCCGGTAAGCGTGGCGATAGTTTTTTCTAGTCTGTGCGGGCCTTGTAGTTATACACTGCCTTGAGGTTTTCACTCAATGCTTGCAAAACTCCTTCGTAATAAATTATCTGACCAGGAATCATCGGAGATTGTCCGGGAACTGCTGAAAGCGGTATTGGATCGTTGCACGCCCGAGCGAGTGACTTTGTTTGGTTCGGCTGCTCGTGGGGAGCTTACGGATGGCTCCGACGTCGATTTGGCATTGTTATTTTCGGATAATGTCTCCATAAGCCAAGCTCGAAAAGCGCTCTATTCCAAAGGGCCTCTCATTTCCTGGCCAGTGGATTTGATCTATTTCACAATCGAAGATTTTGAACAAAGAAAAGAGACGAGTGGTCTGTGTCATCTCATTGCCCAAGAGGGAAAAATTCTTTGGGAGAATAAAAAATGACAGAACGACAAGAGAGGCAATTCCCCAAAAAATATGCTCCTGAGTTGGCTCGGATTGCACAGGGAGATCTTCTTTCAGCAAAAACGCTTGCGGCTCCTGGGGCCAAAGGACGGCCTGAGAATATCTTTCTTTTACTCCACCAAGTGATCGAAAAGTCACTGAAGGCGGTCTTAATTCATCTCGGATTGAGGGTCCCGATGGTTCACGATCTGGGGGCACTCCTGGCTAGGCTTCCCGAAAACAGCAATCCGCCGTTTGGATACGAAATTATCGAGCTCAACGACTTTGCGGCAATTCGTCGTTATGAAGAAGGCAATGTCATTCTGACTAACGAAGAGTGCAATAAGATTATTGACCTTGCAGAGAAATCCATCATCTGGACCACAGAAGCTCTTCAGTCGTAAAAATGCCCCTGTCTTAAAACGCCGGCATGCCTCTTGCAAAAACAGTCTCCGAATAAGGGTAACCAACCCCTCTACTGAATCGTCGTCTGATAGGTCTCCAGATTGTATCCGGTTGTCGTCAGCACCGAACCGGGCTCCAGTTGTCCTACGCCCGAGACCTCGACGTTAGCCATGCCGTTCGCGTCGGTTTTTCCGATCGCCACCGGATTTCCGGAGGTGCCACGAATGGCAACAACGACATTCGCTACGCCGACACCCTGGGTGTTGGTCGCCGTGACCTGGACAGAGTTTCCGGAGCCGGACTCAAGGACCCGATGTTTGATGCTATAGGAGGCCGGGGTATCGGTCCTCACCAGCATCGAGGGATCGCCGAAGAGATTATACCACTCCAGATTGTCCCAAACGTTGTCACCGGTTCCCATTTTCTCGATGAGATACAGCTGACCCGCCAAAGCGCTCCCGCCCAGGGAATAGGCCTTGTTTTCAAAATGGTACTTGGCGACGCCCACCGACATCACCGCCGGCTCGTGCCAGCTGATGCTGACGCTACCGCCATAAAACGCCACGGCACCGGTCGCCACCCCCTCCTTGGACGCGTTCACCCAGGCCTTGCCGAACGGATTGGCTAGATTGACCCAGCTCGCATTCAGACAGGCGACGTCTATCAAGATTGGTAACTGGCCCCTGTTTTCCAAAGCCGCCACCTGGGTATTGCCGAACGCATCGTTCGTCGAACCCCACGAGGTTCCGCTGCCGTGTCCGAAATAGGCGAGCCAGCTCCGACCTTCTTTGAGAGCAGCCGATATGTTGGCCGCCGTGGCGGTCGAGGTTCCCGCGTAAAACTGATCCACCGCAGTATAGGTGTTCTTTTTGAGATCGACTTGAATCATCTCGGCATATTCCTGATCCGATGGCCCAGAGCCCTCATCGCTGGCAATGGTCATCCCCGATTTATACCAAAGCGCACCTAGATCGGGGTTTTTCTCATATTCCAGCCACCGATTGATTTGGTTGGCGACCTCAATCGCATTGTCGGCGATAATTCTGCCGTAAAATGCATCGGGTAGAAAATCGTCACCCGAGAGAAGCGCGAAACGGTAGTCCGATGCCGCAGGTCCAGAAGCGGTGGCCTCCGTAAACGCCGGCATCGTAGTCTTATTGCCGACGAATAGGAGATAACTCGGTTTAACCACGGCCGTATCGTAATATTTCTGGACGTATTCCTTGATTTTTTCTTTGGTCCCGCCCGCCTCGGTAAGCGTCGCGACATCAACCTTGATTCCTTTCGATTGCTTCCACTCCACAAAGGGAGCGATCGCAGCCTTAAGCCCATCCGCGGTCACCACCAGCATCACATCCATCACATCGGCGGCAAGCGCCCCTCGGTTGCCACCGGCGACGTTATTTCCGTTTACCGTTGTCTTTCGCACTAGCTCCGCAATCGGAGACGATGAAAACGGCCGGACCCCCTCACCCGTCGTAATGAAATCCAAGCGTCCCTTGAGGGACGTGGTGACCGTCAGGATTTTCTTTCCTAGATCGTTTTGTGTTGGGTAGATGCCGACACGAACGATTCGAAAATCCTGAATCTTGCCGACCTCCTCGATAGATACCACCTGTCTCGGGTACACCGCCGGGGACTGGTACAAATTCGCGTTGAAGCTAAATGAGTCGGGCTCACCTCCCGCACATCGCGTCTTGTGCTGTGCCGGGGCCACGATGACGTTTTGAATCTCTCTCGACTCCGATGCCTCTACCGTAATTCGGGGTTCATAGCCGCTGGGAACAGCGACCAGCACACCCGTCGTGAATAGGTCCGGATTTCCAATTCGGTTCATCGGCGTTAACCCAGGAGCCGACAAGGCCTGAAACCCCATGCCGTCCGCGGTGAGGTTTAAGCTTGGAACGGTGAGCTCGAACTCAATGGAGGCAGGCCCCCGATCCCGATTCACCAAACGTGTCGACAGCTGGGCCTTTTCTCCCGCTGGACCGAACTGGTAATCGGCGCCAAAACCCACCATGGAAACAGTCACCACCAACAAACACAGCCCGGATAACCAAGACATAGATGGCCTCCTTGAAAGACCCGAATGAACGGGCCATAACTACTGGTTTTACTGCTTTAAAGTTTTTGAAGCGTTGCCAAGAAACATTCTAACAATGAAACGCTAACACAACCCTTATCGGATGGATAGAATTCAAAGTAACCTAAGAGCTAAACAACATTAACAATTGTAATGAGTGAGCGCTCAGGAATAACGCAACGAATTACTCATTAGTCGGATTTTTCGTCGAGCCACTGCATCTGTATCGCCTCGAGAATCTTTTCATTGGAACGCTTGGGCTCATCGTCAAATCCATCCAGCTCGGTTACCCATCGGTGCAGATCGGTAAACCGTACGGACAAGGGGTCGACCGCAGGAAATTTTTCAAAAAGGCTAAAGGCAATTTCGCGTATGTCCGTCCACTTCACTGCTCACCTCCTGGTAATTTTTCATCGATACGCTTTTCACGCAGGGCCTCAGCCACGGAATGGTTGAGATAACGCTCCGCGAAATCCCGCGTCGCATCGTTCAGTTTATCGATATGGGTCTGAATCACCCGATAATCGGAAGACGACAGACTCTGTTTGAGCGAAAAAACAGCGGTATCGATCTGCGTCTTTTCGTTATCGACGAGAATTCCCTTCCCGTGCTGAATCGATTTTTCGGTCGCCCGGATAATACCGTCGGCCTCAGTTCGAGTCTGTGCCAAAAACCGCGCCTGAAAATCACTTTCGGCATGATCAAATGAGGACTGGAGCTGTCCCTCTACCCACCCATCGGTCATGCCGTAGGTTGGGTTCGTCGATACGGACGCCGCCCGCCCCGATCGTAATTCGAACGCGCGAACATTCAAGATGCCATTGGCATCGAGAATGAACTCGACTTCGATTTTCGGAATCCCGGCCGGCATGGGTGGCAACCCCCCTAATTTAAAATGCGCCAAACTGCGATTGTCGGCCACCAACTCACGTTCCCCTTGGAGTACGTGAATATCAACGCTGGTCTGCCCGTCGACCGACGTCGTGAAAGTCTGGGATGCGGAGACCGGAATTGTGGAATTACGGTGCACTATCTTTTCGACGATTCCCCCCACGGTCTCGATCCCGAGCGATAGCGGCGTCACGTCCAGGAGAAGCATTCCGCCCAGCTTCCCCTCGAGAATTCTCGCCTGAACCGCAGCCCCCACGGCAACCACCTCGTCCGGATTCAGCGTACAGATCGGCTCTCGCCCAAAAAGGGTTTTCACGAAATCGATCACCACCGGCGAGCGCGTGCTTCCTCCGACCAGTATGACGTCCGTCAACTGCTGGGCGACCTGCCCCGAATCTTTGAGGCACATCATCACCGCTTTGCGAGTCTTCTCCAGAGTGGGCGCCATCCATGACTGGAGATCGGCTCGGGAATAGGTTTTAGTAAAAGCCTTCACACCGACGGTGTAAGAAAACTCGGTGCGTTCAGCGAGAGACAGATCCTGCTTGAGCCGTTCCGCCGCAAAGAATAGCTTCGATCGGTGAGCGCCCGGATCCAGTCCCGCTTGACTAAGCTCCGCCACTGCATCGGCCCAAATCCCGTCGGCGATTGCGGCATCGATGTCGTCTCCGCCAAGGCTCGTATCGCCGTTGGTGGCCAATACTTCAAAAATACCGTCGTGAATTCGTAAAATTGAAATGTCGAACGTGCCGCCCCCCAAATCATAGATGGCAACGGTTCCGTGCGCCTTTTGATCCAACCCATAGGCCAGACAGGCCGCGGTTGGCTCATTGACGATGCGAATCACCTCGAGACCTGCAAGTTCGCCGGCCAAACGGGTGGCCTGGCGTTGGGAGTCGTTAAAATAGGCCGGCACGGTAATAACCGCTTTTTTCACGACTTCACCCGACTGGCTCTCGGTCAAATCTTTAAGTTTTCGCAAAATCAACGCGCTGACGTCGACCGGGGTGTAAGTCTTTCCTCGGACCGAAAGCCTAATAGACTGTGCATCACTTCGCGTCAGATCCTGAGCCGGGGCCGTAGCGGAGAGCAGGGCATCGTCGATGCCACGCCCTAACAATCGCTTCACCGAAAAGAGTGTGTTTTTCGGATCTGATTCTTTAAACGGGCGAGCACGGCAACCCACGATGAGTTCCTGACCTTCCGGAAAATAAACCACGGACGGAACGAGCGTCGAGTCGTCTTCACCGACGAATAGACGGGGGCCGCCCTTGGCGATGATACCGACCAGGCTGTTTGTAGTACCCAAATCAATGCCGACGATCATGACTGCCTTCCCGTCGAGAATTGAGATCATTTAACATGGACTTCAAATATCGAATCCTAATGGTGTTTTTGAGTAGCGCATCGAGTATCTCGATTCCGCTACCGTTCCATTTTCTTCCCAGGGCCAGCCACATCTCTTCGGATTCACTCAGCAGCTCCTCGAGCCTGGACTTAAAGGCTGACAACACCGAATCGTCGCCATCCTGAGCATCGAAGTAGGCCTCAGCCAAATCGGTGGGCACCGGTGTTCCCTTTTCGGATATTCGAAAGCCATTTGTTTCCAGAAAATAGGCAGTGCGCTCGCCAGGATCTCTTAATGTTTGATAAGCGCGATTCAACGCAGTGGCCCAGCGGAGGGCGTTGACCGAATCGGGGGGCCCCGCGACTTCGTATCTGTCCGGGTGGACTAATGCGGCCAGACGAAGAAATCGAGACTTCAGGTCGGTCTCGTCGATAACCCAGGCAGGCACAAGCCCAAACAACCTAAAGTGGTCGACTTCGTCCTTAAATTCCCTTAAGTGGCCGCACTCGGTACAAACGGGCACCGCTAGAAACACCAATGGAGAGAACGTTGACGAAGCCGCCAATCCGCTACTGCATGCAGTACAGGGGGCATTAGACTGCGAACGAGGTACCACAACCACAACTTTTCGAAGCGTTCGGGTTTTGAAAGGTAAAACCGGTACCATTCAGACCGCCCTGGTAATCCAGGGTCAGGCCTCGAACGTAAATAAAACTCTTGGGATCGATGAACACCTTCACGCCATCCTGCTCGTAAATCTTGTCAGTGGCCTGAGCCTCTTTCGCAAAATCCAATTTGTAAGACAGTCCGCTGCAGCCACCACCCACCACGGCGACCCGAAGCCCGCCATCGGAGACATTTTCGTCCTCTCGAATGCGCTTAATCTGCTTCACCGCATTATCGGTCAGCGAAATCAGGACCGTTCCATTTGCAGCAACTGCATTCGCAGCAGGTTCTGTCGTAACCACTGCCTGCATGGCAACTCCTTTTGTATCAGCTCCCATCGATAACCCTCCGTTCGAAATGGCTCAGTGTTTCTCCGTTTTCTTGTTTTGTAAATCAGCGATGGCGGCGCGAATCGCGTCCTCGGCGAGTACCGAACAATGGATCTTCACCGGGGGCAGCGACAGTTCGTTCACGATGTCGGTATTTTTAATCTTCAAAACTTCATCCAAGGTTTTTCCCTTGACCCACTCCGTCGCCAAGCTACTGCTTGCGATTGCGCTGCCACACCCGAAGGTCTTGAACTTGGCATCGATAACGACGTTATTTTCAACCTTGATCTGAAGTTTCATGACGTCGCCGCATTCCGGCGCCCCGACCACCCCGGTCCCCACCGACAGATCTTTTTTATCGAGCGATCCGACGTTTCTCGGGTTGTTAAAATGGTCTATGACTTTTGGGCCGTATGGCATGGTGTTTCTCCTTTTACAAAAATTTTCAGTGGGCAGCCCACTGAACCGTTTTCAAATCAATTCCTTCTTTGGCCATTTCATAAAGCGGTGACATCTCGCGGAGGCGCGTCACAACCGCAACCACGCGTTCGATGGCGTAATCGACCTCCTCCTCGGTATTGAATCGTCCCAGACCGAAGCGAATCGAGGTATGTGCGAGCTCCTCACCAACACCCATCGCTCGCAATACGTAGGACGGTTCGAGCGAGGCCGATGTACAGGCCGAGCCCGACGATACCGCAACCTCCTTGAGGCCCATCATCAGCGCTTCGCCTTCGACATACGCGAAACTGATATTCACGTTATTGGGCAGGCGGTGCTCGGCGTGACCGTTCAAATACACGGCGTCGAGGCGCGCGAAGATGCCCTCCTTGAGCCTTTCGCGTAATCGGATTAAGCGAGTCATCTCGTCGGCCAGACTCCCCTGCGCAATCTGGCATGCACGGCCCAGTCCCACTATCGCCGGAACATTGAGCGTCCCCGAACGCATCCCGCGCTCGTGGCCGCCACCGTGAATCACGGCACCCAGGCGCACCCGGGGATTCTGGCGTCGCACATAGAGCGCCCCGATTCCCTTGGGTCCGTAAAGCTTGTGACCCGACAGCGAAAGCACATCGATACTCAGCGCATTCACATCCACCGGAATTTTTCCGACGGTCTGCGCGGCATCCACGTGAAACAGCACATTATGACTGCGCGTGATTTTGCCGATCTCAGCGATGGGGTGGATCGTTCCCACTTCGTTATTGGCGTGCATGATCGACACAAGTATCGTCTTGGGAGTGATCGCCTTTCGAACACCCTCAGGGTTCACCCGGCCAGTGGCATCCACCGGCAGATAGGTCACCACGCAGCCTTTTTTTTCCAGATACTTGGCCGAATCGAGCGTCGCCTTATGTTCGGTCACCACCGTGATGAAATGGTTGCCTTTGTCGGCGTACATTTCAAATGCGCCCTTCCACGCGATGTTGATGCTCTCAGTGGCACCGCTCGTAAATACAATCTCCTTGGGAGAGGCGTTTAGAATTGCCGCCACCTGGGCACGCGCCCCTTCGACGGCCGATTCAGCCTCCCACCCGAAGGAGTGGCTGCGGCTGGCGGCATTACCGTAACGCTCACAAAAGTAGGGCAACATCGTTTCAAGGACACGAGGATCCAGACCCGTCGTGGAGTGGTTATCCATATAAATCGGGAGTTTCACAATGCGACCTTTCGATTCAATAGGTTTTCAACCGAGGTAGTTTCAAACAACGAGACGATGCGCTGATTCAGTAGGGTCATCGGAGTGATGATGGTGCAGCCCTCTTGCGTCGGGCACTTTGGCTTTCCCTCAGCCAGACACTCCACCACTGCAACCGGTCCCACCAGTGCGCGCGACAACTCCAAAAGGTTGATTTCGGTCAGGGGACGGGAAAGCGTATACCCACCCTGATTCCCGTGCACCGCTGTCACGAAACCAGCATTTTTCATGAGTTGCATCACCTTACTCAGTAGCGTCACCGGAATCTTGCAATCCAAAGACATTCCGCGAACACTCGCGATTTTTTTATCCTCAGAGGCCAGATATAATAGGGCAATCACCCCGTATTCCAGCTTCTTATTGACTCGAAACATGCTCAAGCAAGGCTCCTATCCAAACCAAAAAGGTGTTATAGGACTAAATTAGTCCTCTTACAATATTATTATCGGTACAACCTCGATTTTAGTCAATCAATAGGACTAGTTTTGTCCAATTATGAAATTAAAAACTTAAACGCTTGTAATTATTAGTATAAAATTTGATATGTTCAGCATCTTGCAGGTCAAACGCACATCTGTTAGCTAGATTGGAATCTAATCAAAAAGTTCGGCAACTGAAATCTTGAAAACTTTTGATTTGGCGACCCAAGACAATTTGGAGGAAGTAAACAATGTCTGAAAATCGCAGGCCCGCCAGTGCACCCCGGGGAAGAAGAACCACTCGACCCACCAGAACGCGCCGTCCCGATGATCGCAGTCCGCGCCCCGCGGCGCCTCCCGATGAGGCACGGCCTGATGAGGCTCTGAATAGTGGGAATGAAAATCGTGACACGGGAGAGGACAATTACGACGAAGGTCAGGATCCCATTGACGCCAGACCCGACACTCGACCCGACACTCGACCCGACACCCGACCCGACACCCGACCAGATACTCGATCGGCTCGGCCTGAGAGTGACAATGAGCAGGACTTCGACGGCGAAGAGCCAAACGATAGCCAATCCGAAATGATCGATGAAGAGCCCTATGATTCTCAACCGGCCTACCTCGGTCGCAATTCCGACATCGAGAGTCAACCCAGCGATCAGTACATGATCGAAACTCACTTCGAGTCTGATATCAGCCAGTTTTCCGGAAGCATTTTGGAGTTTCCCGAGCTTAGAGCCGAGGGGGCGAATCGAGAGGTCGTCATGGCCGATCTCGAGGCCCAGCTGGGGCAGCGCCTGGAAGCGCTTCGCCAGGCCGGCAACGCCTTACCGGAACCTATCTTTGACAAACAATACCCAGAAATGCTCCAGGTTCAATTGTCGCAGTCGCTCATGCGTCGACTCGATCGCATTTCGCGTTTTGAAAAGCTCCCGATCGATAAACTAGTTGCCGAACTGTTGGCTCGCGCGCTCGAGCGAAAAACCGAGTCGAGGGATCGTGGTCCGCAGTCCGGTCCACAGCAACACCAACAGCACGGGGGACAGCGCCATTCCCGTCACCACCGCCAGCAGAATCGTCGCGGCGGCCACCAACATCGAGGCGGCGGAGGAGGAGGCGGCCGTGGGAATTATCACGACACCACGCAGAATCGAGACAATTTCATGGAGTACGTTAGAAACCTCGAAAGCCGAGGGAGCACCGGGAGCAGTGGTAGTTGGCGAAAAAAGTAGGGCCCGACATTTCTGTCGAGCCGTGCCTTTTTCAGCAGAATCTACATCGCCTGAAAATATTCCTTCGACTTCACCGGATCCGGCTTCATCGTCTTCTTGCCGGGGGTCCAGTTCGCTGGGCAAACCTCACCAGTCTTGGCTACCTCTTGGAGCGCCTTGAGAACACGAATCACCTCATCGACGTTTCTGCCAATTCCAAGATCATGAATGAGCTGATACTGAACAGTTCCCTGTGGGTTGATCAGAAAGAGACCGCGCAGAGTAATGCCCGCATCCAGCAATACGCCATAGCTACGTCCGATTTCTTTTTTAATATCGGCAATTAGAGGAATGGTCAGTTTACCGATGCCACCGTCTTTGCGCGGGGTCTTGGCCCAGGCAAGGTGCGAAAACTTGCTGTCCACAGAGCAGCCGAGAATCTCGCAGTTGGAATCCTTGAAAGACTTTTGAGCGTCGTTAAATGCCGTGATTTCCGTCGGGCACACAAAGGTGAAATCCAGCGGATAGAAAAACAGGCAGACCCACTTGCCACGATAATCGGCCAGTGAGATCGGCTTGAACTCCTCTCCAACCAGCGCCTCGGCCTTAAAATCGGGAGCGGGTTTCTGAACCAATGTATCGAATCGTGTTTCCTGAGTTCGGTTTTCCATGGGCTTCCTTTCAAACACCGATGAAAGATCGGTGCAAAAATATTGTGTCAAAGATAGCCCAGGCGATCAGCCTGTCAAGGAAGGGCCAGGCGAACTCCTGCAGTATACGGTCTCAGTACTCAGGATCACTAGATGCACACATGCCGTGAATTGTCGTTTCGCTCCTTTGAACTGTCGATTTTCACGACACCTCAAAAGCGTTAATAAAATAACTGGTTTGGAGTTTGAGTTGGGCCTGGGGCCCCTGAAGACTCGCGGATCCGACAGTTTGATGACAGTCCGCTCGGAAAATTCATCCTGAACTCGACTTGGTACACCGCTTGCACAACTACACCCTGAGTACGAGTGGTCCCTTGAATGGGACCTCGTGGAAATCTGTGAGGAGTGTTATGAAATTCTTGAACGTTGTCGTGGTCGTTGCCCTCTTCGGAGTCGGTGGAGTCGGAAGTTTCGCCGCTCCGGAAAACACAGGAGTTGTGAATCCTGAGACGGGCACAGCCCATAGCCCCGAGGCATCCAAGGAAAAAGCCGCGGATTCGAAGGTTATCATCAGCCAGAAAGACAAGCTGCAAAAGTATGTGAACGCCTGCATGCCAGCCCAAGGCATCTCTAACTCGGCTTCCAAAATCCGATAGACTTAAAGGTTACAATTCCAATCACTTGAACGGGGCACGGACAATTAGTTGCGTCCCGAGTTGACTCCGTTCGTTCGACGCCTACATTAACAGCGCAGTGGATAATACAAAGGACAAGAAGGCGCTGACGGTCGCACCCCGGCGAAAAGTGCCCGAATCAAAGGGCGGACTGGTGCCCATTTCGGACGTCCTTCCTCCCAATCTGCTGCTTCTTCCCGTTTCCCAGGCTACGATTTTTCCGGGCATGATCGTCCCGCTGATTCTGCCAGAGGGAAAACTGACCAAGACCATCGAGTTCGCGAGCCAGGGAAGCAGTTATTTGGGTGTGGTGCTTTACAAGGAAGGCCAGACCGAAGACGTCGCGGCCGGTCCGCCCAGCACCATCACCGGTATTCCCGCTGAAGGCACCGCACTGCAGACGGTGGACAGTTCCAGCCAAACCACCACACAAAAGACTCTGTTTCATCGTTACGGTGTTGCAGCGAGGATTTTGAAGAAGATCAATCTGCCCGACAACCAGATCAGCGTTCTCGTTACCGGCCTCCAACGATTTGAAATTGGAAACGTGGTTTCCGAGGAGCCCCATTTTTTAGCGAATGTGAAGTACATTCTGGAAACGGCCTGCCGCGACTCGGAAATGGAGGCGCTTCTCAGAACGGCACTCAGCCAGTTCAAGGCGCTGTCAAAAGACAACCCGCTCATTTCAGAGGAAATGAAGGTGGCACTGGTCAATATCGATGGCCCTGGAAAACTGGCCGACCTGATGGCTTCCGTCCTGGTTCGTGATGTGGACGATTATCAAAGTTTGCTTTCGATCGCAGACGTTAAGGATCGACTCCAGCGATTGCTACTGATGCTCAAACGCGAACAAGACGTACAGTCGATCCAAAAAAAGATCCATGACGAGATCAATCAGAAGGTGGCGACATCCCAGAAGGAGTATTTCCTGCAGGAGCAACTCAAACTCATCCAGAAGGAATTGGGTAAGGCCGGGGATGAAAAGGGACGCTTGCTCCAGAAGTTTTCCGAAAGACTCAAGGAAAAAACGCTCTCCGCAGAAGCCAAGGTACGAATCGATGAGGAGATCCAAAAGTTTTCGGCACTCCACGAACACTCGTCCGAATTTGGCGTCTGTCTCAATTATCTCGATTGGATTACGGCATTGCCTTGGGGAGTTCGCAGCCCTGAGATGGGCGATCTTCGCCAGGCGGCCAAGGTTTTGGATGCCGACCATTTCGGCCTCAAGGAGGTCAAGGAACGGATACTCGAGTTTTTAGCCGTGCGACAGTTACGCCGCAATTCCGAGGGGTCCATTTTGTGTCTCGTGGGACCTCCGGGAACCGGCAAGACGAGTCTGGGGCGATCGATTGCAAAGGCCCTCAACCGGAAATTTTTTAGGTTCTCAGTCGGTGGAATGCGGGATGAGGCTGAAATTAAAGGTCATCGCCGAACCTATGTCGGCGCGATGCCGGGTAAGATGATGCAGGGTCTCAAAAGGGCGGGTACCCAGAACCCGGTTTTTCTGATTGATGAGATCGATAAATTGGCCCACGCGCGACTTACCGGGAGCGATCCAGCTGCCGCACTTCTCGAACTCTTGGATCCAGAGCAGAACGCTGAATTTTTGGATCACTATGTGGATGTACCGTTTAACTGTTCCGAGGTTTTTTTCATTACGACCGCCAATTCACTGGATTCCGTTCCACGAGCACTTCTTGATCGGATGGAGATCATCGATCTGGCCGGGTACACCGATAACGAGAAGGTGAACATTTTCAACCGCCACCTACTGCCAAAACAACTCAAAAAACACGCTCTTACTGGAAAAAATCTCAAGATCTCCTCTGAGGCCCTGGGTTATATCGTCGGACAATACGCGCGCGAGTCCGGAGTCAGATCCTTGGAAAAGCAGGTAGCACGACTCTGCCGGAAAACCGCCTGGCGTATAGCGATGAAAAAAACCGATCGAGTGACGATCGACACGCCCAAGACGGTGGAGCGTTTTCTGGGGCCGCCTCCTTTCATCCATGAAGACGCCTTTTCCGAAGGGCAATTCGGCGTAGTAACCGGACTGGCCTGGACACAATTCGGCGGAAGCGTATTGCACGTCGAAAGCATCGCCGTTCCCGGAAAGGGCGGCTACGTATTGACAGGGCAACTGGGCGAGGTCATGCAGGAATCTGCCAACATCGCATACACGTTCATGCGTGACTGCGTGAAGAATCTCGACGTACCCAAGAACTACTTTGAAAAAAATCAGCTTCATCTGCACGTGCCCGCCGGAGCTACCCCCAAGGATGGGCCGTCTGCCGGTGTCACGATGGCAGCCTCGCTTTATTCGCTCATCACCAGACGGGTGGCGCGACCTAAAACCGCCATGACCGGGGAGTTAACTTTGACGGGCCGGATTCTGCCGGTAGGTGGAATCAAGGAAAAGTTGCTGGCGGCCAAACGCTCGGGTCTGGAAACTGTCATCATTCCCGGTGACAACGAAAGAGACCTTAAAGAGGTCGAGCCGGAGATTCGCAATGGTCTTCGCATCGTTCGAGTGCGCTCGATGAATCAATGCCTGAAAATCCTTTTTGGCGACACCTCCCTTGCAGCAAAACCGAAACAGCACTAGAACTGCCGTACCCGATGGATAACGAAATCAAATTGGTCAAGGTCTTTGCGACCGAGATGGAGACTCTGAAACAGTATATCGAGGCTCTCTATCGACACGATGAGGACTACGACTCGATGGTCAACATCGAAGAGGGGGTCAAAAGCCTTCTCAAAAATGAGAATTTAGCCGTTCCCTACTTCATTAAGCGTGGTGAAGATCGCATTGGTTATGTCATCTTGACGAAATACCACAGCGTCGAGAAGGGCGGACTGACGGTATACATCGACGAGTTGTACGTCGAAACCCGATTGCGAAGACAGGGTGTCGGGCGCCTCATTCTGGCCAAGGTGCTCGAATCGGCCCGTAACATGGGAGCCAAAACACTTTGGGCACAGGCGGAAACGTACAACACGGCGGCTCAGGAGTTTTTTTTATCGCAAGGTTTCCGACCCAACCCCTACCTCAATTTCGAAAGACCACTTTAATCGTCCGATTTCCCAGTTGCGTCCCTTCGGCTAATATAAATTCATGCACGAGATCACCGTTATTAGCGATCGCGGTGGGCATTGGCACAACGCGCAAATGCTGATCGACCAATTGGGAAAAAAACCCAGGTCGATTGTAACGACTACCGGCCCCGAGATTGCCGCCTTGCGGTCGCAATTCCAAACTGTCGTTGTCATACCGACTATTTTTACGTTTGTCGGAAAGCGGCGATTTCTTAATCCCATGAAGGTGGTAGCCAATATCGCGCTGGCGTTTGCGTGGTCATTGCGTCTCAGGCCGTCGGCAGTCGTCTCATTGGGTGCAACGAACGTCGTTTTTTTCTGTGCCTTCGCCAAACTTTTCGGGGCAAAACTTTACCATGTGGAATGCATGAATCAGGTGGAAAGGCCCAGCATTACCGGACGGTTTCTGTACCCTATCTGCGACCGCCTCTACGTGCAATGGCCGGAACTTTTGAAGTGTTATGGCCCCAAGGCGACTTATGAGGGGTGGGTAATATGATTTTAATCGTCGTATCAACAGGGCATTTCGATCCGCTTTTCGATGAATGCAATCGTTTAAGTGAACAGTTCGAGTTTTTTGGCCAGATAGGGTCGAGTCGAGCGGTTCCGAAATTTCCACACGTCAAAACCGTGGCTCAAAGCGAGCTACAAGCTCTAATGGCCAAGGCCGAGCTGGTGGTTTCGCACGCGGGAACGGGAATGTTGACGATGCTTTATCGCCTTCACAAAAAAACCGTCGTCATTCCCAAACAGATCCGTTACGGCGAGTCCAATGACGGCCAGGTGGAACTCGCCAAAAAATGGGCGGAGCTCGGTCTTGCCACGCTTTGCATGGACGTTGGGGATCTGGAGTCGGCCATCATTGCCTGCCGCGGCTCAAAGATTCAATTCACGCCGCCGCCATCGCTGGGACGGCACCTGGCTGGGGTGTTGGGATAGGGGGAATCTTTTGTGGTTTGATCCATTGGACTCTGGTATCCTATATTCCGCGCTTCGCGCGTAGGGTTCCCCTCGATTTAACACACGGCACCAAACCAAATCGATCAGACCGATGACCTCTTGCAGTTCCGGCAGTGGTCCATTACGCTTTTAATCTATGTTTCGCGATCTGCTTTACCGGGCATTCAGACCGATTGAAAAATTCGCCCAGAGTCGCACAGGGGGTGGCATGCTAAAAGAAGGAATGGCTGCGCCGGATTTTTCGATAGCCGCGGATGACGGCGGTATAGTTTCGCTCAAGAGTTTTCGAGGCAAGATGGTTATTCTTTGGTTTTACCCGAAAGCGGATACCCCTGGGTGAACCCTTCAGGGCTGTGGATTCCGTGATCGAATCCACCAATTTGAAAAGAAAAATTCAGTAGTGCTGGGAGTGTCGTTCGACACCGTTCAGGAGAATTTGAATTTCAAAAATAAATTCAATTTTCCGTTTCAGCTTCTTTGCGACACCGAACGCACGATTGGGATGGCTTACGGTGCGTGTGCCGATGCCAAGACCAAACACGCGTCACGCATTGGTTATCTTATCGATGCCGCTGGCAAGATTCGTAAGGCCTATCCGTCGGTGGATGCGAAACAGTTTCCCGAGCAGGCATTGGCAGATCTTCCCTAAAGGGTGATAAGTGTTTCCGCTTCGCGATGAAAACCCGACGCATCATACGCCGGTATTCGTTATCGCCTTGATCGTTATCAACGCGGCCGCGTTTTTCTACGAGTTTTCGCTAGGCGATGCCGCCGAGTCGTTTATTCGCCAGTACGCAATCGTTCCTGTTCTGCTGACACAGAACGATTCGATTTTGTCGGCACCGCTCATAACGCTCATTACGTCGATGTTTCTTCACGGAGGCTTGGGTCACTTGGTCGGCAACCTCTGGTACCTGTGGCTTTTCGGCGATAATATCGAGGATTCGATGGGCCACTTTCGCTTTGTCGTGTTTTATTTCGTGTGCGGCATTGCCGCCGGCCTAGTCCATATTTGGATGGATCCCACTTCTACGACGCCCACCATTGGAGCCAGCGGTGCCATATCCGGAGTGCTTGGCGGTTACACCGTACTGTTTCCGCGTATCCGAATTCGGACCCTCATCGTTCTGGGTTTTTATATCAATGTCGCTCGCATCCCGGCGGTTTTTTATCTCGGAATTTGGTTTGCGATGCAGGCCCTCGGCATACTTGGACCGCAAACGGGCGTCGCGTTCGGCGCCCACATAGGTGGCTTTATAGCGGGGGTGCTATATACGCTGCTCCTCACTCGTCCACAGCGAGCCCCGATAACGCAGCGCTATGAGTCGCGACGCCTACCCCGACTCTAGGGAAGGGTAGCGTCGGTTGACCGATTCTGACGGGGTCGTTAATTTCGCGGTGAATGGCAGAGGCACCAGTAACAATTAAATTTCCGCCGCTGGAGAGTTGGACGGAAGCCGCGATGGCCAGTATGTTCGCGCGGTTTCCGGTGGAAGTCATTGAGACCGCCCAACAGTGGATTTCCAGTAATGTGATTTCGGTGGCAGCGTTTGATCGCAGTTCGATAGTGACGCGCGTGAATTTGAGTTGCGGCGAGGAGCTTTCTCGAAACACAATGTGGGTCGTGGTGGGGGACGCCGTTTATGGCAATTGCCCGTGTTCGCGATTCTCAGCTACGCGCGATTGCACTCATATCGTGAGCGGACTCTTATTTTTACGGGCTGCCGTTGAGCGGTGTGGAATCGAGTTAACAGATTTGGAGCGCCAGGCGCCGCGAGCTGCGATGGTGATACAAACGTCTCCGAAAATCGGTCCGGTCTTAACGCCTTTCGTAGATGATGTGCCGTCGAACAGGTTCGTCTCACCCAACTTCGAACTCGCCGTTAGAGGCATCGTTCTCTGCCTCTCGAACCATTATGGACACAAACCGGATAAGCTGTTCGGCGATATGCCGGCGTTTTCGGAACGCCTTCCAGCGTATGATGTTTCACAAGTGAGGGTCTACGGACGCCCCATGCGGGAGCGAGGGGTTGAGTTGCCGCAGGCTTTTGCCAACTCATTCCATGGCGATCATTGGCATTGGGGCGGGTACAATCTCTTGGGCCATACGAAGACAGGCCTTCAGTATTTGTTTTCAGACGGCGCAATCACCGATTCCATATCGCTGTTTCACCAAGCGGCCCGCTACCGTGCGGTGCCCAAAGAACTGATTCCGATTAAAATGCCGAATTCGGCTCTGCGAGCGCCTCTTGTTTCGGGTGAGACAGACTCGAACACCGAAGATCTTTTCGAACTGGAGCGGGCGATCTTTGGAGTTTTGCAACGGGCCTTAGTCGCCAAAATACCCGTCTACGTCACTTTGGAAAGATCTTCGAAGGTGCCGCGTCAGGCCATGCGAATCGAGACTATCGGGCAGGTTGAGCCCCAATCGATCGCCTGGAACTTTTCGATGCGAGATTCGCAAATTGACTCCAATACGGGGTTTGGCTGCCTTCGGCTGGAAAATTTTGGGGGATCGCTCGTCCCTAAGGCGGTTTTTCCTACGGCCGCGCTCTCGTCTGGACACATTGACTTTCATGAGTTTGATTCCCACTTCAAGGAAATTGCGGCTGCGGCTGATTCCTATTTCTCCATGCCAAGGTTCACCGATGGCATCGATATCGATGGCCACCTGCGAATGGCGGCTGTGGCAAACGTCCTGGCTAAATTGGCCCGCACCACCTCCATATGCTATCGCCCACCAAATCCACACCGCTATCTAGATTCTCAGTCCGCGCCTCCGTGTATCGTCATTGAACCCGACGGCGCATTCAGATTTGCGAGCCGAGTCGATAGTCGAGTCGATAGTCGAATCGATAGCGACCAGTCCTATTACACATGGGACCTGAGTCACGCCATCGGGTTTCTCCAGGGATTACTCCAGCGAGGCATCGGAGCGATTGCCGAGGGCGATTGCAAGGAGTGGGCCACCTCGAGGGGCGACAAACGCGATCGGGATCTGACCGTGCTTCGCCATCAGGGAATCGGTGCTCTGGTTTTTTTGGAGATGGTTACTTTTCGCTCAGAGTTTCCGACGCCCTCAAAATCGGATGTGGATCGACGACTGAAAGATGTCATGGGGAAAATTGCAGCGGTTCTGGCCGGGGTGACGGAGCCCTTGCCGCTCACCGACGTATGTTCATCGCGAATGGTAACGAACCTCAAATCCTTACTGGAAAACCTTTTTTCGTACACCATGGAGGAGACCGTTTTTCTCCCTCGTGAAATAGTTACGTTCAGAGATCGGTGGTTCGAAACGGCGCTTGTGGTGGAACGGTTGGTCAGGGGCACTTTGATTAAGCGCGGGCCTGCGCTTTTTAAATTACAGCGCGTTTCTGCCTTTGCTCGATTCGAGTTGGCTACGGCGCGGGATTTGGCCGTTACCAGGGCACTTTTGGGAACCGGGCGGGTTTTTGATGGAACGACGGTCTGTCGGGCGGGTTTTGAGAGTTCACACCAGGCACTGGAGGCATTCGCTCCGCTCAGAAGTCGAGGGTTTAGGGTCTTTAAGGATGGAGTTGAGCTCGATCGGATGGACCCCAAGGATCTCAGGACCCAGATTCAACTTGTCGATGATGCGCCATCCGACCAAGTTCCGTCCGGCCAAATCGCTGGCGACCAAATCGCAGAAGGCCAAATCGCTGGCGGCCAAGCTCTCGATTGGTTTGAACTCAAGCCGCACCTTTTCTTCAAGGGATCGCAACTTTCGCCACAGCAGGCGGCCCGGTTCGCCTCGGAGCGCGTGATCGAGTCGGGCGGAAAGTGGTATCAACTTTCGATTGAGGACGTTCCAGAGGTCGATCACCTGCTCAATTTTTGGGCGGCACTCAGTTCGCCGGCCCGAGGTCGCCGTAAATCCGGAGAGGGAGTGTTAGTACGCCACCATGTGTTGGAATTACTGGCGTTGAGATCCAAGGGTGTCGAGGTGTCAGGGTTCGAGCGATGGCAGTCGGTATGCCGATTTTATGATGATCTGGGAACTGAGCGAGATTCCATGGCGCTTCCGAAATCGTTGGCGGATGTGATGAAACCCTATCAGAAAACGGGAACGCAGTGGATTCACGATCTTTACCGATTGCGTCTAGGAGGGATTCTGGCCGACGACATGGGGCTGGGAAAGACACTCCAGACGCTGGCGTTTTTACGTCACATTGCGGAGTTGGATAAGGGGGTAAAAACCCTGGTGATCGTTCCCACATCGCTCACCTACACGTGGCTGAACGAAGCTGAGAAATTTACTCCGGATTTACGAATCGCTGTGTTCGATTCAAAAAATCAAACCGGTGCCATCGATTTTCTGGATGCGCCCGATTCAACGATATTAGTCGTTACGTACGGTCTGTTCATGGAACATGCGCCGTTTTTTATTTCGCGAATGTGGGATGCAGTCGTGTTCGATGAGGCGCAAAGCCTCAAGAATATCGGAGCCCAACGTTCCCAGATGGCCCGCGAGTTAAAATCTCATTTCAGATTGGCGCTGACGGGTACACCGCTGGAAAACCATTTTGGCGAGTTTTTCGCACTCCTGGATTTAGTGGTGCCCGGTTGCCTGGGCGATTTGGCTTCGTTTCGCACTCGTTTCGTGACCCCCGAAACCGTGTGCCCCAAAGACATCGCATACCTAAAACTCAAAACGAAACCGTTGTGGCTCAGGCGGGTTAAGGCTCACATTCTGAAGGAACTTCCGGACCGCATCGAAACCACGGTCAAGGTCCCCTTCGAGAACAGTCAGAGTCGTCTCTATCGGGACGCCGCCCTCTCCTGGAATATTCGGGTACAGGAATCCCTGAACCTGAAAGGAGTGCTTCACTCCCAGTTGATGATGCTCACGGCGTTGCTACGCCTGCGCCAAATCTGCTCGGACCCGAGCTGCATCGAAGGCATCGATTACCCCAAGGTGCCCCCGAAAATAGATGTGATTCTTGAGGCGCTGGGCGAGGTGATCGAATCCGGTCAAAGCGCTCTCGTATTTACGCAATTTTTGGGAACCTATCGCCGCATCGAAATGGAACTGAAAAAGGCCGGGCTGCCGCAGTTTGGAATTCAAGGAAGCCTGAGCCGGACAGAACGGGAAAAACAACTTTACGGATTTAACCACCACCCTGGCGGCGCGGTCATGCTCATGACGCTCAAAACGGGCGGTGTCGGACTAAATCTCACCAAGGCCTCATACGTATTTCACATCGAGCCCTGGTGGAATCCTGCTGTCGAACACCAGGCCACCGATCGGGCGCACCGTATCGGCCAGACCCGCAGCGTACAGGTTTATCGCTATATCATGGAGGGCTCCATCGAAGAAAAGATCGAGACGCTAAAACAACGCAAAGCCTCTCGCTTCGACTCGCTCTTTTCCACCAGTGAAACTCCAGTGACCAGCGCCGGCGGAAACGCGCTGACCCGCGACGATTTCGAGCACCTTTTAAACTGAGTTCGTGTCGGGAATTAGGCCAAGGACTCCCATGGGAAGATCTCCAGTCCGTCACGCTTTTGGCTCTGACGTTCAGCCGAAAGCGCATACACCAAGGACTTTCGACCCATAAATTTCGTTCTGAAGGAATATAGAATTAAAAGCTCGCGTTCATCGAGACGTTCCTCGGGCAATAGCCTTACAGGAATAAGTTCGTTGCCGTTCATTTCGATCACTAGGTGAATAATGCTGCCGCGAAGACTTCGGTAGTAATAGAATCGGGTTTTTGCCCCATTTCGATAAGCCGATTGCGCCATAACCTCTTGAACCAGCCAGGTATAGAGCTGTTTTTCCAAATTGGCACCCAGGTGGGTGGCAAACGACACGTCACACATGAAGTAAATCGGCTTGCCCGTACCGGTCGGGTGGGATGGCAAGGCATGAATCACAAATAATTCTTGGAGCGCCAACAGATGTTTTTTTAGGCGCCGCAGATCGACTCGCATTCTTACGGCAATGTTACTCAGCGTCGGCTCTTCAAGTCTCGCGATGCACTCCAAAATTCGCTCGGCAAGCGCCGGGTCCGGATCGTATCCCTTAATTTGAAACAGATCTCGTTTGAGGGTTAGTTCTAGCCAGTCCGTCATCTGGCCATTGCGCTCCTCACCGGAGCGACAGGCGAAAATCCCGGGCATTCCTCCACGAACAAGATGCTGGCTCATCTGAAGTCGACTGACTCGTGGGTTCGTATTTAAGAACGGGGCCTTTTTTACCACGTTGAGTGGTTTGCCGAGACACTCCGAAAGGGTCAGGGGATAGAGTCTCATTCGACTCATTCTTCCGGTCAGACTTTCGCGAATTTTGGTTAGGTGCGAAAACTCGGTGGATCCCAGCAGCATGAACTGACCGGGGATGCGCCTTTGATCCACCTGGAATTTCACCGCCTCGAAAATGCCAGGAACTCGCTGTGCTTCATCAATCACCAGGGGGCGAGCGTCTGCGTTCTGCCCGAGAAACACCTCTGCATTTAATTCCGCCATGTTTCGAATCGAAGCCTGATCGAACGACTTGTACACTAGGTTTGGAACCGCCCCTGTCAAAAGCTCCCGGACCAGAAAACTTTTGCCACACTGTCGCACCCCTTGAAGCGCAACCACAGGCGCGTACTTGAGCTTTTTCAAAAGCAGTGCGCGGGCATGGCGTTGTCGTGGGTGTGGCATCTACGTATATGAACTATATCATTTTCACACCACTATATGCGTGAAAATGATAGGGTTTGAAGTCTTCCATTCTTAGACAACTCCGTCACAACTTCAGTCAGGCGTCACCACCTTACACAGGAATACACCCCTAAGTAGCTGAATCTATATGTAGTTTATTGGCATTTAGCTTGCACCTTGTCTTCATGGGGAGACCGGCGTGCCAAACAGTTTTTTTACAGCCTTGGTTTTACTGGTTTTAGTGGTGGCAGCCGTCCCGTCCCATGCCGCTGGCGCCAATCCTCTGACCCAAAAAGAGCGCGAGCTTATTAACGGAAAGCCGAAAATTCAGATTTGGGTTCCCGAGTCGGTGGATGTGAACCTAGGGACGCTCAAAAAAGAATCTGAGCGGCCGGGTAGTGAAACCGATGCAAACACGAACGGAAAATTACTCAATGCTGCTGGTGGAGAAAATAAGATCAAAAGAGCGGGAACTCTAACAACGGATGAGAATAACACCAGCAAGGGAGATTCTTCCGCTGCAAACAACTCCGGCGGCGGGGATGAGGGCGCCGTTTCGCCACCGCCCCCTCGAACGGACACTCAGTCCGCGAGTGGGAGCCAGGCGTTTGGAAGATGGTATCCGGTTTGTATGTTTGCGGATGAGACGCTGGATCCGGAAATGGTAAACTCCGCGGTGAAAAGTCTGGCGGACGAAGGAGCCGCCTGCAATGTAAACGTCGTCGTCTTTCCTATTACCATCAAGACCGGATATCCGGACAACTATTCGATGATTAATGCCCAGTCCACCAACTGGTGCAACATCGCGGAAATTGGTGGGGCTAATGCTAAGGCTTCGGCCACCACGTGCGTAAACCATTCGTTAACTGCTGACAAAATGTGCGGTTGGAAACCAACAGACCCGCCGCCTCCGCCAAACACCTCAGGCTGCGCAGCAGTTCGATCGGATGAAGAGACAAAAGCCGATCTGAAACGATTGAAAACCCTGAATGGCTTCGAACCAAAAAAGGAAGGCGATGACAGTTCCGAAGCCGTGTTGCCATCGATAGAGGACGTTGGTTTCTGCGACCCATTTACCGTAAATCACGAATCGATAGGCCACAGTGCATTGGGTTGGCCTAACGGCAGTGGAGCTGGGTTTGGAATTAAAAATCTGAAAAGTCCAAACGCCACGCACGATGGCGAAAGTTGGGAAAAATCCGCCGCATGCGCCAGGCTTCGCTCAGTCGCAATGCCCGACCCCGATCTGAAATGGCGCTACGACCGCAGTCGGACGGTCTATTATACGCCGTCTCTCAATCCAATCGATCTCATGTCGAGCGGCAAGCTTTTCGGCAACCCATCCCCGCCGCCGAATTCTCCGCCGAAGATTTATGTGAATAATGGCGTGCCAACCGACCAGGTTTTTGAACAGGATTTTTTCGATGGGAAGAAGTCCACCGATAATTCGCCGGTGGCATCACCGGGGTCTTCGCCCGATCCGGAAAAGCATCGCAAAAAAGCTGGTGCGTCTCTAGCAATGGATGAAGGGGCTCCGGGCAAGGAGCGAGCGCCGGGTCGGACGTCAGGAGAAGATGATATCGAGGACATCCAGTCCGCGATCGAAGTACCCAAGGTCGCCGTATCGTCCAATGCAAAGGGTTCAGCCACGTTGGCGGTCGATGAAGGGGCAAGCAAAAACTCGTCATCCAGTAACGTGCAAGGTGGTGTCAATTCGCGGGGTGTAGCCGGAAGCGCCGGGGTTGGATCGGGTGTTGGTGCGGGCGCAACTTCATCGGGCCAATCTTCGTATGATAGCCCGATGGGATCGATGGGCTCGGGTGGAACTCCCGACTCGAGCGCACCACTCGGAAAAACGGTGGTTTCCCGGCCTGCTTCGTTGCGCAAGGGAAAAGAAAATCCGGATGAACTCGATCCTACTTTTTTCCGATCGCCAGCGATCAATCGAAAACCCGACGCCCGAAGCAAGGGCTCGACGCTGCGCCAGTCTGAAGGAATAAAACGATGAATTCTGATCTCTCAAGGATTGCGCTCTTTCTCATTCTGTTGGGTGCCATCGCCAGTGCCAAGATGATGGGCCCTAAACTCGCCCTAAAGTCGGAACTGAAAAACGCAGCCAAACCCAAGTTAGAGGCAACGCAGCGATTGATCGGTTCGGCAAGCCGATTAATTCCCAAACTCGGCAGTCTCCCGATTAAGGGATTAAACACCGAGGAGAAATTGAGCGCAGATACGACGATGGTTACCCCGACTTCAAAAACCGCTGGATCGGTTAAGTCCGCCAAACCACTTTTCACCGTTGATGAAAACGCGATCAAAGGGGCCAAACGAATCCCCGATGCAATCGATTCATCCGATGACGGCGAGGCCGCGAAACGGAGCGAGCACCGAAATCCGCCCACCGTAATGGGCGCTGGAAACCCGACCGGTATCCCCGAGCGATTCGATCACATGTGGCCGGTCTGCTTTTTTATCGATCCAAGTGTGGCCAATGGAAACCAGATTGTGAAAGAGGTGACCGATATGGCCGCCAACTGCAGAGTTAATCTGGTGGCGTTTCCGTTTTTTATCAAACCGAACTATCCGAAAAATTTCGATGCGATTAACAAAGCCGCCGCCCGCAGCTGTAACGCCGTCCAAGGAATGTCAAAGCTTGGAGTGGCGCGAGCATCGGTGGTGACTCTGGTAAACGACGCCTCAATTCCCAAGCAAATGTGTAATGCGTTGAGTATTCCGGAATCGAATTCCTGCGCCCAGGTGGGCTACAGGGTGCCACCCGGTCAGCGGGCGAGAATGGAAGCGACTGGAACCTGGGGCGGTGAAGCGGCATCCGGCCAGGCGGCAGCCAGTATCGTGGGGCCCGGCGGGCTCAATGCAACTACCGTGGCGGGCCGGCTTCAGGGTCAGGCCCAGATGGCATTTCCCTTCGGCTCGAAAAACGGCAACGGCACGGGTGATTTCAGTGAAGGCTATGCCACCGCAGGTGCCGGCGCGCAAAACGGCTGGTCCGATGATGCCTGCAAAAAAATGCGGGAAACCGCATTTCCGAATACGGGTAATTTTAAATACCTAAAAACACAGAAAGATTATGTCGCGCTCGGAAAAAATCTTTGGGACATTCAGGGTGAACGCACTGTTTTCAATGTGGGAAATCCCGGCGGAGGAGCAGTGCAGCCGACGCCTAATCACCCCGCGCGAGGCGAGGCATCCTTCACCCAGAATTTTTTTCCATCGAGTCTACAGGCAACTTCTAAAACACCCTCCGACCCACTGGGGTCTGGCTCCACGGCAACACTGGTTCCCGAGGGGGTTCTCGACATTAAGCATAAACTGCGAAGCTCCACGACGCCCTCAGAATCTGGCGCTCCGCTTGAGCAGCCAAAAACTAAGCCAAGAATTCAGCCAAGAATTCAGATCGGTGGGCAACTCATTTCGCTCGATAACAAGTTCATGGGACAGACTTCACCGGCCACCGACCCCACGCGCACTCTTGCCGGATCGATCGGCTCTCAATCTCCGTCGGATCTCACGAACCCCCTTGCAATTGACCCTTCGGTACGCGCGCGAGTAAGTTCTCGGGAGAGTTCATTGGATGCCGACTATCTGGCCAATCAAAAGCGCCGCGATGAAGCGGCCGGCCCCGCCAGGCAAAAGGGCTCAGCACTGAGAGTTCAAAAAGAGTAGCGGGCGTAAAGACGGTGGCAGATACTGTTCGTCTTTGATCGCAGCAGGGATCGGGCCAAAAAGAGACCGTGATTGTACGGGCACGATCGCAAATCAGGTGTTATACAAAGTAGTCATGGGAGCGGCTAAATCCACAGGTTTGGAAAATATTCAGGGTTCCGTCGAGCGAGTGACCTTTCACAATGCGGAGAATGGTTACTGTGTAATTCGCGTTCAGGCGAAGGGGCAACGCGATCCCGTCACGGTCCTGGGGCACGTGCCGTCTATCTCGGCTGGCGAATACATCGAGGCAACAGGCGATTGGATACAACACGCGGAGTATGGACTTCAATTCCGAGCTACATGGCTCAAGACCGTGCACCCCTCAACGCTCGAGGGGATTGAAAAGTATCTGGGCTCTGGGATGGTCAAGGGTATCGGCCCTCATTTTGCAAAAAAATTGGTCGAAGCGTTCGGTTTTGATGTGTTTGACGTCATTGAATCGGAACCCGCAAAGCTCGGCAACGTTCCCGGAATTGGCCCGGCCAGAATGACCCAGATTACCACGGCGTGGAAGCAACAGCGGGCCGTGCGGGATATCATGGTGTTTTTGCAATCGCACGGTGTCTCTTCCTTAAAAGCGGTGCGCATTTTCAAAACCTATGGGCACGAGGCCGTATCCAAAGTCATGGAAAATCCCTACCGCCTAGCCGCCGATATTCACGGTATCGGATTCAAAAGCGCCGATCTCATCGCCGGCAACCTGGGCATCTCCAAAACTTCCGTCATCCGTGCCCGCGCCGGCCTCCACCACGTCCTGTTTGAGTGCATGTCCCACGGCCACTCCGCCTATCCCAGGGATAAACTGATCGAAGAATCGACGACGCTGCTCGAAATCGACGCGGCCATTCTCTCCGATGCGTTACAGCAACAAATTCTAAGCGGCGCACTCAAGCTTGAGTCGATTGATGGTACCGAGTGTATTTTTACCGTCGGCATGTACCGGGCAGAATGTGAATTGGCGGGACTGGTCTCGCGTCTGGCAACGCACTCGCTACCCTGGGGGGAAATTCAGGCATCGAAAGCCGTCGAGTGGGTGGAGAACAAATTAGCGCTTCAACTCGCCGAACTGCAACGGAATGCCGTCCTTCAGGCGCTCTCCTCGAAGGTTTTTATAATTACCGGAGGTCCCGGCACCGGCAAGACCACCATCACTCGCGCGCTGGTTACCATTCTGGCGGCAAAAAAAATCCGCTTGGCCCTCTGCTCCCCCACGGGGCGGGCGGCGAAACGCCTCTCGGAATGCACGGGTCTCGAGGCCAAGACGATTCACCGTTGCCTCGGTGTCGACCGGGCGAAGGGTGGATTTCTACACACTGTTGATAATCTGCTTCAGACCGATTGCGTAATCGTGGACGAGGTGTCGATGGTCGACACATCGCTTGCGTACAGCCTCGTCAAGGCCATCCCGCTCCATGCGGCATTGGTCCTGATCGGCGATGTCGACCAACTGCCTTCGGTGGGACCGGGAAAGGTGCTCGGCGCCCTGCTCGAATCCGGTCGCATCCCGGCCGTTCGCCTGACTCAAGTTTTTCGCCAGGCCGCCGAAAGCCGGATTATCCAGGTGGCCCATGAAGTGAATCAGGGACGCGTCCCCGATCTTCATACGCCACCGGGGAACTCCGATTTTTACTTCATATCGTCGGAGACTCCCGAGGAGACCATTCCAAAATTGGTCGAGATTGTGAAGTCCCGTATTCCGAAGCGTTTCGGGTTTGATCCCGTTCGGGATATTCAGGTGCTCTGCCCGATGAATCGTGGCGGACTGGGCGCTCGCTCTCTGAACATCGAACTACAAAAGGCCATTAATCCGAACCCGACGATCAAAATTGAAAAATTCGGGATGACTTTCGCGCCGGGTGACAAGGTTATCGTGACCCAGAACGATTACGACAAGGACGTGTTTAACGGCGATATCGGGCTCATCGAATCGCTGGATCTCGTCGAGAGCGTCGCCACAGTGGATTTCGATGGTAGACAGGTACAGTTTAGTTTTTCTGAAATGGACATTCTTTCCCTCGCCTATGCCATTACGGTTCACAAGTCTCAGGGCTCTGAGTATCCGGCCGTCGTGATTCCGCTGGCGATGCAGCACTACCTCATGCTGAAGCGAAATCTCATTTATACTGGCCTGACCCGGGGAAAAAAACTGGTCGTCGTTATCGGCCAGAAAAAGGCGCTCGCCATCGCCGTAAAAAACAGCAAACAGGACGAACGTTGGAGCAATTTGACAGCACGATTGCAAGCGGCGTTTCGGGAGTGCTTGACCGAACCGCGCGAACTGCGCGGACCGGACGGACTTGGGGGCGCGCATGCAAACCGTGCTAATTCGCGGTTGATGCGGCGCAGTTCACGCCGATGCTTTATTCTACCGATAACTCCGATAGATGATACTGCTCACCAACCGCGCCGGATTTATGCCTATTTTGGTCGCCATCGGCATCGTATCGATGCTGGCGGCCATGGCGCTGACGAATCAAATGACTACCCAACTCGCGAATAAAAAAACCGTTCGTACAATCGATCGCCTTGAGGCGTTCTATGCAGGGGAGCTGGCCGCGTGGCACGCCTACCTGAGAAAAGAGAGCGGTCTCGAAATTAAAGCCACGGCTACGCCCGTCGCGTTTGACAATGGCTACCTCAATCAACTCACCGACGCCGAGAGCGACTATAGTTCCTCGCCTGTGCTCTAGGGAATTCCATTCGGGTAGGCCAGTTTATCTCTGGGGCGTGGAAAATGGAGGACGTCCCAACCCCGGTTTCGGTCATCGCCATAAAAGCGATAGAGGGCGCCATTGCGGCCAGCGGTTCCCAGTTATATTTTCCCATTTTTGACATGGGCCCTGGGGGACTGCGGTTTTTTCTCGCCGTCCGCGAAACGAGTGGCACCTGGAAAAACTCCCCGATTACTGGGGTGTGCACATCGAATCCTGAACATTTGTACTCCATTGACTATCTCATTGATTCCGTTTCGCTTCCCACAAAAAAGCCTTGGCAAAACAAAAGTGTGCTCCATCAAAAATATGTCGTCGAAGGGGTTTCTCTGGCCCAAATTGCGAAGGAATTTTTGTGCTCCAAGAACACAATCCGTGGAGCCCTTATCAGGGCTGGGATTCCACTTCGCAAGAGACAGGAGAGACGTAGATCAAGCAACATTGACTACGGCAAACGTCTCGTGAAAGGCCAAAGGATAGAGCATCTGGCCGAACAGAAGGTAATCCAAGCGATTGTGGAGATGAGAAAGGAGGGGCTCTCCTTTCAAAAAATTGCAGATTTTCTATCCGAAATAGGAGTTCTGACCAAGAAAAGAAGGCAACGGTGGCATTGTGAGGTAGTACGAAATATCTATCTCCGAGTTCAATTTATCTGATCTACTAAAAAGCCAAAGCCTATTAAGCCTTTACATGCTATACGACATAAACATAATAGTATTGAATTACAACTACTTATAATGTAATATGTATAGCAGTTGTTGTGGGTGAAGTGATGTCTGACGAGCCAAAAAAATATGCCATTCAAATTACCGTCAGACCTCCAACGGGCGTAGACGAGAAATTTATAACTCAGTGCGCCTGAGAGATTA
>CAZRVZ010000104.1:0-19174 GCA_964603655.1 uncultured Pseudobdellovibrionaceae bacterium | reverse complement strand
TGGTACTAAGCGTGGTACTAAGCGTTGAATGAGTAGGAGTAAAATGTTTGGGTGTTTGAGATGACCCGCGTCGCTTTCATCGCGCATTCTCCAGGTAAAGGCGGCGCCGAACGCAGTCTACAAACGCTCGTCCAGTCACTGGATCGAAACCGAATCGATCCAGTCGTATTTGGAACGGCAATCATTGCCGACGCCCAGTCGGTTCCGATTCGATTCCCCTGGTGGGTGGATACGGCGCCTCACTTCGATAATTTTAACGATTTTATCAACGGCCTGGAGGGGCGGGTTTCCCGCCTTTGCAGGCTTTTTCAGGAAGAGCGGATAGAGCTTGTGTTTACCAACTCGAGCGTCGTGGCCGATGCCGGTATTGCAGCGACGCTCATCGGCATTCCCCACGTGTGGCATTGCCGAGAGCTGTATCAAGGATCTCACGATCTATCGACGGGTACTTCGCTCAAACATTTTTTCAGCCTCATGCGGGGCTTTTCCACCGTGCTCACCGCAAATTCTAGAGCCGTGGCCGGTGAAATAGAAACATACCTGCCCGAGTCAAAGGTTTCCGTCATCTACAATGGTTTTCCGGCCCAAGTCGTGTCACCCGACAAAACGAATTGTTTTCACGTACAAAATAGCCAACCGGTCATCGGTTTTTTCGGGGAGCTCAGTGAGCGCAAGGGGATTTTCGACTTTATTCAGATGGCGGCTTTGGTGAATCGGGCTTTTCCAGAGGCTGTCTTCGCGCTCGTCGGAGCCGATGTTGGGTGCAATCTTCTCATCGCGGCCAGACTGCGATCTCTCGGTCTGGAATCTCAGTTCCGAATGGTCGGACTGCGCGAAGACCCGCTGCCGTTTATTGCATCTTGTGACGTTGTCGTCGTGCCCAGTCTGGTGGAGCCGTTTTCCAGGGTTATTGTCGAGGCGATGCTACAGAAACGCCCAATAGTTGCCACACGGTGTGGAGGACCTGCGGAAATCTTGGCACATGAAACCACCGGCCTCTTGGCGGAAACGGGAAACACTGACCAGATAGCTGGCGCCGTGCTGAGAATTTTGCGTGATCCAACTCTGGCGCGGAATTTGGGTGATGCGGCTTTTTTGGATGCCTCAGACCGTTTCACGGAAAGAAATTACGCTGCCGGGTTCGAGTCGGTATTTAATGCTGCACTTGCCGCTCGGGACGGGCACGAGAAAGCGAGCGCAGCTCAGGCATCGAATCAGCTCTTGGGCGCCATCGCGCTTCTTACCCGACTCAGCTGGAATCCGTCGCTCGTTAAATCCCGTCTCTTGGAGGATGAGCTCATTCACACCCGACAGGCGCTAGCTGAAAGTCGCTTTCAACTGGAGAAGAAGACGCGTGAACTTCAGGCCGTCCATGCCAGCAACTCCTGGAAGCTCGGGCGAGCCATCTTAGATCCCCTGGCGCGAATGGTGAGCGCCGCCAAAGGGCTCAAGCAGATCCCTCCGATGAATTCGTAAACTCAAGCTCTTAGCTTCCTAAGCCGTAAGGACGCCCGGTCACAACGCCAACCGCCTCGTTTTTCCCGTTGTTTTCTAACCTGCGGGAATGAGTGCCGCCTCCCGCAACGCTCTCGCCACACCACCTTAACGCCGCGCCAGGGTGGCCAATTGAATAAAACTCGCTTAAGCTCTAGGTTTTTGTTACGCGTTATATCATTCGCGTTTGGTCAATCGGGGGTTTGGGATGGCAAAAAGAATAGGGATTCGAAACGGCACATGCGTGACGGCGACCGATACCTTTAAGGCCGATATTGTAATTCACGGTGAGACGATTGAGTCCATTAATTCCACCTGCCGGGGCACCGAACACGGCTCGGATGAAGACCGCGCCACCTCACACGCGGTCCCCTCCGTCGACCACACTATCGACGCCACTGGCTGCTACGTTTTTCCCGGTGGGATCGATGCCCACACGCACCTCGATCTCCCGTTCATGGGCACTTCGTCGAGCGATGATTTCGAAACGGGAACGCTGGCGGCGCTTCACGGTGGAACCACATCCATCATCGATTTCGCGTTTCAGACCCCGGGCCGATCTCTCAAAGAGGCGCTGTCTATCTGGCGCGAAAAGGCGGCCGGGCGAGCGGTGAGCGATTACGGGTTCCACGTGGTGGTGACCGATTTTAATGAATCGACCCGTGCTGAAATAAAAAGCCTTGTTCAGGTCGATGGGGTTACCTCTTTTAAGACCTTCATGGCCTATAAGGGCGCTCTCATGATCGACGACCGCCAGATGATAGGCCTTATGAACGAGGCCAAGCGCTGGGGCGCATTCGTGACGGTTCATGCGGAAAACGGCGACCTGGCCGACTCTCTGATTCAGGAAAACCGCGAGCGGGGAAATTTCGCACCCAAGTACCACGCGCTCTCTAGACCTGAAATCGTCGAGGCCGAGGCTACGGGACGCGCCATCGATATCGCTTTTGCCGGGGACCACCCGCTCTACGTGGTGCACATGACCTGCGAAGGGGCCTTAAATCGCGTCCGCGAGGCAACCAAGCGAAACCAAGAGGTGTGGGTCGAGACCTGTGTTCAGTATCTATTGCTCGATGACAGCGTCTACGATCGCCCGGGATTCGAAGGGGCCAAATGGGTGATGAGTCCGCCGATTCGAAAGCCAAAAGATCAGGCGGCGTTGTGGCACGGTATCGCTCAAGGGCTCGTTCACGTTGTGGCCACCGATCATTGCCCATTTTGCATGGACCAAAAAATGATGGGACGCGATGATTTTTCTAAAATTCCCAACGGCGCGCCGGGAATAGAGCACCGCATGGAGCTGATGTTTTCGGAAGGTGTCGTTAAAGATCGGATTTCACTCAACCGCTTTGTCGATTTAAACTGCACCCAACCGGCGAAGATTTTCGGCCTCTATCCGAAAAAGGGGAGTCTCGTCGTCGGATCGGACGCCGATATTGTTATTTTTGATCCTAAGGTGTCTCACATGATTTCCAAAGATACGCATCACATGCGGTGTGACTACTCCGCGTATGAGGGTTGGAGCGTAACCGGAAAAGTACGGAGCGTTCTACTGCGAGGAACGCTCGCCATCGATAACGGCAAGAGCCTCGTCGGACGCGGATTTGGCCAATACCTCAAACGAAACCCCCTTAAACCATTAGGCACCTAATGATTTGCGCTTAACCATAAGATTAAAAGGATAAGAGCATAATTAAGACCCAAATGATTAGAGCATAAAAGATAGGAGCAAAACGATGTCCAGGCCCGTCAAAATCGGATTGATTCAGATGGCAAACAAAATTTCCACGGACCGGCCCTGCGAGGAGCACCGCCGTGCGATGACCGAGTCCCACCTGGGCTATATCGATGAGGCCGGACGTAAAGGCGTCAACGTGCTTTGCATGCAAGAGGTCATGACCGGGCCGTATTTTTGTCCGTCCCAGGATTCAAAGTGGTATGGGTTGACCGAAAAGATTCCCGGTGGCCCGACGACATCACTCATGCAGGAGCTTGCCAAAAAGCACGGCATGGCAATGGTCGTTCCCCTTTATGAGGAGCACATGACAGGGGTCTATTACAATACGGCCGCGGTGATCGATGCGGACGGTAAGTACCTGGGCAAATACAGAAAGAATCACATCCCGCAGGTGGCCGGCTTCTGGGAAAAATTTTTCTTCAAGCCTGGAAACCTCGGCTACCCCGTTTTTGAAACCGCGTTTGGCAAGGTGGGCGTGTATATCTGCTACGATCGCCATTTCCCCGACGGTGCCCGGTGCCTGGGATTAAACGGCGCCGAAATCGTCTTTAACCCATCAGCGACGGTCGCGGGTCTGTCGGAGTACCTTTGGGAAATCGAACAGCCGGCCCACGCGGTGGCTAACGGCTATTTTATCGCGGCCATCAATCGAGTGGGTACCGAGGCTCCGTGGAACATCGGCGAATTTTATGGGCAGAGCTACGTCGCAAGCCCGCGTGGCAAAATTTTAAAACAGGCCTCGCGAGGAAACGATGAGCTCCTCATCACCGACATTGATCTCGACGAGGTAAAGGAGGTCCGCGATCTCTGGCAATTCTATCGCGACCGGCGCCCCGAAACCTATTCCCAGATTACGGAGATTTAAGTGCCACGCGAGGTTAACGCAGTTAAGGCGGTTAACGCAGTTACGCCAAAAACGAGGTTCCAATGACAACGGATCAGATCCAGGAAATCCGAAAGCGCCACTTTCTGCCAACGACCGTCCACTATTATAAAAAGCCGTTGCAGCTGGTGCGCGCCAAGAACCAGTTCGTATTTGACGAGACCGGCCGGCAGTATCTTGATTGCGTCGGGGGTATCGTCTGTATTTCGGCCGGACACAACCACCCCAGAATCAAGGAGCTCCTGAAAAAAATGCTGGATGAGGACGAGATCCAGCACACCACCACGCTCTATTTCAACCGCCATTCGGCCGCGCTCGCCCAAGCCCTAGTTGAGGAGGCACCAGAGGGTCTTGATCGCGCCTTCTTCACGAATTCCGGGAGCGAAGCCAACGAGCTTGCCTTTCTCGCCGCGCGCCAGGCAACCGGCGAAACGATGATGGTGAATCTGCGCCACAGCTACCACGGCGCCACCTCGGGAACTCTCGCTCACTGTGGGCACAACACGTGGCGGTTTCGCGCCCAGCCGGTGGCGAGCGTCACCTCCGCGATGGAGCCGTACTGCTACCGCTGCCCGTTTGGAAAAAAACCAGAGTCCTGCTCGCTCGAGTGTGCCAAGAATGTGGAAACTACAATTCAAACTACCACCCACGGCAAGATTGCCGGCTTTATCGCCGAGCCTGTAATGGGCGTTGGGGGATTTATCACCCCGCCACGGGAATACTTCCATGAGGTGGCGGCGATCGTTCACCGCTACGGCGGCCTTTATATTAGCGATGAGGTGCAAACCGGAGCCGGGCGGTGCGGTAACACCTATCTCCTTACTAAGGATTTGGGAATTCCCGCCGATATCGTCACGATGGCTAAAGGGCTCGGGAACGGCGCACCGATTGGCGCAGCCCTCATGAAGTCGGAAGTCGCAACGGCCATGTCGGGCAAAATGTTTTTTAATACCTTCGGGAGCGATCCGTTTCAGACCGCGCAGGCAAAGCTGACTCTGGATATTATTGGGGAAGAGGGGCTCATCGCCAATGCGCAGGCAATGGGAAAAGTTCTCATGGACGGGATGAAGGATCTGATGCAGCGGCACCCGCTTATCGGTGATGTGCGCGGGCGAGGACTCCTCTTGGGCGCCGAGCTGGTTCGGGATCGCAAAACGCAGGAATATGCGCCGGCAGAAACGGCGGAGCTCATGGAGCGCTGTCGGGACAAGGGAATCCTCGTTGGAAAGGGAGGCCTTTTCGGTAATGTAATCCGATTCGCTCCGCCGCTGACCTTCACGCGGGAAAATTGCAATGAGCTATTGCGCGTGGTGGACGAGTCACTTTTCGAAATCGCGAGGACTCGCTGATGGCGTCTCGATTGTCATTATCCTTTCTCGGGTTTGAGCTGGAAAATCCCTGGTGCATCGCCTCGGCGCCGCCGTCTGCGACCGGAAAGCTCATGAAGGATTCCTTCGAGGCCGGGTGGGCGGCATCCATCATGAAAACGGTGGGGCCGGTCGAGGAGCCCATCATTAACGTGGCTCCCCGAATCCACACCTATAAAAAGTGGAATCGGGAAATCGCCATGCAGAATATCGAGCTCATTACCGACCGGAAATTGTCGGTCTGGCTCGATGAGCTAAAGAGTCTCAGACGCCTCTATCCTCGGAAAATGATCATCGGTTCGATCATGGCCCCGGGACACGATATGGACGCGTGGGCGAGACTCATCGAGAAAATGAACCGCGTGGGATGCGACGCCGTCGAACTCAACCTGGGTTGCCCGCACGGCATGCCCGAACGGGACATGGGCGCGGTCTGCTCGCAGGACCCAGAAATCGTCTATAACATAGTCTCCACCTGCAAGGCCGTGAGCCGCGTGCCGATATTGACGAAGCTCACCCCGAACGTCACCAACATCAAGGTCATGGCGAGCGCAGCAAAGCGCGCTGGAACCGATGCCATTACGGTGATCAATACGGTGAATGGAATTATTGGCGTCGATATCTATAAGCGCGCCCCGCTCCTTTCGGTGAATGGGTTTACGGCAATTGGAGGCATTTCGGGAAATGCGGTCAAGCCCATCGGACTTAAATGCGTGGCCGAATGCAAACAGGCGACGGGGCTTCCGATATCGGGCGTCGGCGGAATAGCCAGCTGGTCGGATGGCGTCGAATACCTTTTAATGGGCGCAAACCAGCTTCAGGTCTGCACCGAGGTTATGATTCGCGGTTTTAAAATAGTTCAGGGTCTAAATCAGGGCTTGGAAAAATACCTCGATACGATGGGGTATCAGTCCATCACCCAGGCCATGGGAAATCTTTTCGAAAACGTGACGTCCTTTAGCCACCTGCTCAAAACATCGTCCAGCGAGAAGGTGAAGGTCGATGAAACCACCTGCACGGGGTGCAACATCTGTGTGGTCGCCTGCAAAGACGGTGGCTACGATGCGCTGACGCTCAAAGGGATTGGCGATTCATCGCGTTCGGGTGGCACGCGCCAGGTGGCCGAGGTGTCGCTGGGCCACTGCACGGGATGCAATCTCTGCGTAGCCGTCTGTCCAGTGCCTGACTGCATGACGCTTTACGATTCGGGAGAAAGTTTTCCCTACGATCTGCACGTGGACTACGCCGGCAACACGCTGGAAAACAGCCGCGTATGATCTGCTTACGGACTGCTTGCGGATCGTTTATGGTCTGCTTGTGGACTCGCAGTTTAAATCCTTATGACCGCCTACTCCAATGACGACTTAAAAATCATCGGCCCGGAAGGCCGGACGTGGGGCACCTGGAATTTTGCCGCGCTCTGGATCAGCATGAGTCTCTGCATCCCCACCTACATGCTGGCGAGTTCGCTCATCGAGGGCGGGATGAACTGGTGGCAGGCCATCGTTACGGTATTTTTGGGCAACGCGATAGTTCTGGTACCGATGCTCTTAAACGGCCACGCTGGAGCCCGCTATGGCATTGCGTTTCCCGTGTTCGCCCGTGCGTCTTTTGGCGTCCGCGGTGCCAACATTCCGGCTCTGCTCAGAGCCATCGTCGCGTGCGGTTGGTTCGGCATCCAAACTTGGATCGGGGGGTTCGCGCTCTACCAGATGGTGCGAGTCTGGATTCCGGGCATCGCGGGACTTCCTGACCTACTTCCCGAGGCGTTGGGACTTCAGACCGGGCCCGCCATCACCTTTTTTCTCTTTTGGGCCTTGAACATGTTCGTCGTTTACAAGGGTATCGATAGCATCCGACGACTACTCCTCTTTAAGGCCGTATTCCTTCCGATCGCGGCCCTTCTTCTTCTGTTCTGGGCGATATCTGCGGCCAATGGGTTGGGTCCGATTTTGGCGCAGCCATCGAAGTTTAAGGGGGCCTCCGAATTTTTCGGTTTCTTCTTCCCGGCGCTTACCGGCATGGTGGGCTTTTGGGCCACTCTCTCGCTCAACATTCCCGACTTCACCCGGTTCGCAAAATCACAACGGGCTCAGATACTGGGGCAGTCGATAGGGCTTCCCCCGTCGATGACGTTATTTGCCTTTGTAGGCGTTATCGTCACCAGTGCTACGACTCTGGTATTCGGGGCGGCGATCTGGGACCCGGTGGTGCTGGCCGGTAAATTTGAAAACCCGTGGCTCGTTAGCTTTGCCATGCTCGCCGTAGTCATCTCGACGCTCGCGACCAATATCGCCGCCAATATCGTGAGCCCCGCCAATGATTTCTCAAACCTTTCGCCCCGCCGAATTGATTTCAAGCTCGGCGGCTACATCACGGGAGTTCTCGGTGTCCTCATCCTGCCTTGGAAACTCATCGCGGACCCGACGGGCTACATCTTCACCTGGCTCATCGCCTACTCCTCGCTTCTCGGGCCGATCGGTGGGATTCTCATCGTCGATTATTTCATAATTCATAAAATGGAACTCGTGGCAGAAGAACTCTACTCGGCAAGTGGCCGCTACTGGTTTACAAAAGGCTTTAACCCAGTGGCTGTGCTGGCTTTACTGCTCGGTATACTTCCCAACGTTCCGGGTTTTTTGGTGGCGACGGGGTGTGTTTCGGTGGGTGGCATGCCTTCTGTGATGCCATCCTGGATCCTTGGCCTCTACCACTACGCGTGGTTTGTGGGCTTTGCCGTATCGAGTGGTGCCTATTGGGCGCTCATGAAACGGCGGGCCGTTTGACGATTGATTTAGGACACGGAAAAGGCACAGGTGGCAAGCGCGTTTCCCTCGGCGTCTTCACCGGAAAAGGTAATCACAATCGCCGCTGGGTCATTCGAAGTGAATGTATTTCCCCGGAAGGAAACGGTATCTCCGTCAATGAAGAAGAGGTATTGGCTTTGAACCTGACCCGGATTGAAACCGACGCCCGTGGTGATGGTCACCGCGCCGTCATCCAGGCTTAGAGTTCCCATCACGATGTCGGGAGTGACGTCGAGTAAAAGCTTGTCGCCCGACACCGATAACTGACAGTCGGGCACCCGTAGGGTCGTCACGGAAATCCGCGTTTTGCACGTCGCGATCCCACGCTCCGTTTTTACTTTTGCTTCGAAGTCCCTCGTGGCTATTGCTGCAACGGATATCGCCCCTTGGCTTCCCGTTTCACCGCTCCGCATGAAAATTGAGAGGTCATCAATGGTCGCGCTCGAGACCGCCTTTTCCGAGGTCGACAAACGAAGCTCTGTTACTGCTCGACCGAACGGAGTTTTCATCACGGACGGGGTTGTGGACGAAAGGGTGCACGTTGGTTCGCCAACCTGGCTGCTCGCTCCCGACGATTTGTCAGCCCCCGAGTTCTCTCCGTCTTGGGGCGCCCCGACCGTCGATGACGACGGAGCCATTTGGCATGCGACGACCAGAAAAAGTGAAATGAATACTGTTCTCATTAGTAACTTCAGCATCTAGCGAGCACCGAGCGTTGCTAATAGGAGACTCGGCAAAAGGTAACTCTGTCTCTTACTTAGCAAAGACGGTGCCGCATCAATCACGCCTGCTTTAGCTCCGACCTGTGAACACGTGGGATACATTACCCTGCAGGACTGGCGGGTAATTTGTCGATATTTATAGGTTAATAGAGATTGTGTCGTACAACTTTACTGTCAAAATCATAGTCTAAACTGTGATTCGCTGTAACCTCGGCCTTTTGACCGCGCGGCCATGTGATCCGTCGGCTAGACGCAACGGGGAGAAGGGGTGTGATAACCGTCGCTTTCTGGAGATTCACCATGTGACGCCGAGTTCCCACGGGGGACCTCATACTATTGATACTTTTGAGAATAGCGTGACCTGGTGCAATGCGCACCATCAGTTTCTGCACCGAAACGGCTTTCCGGGTGGTGCCAGGTGATATATTAGTCGCATGGATGGGTCGTGGTTCGCACCTTGCGTCTCGTGGTTCGCGGCCCGGGTTTCTCGGGTCCCGCGTTATGCATTAGTTGCACTGGCAGTGTTTCACATTGCTATCCCCCTTGAATCAAGGGCTTTTGGCGATCAGACGAGTTGTGAGATTGTCTTCAAGAAGTTTTCCGTTCAGCTCTACTATCAATTGGTAGGCAACCTTCGTGTCTCATCGGCCATTCATCTCAATAAAAAACTCATCGTCGCCGCCAGCGAGGCTGAGCGCAATCCGCGATTGCAAGCGGACTTAAATTGGTTGCTCAAAAGTGAGATAGAAGTCGGGCCGGTCTTAAAGCCGCCCACGCGTCTAATTCTAGGAAACGGATATTTTGAACTGCGAACTGTTTACGGCGCGAGGCTATTTGTTCGCAGAACCAAGCAAAATGGAGTGGAGCACCTGGTAATTGTCGGCAAGGCGTTCAAAAAGGGTTCGGGAACCGAGGATGAAGTTTTCAAAGCTATGAAAGACACGTTTCCCGATTTTCCGGAACCCAAGGGTGGTATGAGCCGCGGTAGCAGGCAGCGTTAAGTCACGCTGTCTCGCTGTCAATCTGTCAATCTTTGCACGCGATTTTCTCTCCTGTAGGATTTTCTCTTTTGAAAAGCCCGGCTCTTAATTCAAGTTCTTAAAGGCCAAGTTGTTGGGCTGTGAACGCATGGGGACCCAAGGGGGGGGCAGACGGTGTCTAGGTGGTTAGCTCATCTCAATACCGAGCAGCGCGAGGCGGCTCTTCATGATTATGGGCCACTCCTTATTCTTGCCGGAGCCGGTTCCGGAAAAACGACGGTGCTCGTATCCCGTGCTGGGCGATTGATAGAGGATCGGGTGTGTACCGGTGCGCGGCTTTGCGTTCTCACCTTTACGAATAAGGCGGCCAGCGAATTGAAATTGCGGGTGCAGTCGAAATTGGGTGGGCTGGGCGCGCCTATTTGGGCGGGGACGTTTCACTCTTTCGGGCTTTTTCTATTGCGGAGCCTGGGTAAAGCGGCAGGCGTGAAGCGAGATTTCGGCATCGTGGATGCCACGGATGCGGCAGGGATTGCGGGCGAGCTCATGTCCGATTTCAAAAATGGGAAAACCGGCTACGATTCCTACCGTCTCATCGAAATGCTCTCGGCTTGGCGCGCCGAGGGGCGACTTGAAGCGCGCAAGGAAGATGAATACGAAGAGGCTACCCAGTGGCTGATGCCACGATACCTCAAACGTTTGGATCTGCTCGGGGTAGTGGACTTTGACGGACTTTTGCAGCGCCCGCTCGAGATGATGGATGATAACAGTGAAATACTGCGCAAAGCTCAGGCGCTTTTCGATCAGGTGATGGTCGATGAGTTTCAAGATACGAATGCGCTCCAGATGAAGCTCGTTCGTAGGCTCTCGGCGAACCACCTGAATCTTGCGGTCGTGGGCGATGACGACCAGGCGATCTACGGGTGGCGCGGGGCGTGCGTCCGCAATATTCTCGATTTTCCCAAAACATTTTCGAAATGCAGAGTCGTGCGTCTCGAGACGAATTACCGGTCATTACCCGCGGTTTTGAATTTGGCCAATGCGATTATCGCCAACAACATCGATCGGCACCCGAAAAAGTTACGCCCGCACGTGAACAAAGAGTCGATGAAACCCGAGCTGCCTGAACTGCCCGAGTTGATCATTTACGGCTCCGAGACCGAGGAGGCCGAGGGGGTTTGTGCAGAGATTCGCCAGTCCTTGGATCGCCAAATACCGCCTTCGGAAATCGCGGTACTTTATCGATCCAACAGTATCGGTGCGAGCCTCGAGGCGGAGCTACGCAAAAACCAGATCGCCTACGCAATCACCGGGGGCACGGCCTTTTTTGATCGCAAGGAAACTAGGGACGTTCTCGCCTATATTCGCCTGGCCTTTCGTCCGACGACTCTTTCTTTCAGGCGTGCGGTGACGGCACCTCCTCGGGGCATAGGAGAAACGAGTTTGGAACTGCTCGAGCAATTTGCTTTGAAAAAGAAGAGGCCACTGGTATCGGTGGCCCGCGAGTGGGAGGCAGCAGGGCTCCCTTCCAAGGCGGGAAATGCGCTCAGCGAACTCTTTGGGCATGTGGACGAATTCAGTCAGGCGGCGCGTTCGTCTCCCGAAGAGTCCCTACTTCGTTTGATGGAAAGGTGCGGGTATCGCAAGCATCTGGAGCGCGTGGCGTCGAATGCAATTGCGGCTTCAAAACGCTGGCGCTTCGTGGAAATATTTGCCGATGTGTTTAAGCGATCGCTCTTACGCTCTGGCGACCCCGGGGATTTTATCGATGCCATGGAGCTGCGAGATGAAGTCAAGGATGAGGCAGGCGAAAAGGTGAATTTGATGACGCTCCATGCGTGCAAAGGGTTGGAATTTCGGGTGGTGATTCTAGTAGGCGTTGAAGAGGATCTTCTGCCGCATCGAAGCCTTGGCAGCGATGTTGCCGAGGAACGGCGGCTATTTTACGTCGGAGTGACCCGGGCCAAGGAGACGTTGATTCTTACGCGAACAAACAAACGCAATCGATTCGGGCGTGAGGTCGACGTGGTCCCCTCGCGGTTTCTCATGGAAATTTCCAAAGACCTTTACTCTACGCGAGAGGGAGTTCGTTTCGTGTCCGGCGATCGGCGAAAAGCGCTACTGTCTGAGATCTATAAGAATCTGTAGGCGGGATATGTTTTCAGGGTTATGGGGTGGAGACTCGGACCACCGTAGTTTTTGTTACGCCGCCCGTTTCACGGGGGCGTGGTTCACACGGTGTTCTCGGTAAAAGGATATAGTTTTTGCGAGGCCATCCTGGATATTTGTCCGGGGAACCCAGTCGAGCACGGCCTTCATTTTGGCGATGTCCAGGGTTTTGGCTAGCTGACCGTCCGGTTTGGAGGTGTCCCAGATGATCCGATTTTTGAATTTGAGCACCGCGCAGAGATCCTCGACGAAAGCGCGAATCGATGTGCCGATGCCGGTGCCGATATTGAGCGGGCTGGTGTCGTTATACTTCTCACCCGCCAGAATGATTCCATCGGCGCAATCCTCGACGAACATAAATTCGCGAATGGGGTTGCCAGAGCCCCAGACGGTGACATCGTGACCGTGATCCTGCGCATCGCAGAATTTGGCCACAAGGGCTCCAACGACATGGGATCGGTATTCGTCAAAGGCATCGAACGGCCCATATAGATTCGTCGGTACCGTGTGAATCGAATTGAAGCCAAACTGTTTTTTGTACGCGATGCCCTGAATTTGCATCATCTTTTTCACGCCTCCGTAAGCCATGACACTCTCGTGTAACGGTCCGGTCCAGAAATCCGACTCTCTCATCGCGCCCGTTAAGTGGCCTGGGTATCCGCAAGCGGTTCCCACCGTTATAAACTTTTTTACCGATGCCAGGCGTGCGGCCTCCATCACGTTGGTGCTCATGACGATGTTGTTATAGTAGATCGTGCCCGGCTCGTTTAGCGTGATGCCCAGACCGCCGTAATAGGCTGCCGAGTGAAAAATATACTCCGGCTTTTGTTCTATGAAACATTTCAGCGTGGCTCCCAGATCCAGAAAGTTGGTGTCTGCCCGGCGGGGCTTTATCACCGCTGCCCCGAAGTGTTCTAGGCGCTCCACGATGTGTCGCCCGAGAAAACCACTCCCGCCAGTGACGAGTACGCGACGATTTTTCCAGAACCCGGAGTCGGCAAGAAATGGCTTAGGCGGCATGAGGGCGCTCCTTATGCGTTTGGTGTGAGGATACCGTTTGGCGATAATGGTCTAGGATTTCCTGGATCCCAGTTTCCAGAGAAACCTTGGGACTAAATCCGAGTGAAAGAAATTTTTCAAACGATATGGGGTAGTTGCGTTTTTCGACGTCAAATCCAGCGCTGTTGTCAAACCGGTGGGCAAACTTGATGAAGCGCCCGATGCACTGAATGACGTCACCCTTGGTCATCTCGACATTGGGATTGCCCACATTGTAGATGGCTCCCTGGAGCGCTCCCCAGTTGCGAATGGCAAAGATAATTGCATCCACGATATCCTGAATGTGGATAAACTGACGAAGGAAATGTTTTTCAAAAATAGCGATAGGCTCTCCGGCCAGAGCTTTAAAGCAGAAGTCGTGAATAAGGTTGTCTCTCCTGATTTGTGGAGACGCACCGAAGGCTCCCGCGAACCTGAGCACGATGCTGTAGGGATCGGACATTACGATCTTTTCGGCCGATTGTTTGGTTTGTCCATAAGTAGAGTTGGGCGCGGTGGGCGACTCCTCATTTACGCGAGCTCCGGGTTGATCTCCGTAAACGCTTACCGTTGAAGAAAACAAAACACCGGTTTTGGGTCCCTTGGACTCCATGACCGATTCGGTGGTGACAACGTTACTGCGGTGGGCGAGGTCCGGTTGTTTGTTACACGCTGGATATCCCACGACCGCTGCCAGATGCACAATATAGTCAAACTGATGACCGAACGGCCGGAAAGCGAATTTGTCAGCGACGTCCATATGGTGAAACCGAAATCGCCCCGGTGCCACGGTTCTCAAAATGGCCGGTGTTGGTGGGCGAATATCGAAACAGTCCACGGTATCGGCAATCGTCAGTAATTTTGGGATGAGTACGCAACCTATGTATCCGCTCCCGCCCGTAACTCCGATGCGCATCGCTCCCCTCCATGGGAAATTGTGATGAAATATTCACAATTCTATTCGGCAGGATTTGGGAAAAACTTGAAGCCAGAAGAGGCGGGTAGAAGCGGTAGTTAACCCCGGGCTGAAATGACGCGGTCCTGAGGCGCACCCGCCGTCTTTTTAACGGTCTTTTTGTGACGCGGTCCTGAAAGGTACCGGGTACCTTTTGGGGAGGTCAGTTTGAGTGCCGCCTTGACGAAGCCAACGAAGATGGGGTGCGGTGCGAAGGGCTTGGATTTGAACTCGGGGTGGAACTGGCAGGCGAGAAACCAAGGGTGGTTGGGGAGTTCTAGCATTTCAACGAGGTGCATCTCGGGATCGATTCCCGAAAATACGAGGCCGGCCTCGGTCAAAATCTGCCGATAATGGTTGTTGACCTCATAACGGTGGCGATGCCGCTCCGAAATATTGAGCGCGTCATAAGTTTTAGCCGCCAAACTTTCAGGTGCTAGGCGACAGGCGTATGAGCCCAGACGCATGCTGCCACCGAGGCGTTGAACTCGGCGCTGGTCCTCCATGAGATCAATGACAAACTCGCCTGTATTTGAAAACTCCCGGCTGGTGGCCTTGCTCAGTCGGCACACGGTGCGCGCAAACTCAATGATCGCGAGCTGCAGGCCTATGCAAATTCCCAGATAGGGAATGCCCTGTTCGCGTGCGAATCGAATCGCCTTGATTTTACCCTCGACGCCGCGGAGGCCGAAGCCTCCGGGAACGAGAATTCCCTGAAGTCCCTGAAGTTCTTTGGCCACGGTTCCTGCGTCAGTCTTTTCCAGGAGCTCCGAATCGATGTAGCGGATATGAATGCGGCACTGGTTGGCAATCGCTCCGTGAACCAAGGCCTCAGTGACACTCTTATAACTCTCGGTGAGGTCTACATATTTCCCCACGAGGCCGATTTCGACCATGCCGTTTTTGGGAGCAGACAGTGTATCGACGATCTTGGCCCATTTATGGAGGCCCTGTGCCTTCGTCTTGATGCGAAGCCTGCGGCAGATCTTTTCATCGAGACCTTGTTCGAAGAATACGAGCGGTACCTCATAGATGTTGGCAACGTCCTTTGCGGTGATAACAAATTCGGTCCGAAGATTGCAAAAAAGGCCGATCTTGGCACGAATCTCGTCGGGCAGAGGGCGATCGGTTCGGCAGAGCAGAAAATCGGGTTGAATGCCAATCTCGCGCAACTTTTGCACGCTATGCTGCGTGGGTTTGGTCTTAAGCTCACCCGAAACGCCCAGATACGGTACCAGTGTGAGGTGAACAAAACAGACATTTTCATCACCGATATCGATGCGGAACTGGCGAATCGCTTCCAAAAACGGCAGTGATTCAATGTCTCCCACCGTGCCGCCGATTTCGACGATGGCGACGCTGTGCCCTTTCGATGCTATGCGAATGCGATTTTTGATCTCATCCGTAATGTGAGGGATCACCTGTACGGTGCCACCCGAATATTCCCCCCGGCGTTCTTTAGCGATTACCGTTTCGTAAACCTGGCCAGAGGTCACGCTATTAGCCCGCTTGAGATTTACATTGGTAAACCGCTCATAATGCCCGAGATCGAGATCGGTCTCGGCGCCGTCTTCGGTCACAAACACCTCTCCGTGCTGAAAAGGATTCATGGTGCCAGGGTCTATGTTCAAATAAGGGTCCATCTTCATCAGGGTGATGTTTAAACCCCGATTTTCGAGAAGCGCTCCGATTGAGGCGGATGACAGGCCTTTTCCCAGGGATGAGAGCACGCCACCTGTGACAAAAATGTATTTAGTTTTCATAGTGCCATTAAAGTCATTTCGACCCGGCCAATATCCTCGGGAACATCCACCGCGATCGTATCGCGGTCGACTTCGAGGACCCGAATTCGCATTCCATTACCCAGCGCCCTTAATTGTTCCAGTTTCTCTGTTTTTTCCGAGGTTGTCATTGCCAGTGCGCAGAATCGAAACAAACTTTCCCGACGGAAAGCGTACAGGCCGATATGTTTAAAAAACCAGCCGGCCCGCGTATTGGCGTCCAGGGTCCGAGTAAAACTCACGGCGTTACCAAATTTGTCTCGAGTAACTTTGACCGTGTTGGGGCCCAACGTTTCCGGCGTGATTGGGCTCCTGATGCAAAGCGTCGCCATTTCGCAATTCGCATCTTCACGGAGCGCGCCGATGAGGGCATTTATGCTGGATGGCTCTATCAGAGGCTCGTCTCCCTGAATGTTTACGATAATCTCGCCTTCAAGTCTTTCAGCCGCCCAGGCGACGCGGTCCGTGCCGCTCTGGAAATGGGCCGGCGTCAGGATTGCCTGGCCGCCAAATCCCATGACGGCCGAATGGATTTCCTCGCTATCGGTGGCGACAAATACTCCGTCCAGCGTCGAGCGAGAGCAAGCCTCCCAGACATGCTGGATCATGGGTTTACCTAAAATAGGGGCCAAGATTTTTCCGGGAAATCGGGTGGAATCCAAGCGGGCGGGAATCACTCCCAAGGTGCGAACCATGGGGGGTATTTAATAACGATTCAGGGGGCTTTTTTCAAGAAACATTCTCTAAGGGTGGCGGGGGGCGGCTTGGGGTGGCGCGGTGGGGGGCGACGTGGGCGACGCCAGAACTAGCGGTCGACGGGTTCGGGACCCTGTTAATAGATAGAATGCAAACCTTCCTGGATACAGATATCGCGGATCTGGCGAATCTCACGGACAGCGTCATCGGTGGGTTCAACCGTAACCGGTACGGGTGAACCGTGAATGGATTGATAGATTTCAAGCGCCTCGACCAGGCCGTGAAAGTAGCGAATCGATTGTTCCGGAATTTCGCGAATGAATTGCCAGGGGTCAAACGAATCCTCTTCATTCGCGCCAAAAGCAACGACCGCATCCAGACGCTGTACCAGCTGTCCTTGATTGCGGCGATGGACCGCGTGGGCGCAATAGAAAAGCGCTCTAAAGAGTGGTATTTCCGAGGCACTGCTGACTGAAAGCTTCGTGAGGACCTGGCTAACCGCTAGTTTTTCGATAAGCATCGGTAATAACCCAACCACCGTTTCTCCTCTCATCGTCAAGGTCTCATTGATACTTGAGCACAATCAGCTGAAAAAGCTAAAATCTTTATTAAAACTATCCACCTCCATTTATAAAGTCACTTCGATCCGATGACAAGTTTTGCGACTCGCTGCGCGGGCCGTTTACTAACCGCTTACGGGCCGCTCACGGCCGTCTTACCGCTTGTTGCCTGCGTGACTACGAAACATTCGCAGGGGGTTGAAGGACTTGAGGAGGCTCCGAGCGACGATGGGTGTCGCGATGGCCGCAATCGAAAGTTTGGGGTCGAGTCCTTTGGCGACGCCTTCAATAATCAGGCAGGAACGAAGCAGTAGTACGTACCTATTGGGAATGAACACCCCCTCGTTACGGGCGATTTCGAGCAGCCGAGTGACCAATTGCTCGACGTGCGTTTTTTCCAGTCCTTGGGCTTTGATGTCGTCTAGTAGTTCGTCGATGGCCTTTTCAAATAGGTCCACCTGAGTTTTGGCCGACGGCGTGCCGAGTGCGAACAGGCTTTTGGCAAGAAGCCTGCGGTCTCGTTTGAGAATGGCAAATAGCACTTTGAGAAATCGCCGCTTGTCATCGGGTTCGAGACTGCCGACCAGTCCCAGATCGATAAAACCCACGCCACCGGTGTCCTCCATGAAAAAAAGATTCCCGGCGTGGGGGTCGGCGTGAAAAAAGCCGTGATCGAATATCTGCTCCAGCATCGCCTCAAGGCTCTTGGTGGCGGCCTTTCGGGCCACGGTTGTTCCTTTTTTCAGGGTTGAAACCTGGGTGCCGCGCATGGGCTCGAGCACGATGACGCGTTCGGTAGTGAGGTCTGGGATGAAATTGGGAAAGGCCACAGTTGTTTTTACGAAAAGACTTTTATAATTGTGCTGGAAGCGCGCAATGTTCTTTGCCTCTTCCCGGTAATCGATTTCTCGAAGCGTCGCCTGCTTAAAGTCGTCAAAGAGCGCGCGTAGCTGAAGCTTGGGATAGACAAGCTGACCCGTTCTGGCCAGGCCGTCCATTAGAACCAGGTCCGATCGGATGGTTTTTGATACGCCGGGTTTTTGAATTTTTAAAATGACGGGGCCGCCGTTTTTAAGGACGGCCCGATGCGTCTGGGCGATAGATGCCGAGCCCAAGGGCTTGGTATCAATGGACCGAAACCGCTCCCGAACCACCCTACGCCCCAGTTCAACATTGAGAATGTGTTTGATGCGCCGAAACGAAACGGGCGGTACCGAGTCAAATAGCGATCGCAACTCCTCAGAAACCGTGGCCCCCACGATATCGGGCCTGGAAGCCAGCATCTGGCCCAGCTTGATGAAGGTGGGGCCGAGATCGATGAGGAGCCTTTTGAGCTGCACCGCCATCACCGAATCAAACGTTTGCGGTGCCGCGTGGTGGGCGGGTTGAGCGGTTTTTTTTACAAGATTTAGCCCTCTTTTCCCGATCTCAAACCCGATCGCGGATAAGAAACCCCACGCCCCGGACCGCATGAGAACCACACCAATTTCCTGGGTACGAAGCATCGCACGCGCGGCGTCGCGCGCGGTGTTTGCAAATACCGTAAAACGCATAAAGCCTTATCGACCGGGTGTGTGGTTTTAGTTAAGTTTTGGGGTGTCCTTGTGGTGTCACAGCGATTATGTCCTCTAACAAGGGTGTTTACGGATGCCTTGTTATTTCTATTCCGTCCGCAAGGCTTCGATCACCTGAAGGCGCTGCGCTTTGAGGGCAGGGAAGTATCCGCTGGCGATTCCAACGGGCGGGGCCTGGCGAAATAGCCTTTCTGCTAGCCGGCAGTAGTCTCGCCCGATTTCGTCGTACACCCGGCGTTTTGACATCTTTTGCCGGAATGGTCCAGCAATGGGTATACTTAAACTCAATGCTCTCAATCATTGCGACCTTCTCGGATTACTGGGACCTACTGAGTCGCGTGGATGCCGCCCAGATCAAGGCACTGGCCGCGAGCAATATGGGGCTGGCGCTGGTGGTCTGTTTTTTCTCC
>CAZRVZ010000103.1:0-26293 GCA_964603655.1 uncultured Pseudobdellovibrionaceae bacterium | reverse complement strand
TGGATTTCCAATCGAAGGCAGCTCGAAGCGCTGGTTGAAGAGATCATCACTTTCGGATTAAATTACGCGAACTTAATACAACATGACGCGTCGGTAGGAAAATCAAGAAAAACTATACGCGCGAAGCGCGGAATATAGGATCTATCTCCACTCGTTCAGATTTTTTTCTGTCCGTCCGCTTGAGAATGGAAAAAGTTCTACGCCCCTCTTTGGGATTGGGCGCCTTCGCAAAATATTCGATCATGTCCGACTCCTCGCTATGAGTTATCGGCAATTGTGACCGTCTTTTTGAGCCTATTGGTATACATGTCTACCAATCGGCACAAATTCTGTCTACCAGAGAGCGATCGCGTTAAGTAATATTACTCAATGATTTCAACTGCCTGGAGAGAGAATCGAACTCTCACTCCCTTGCGAGAACTGGATTTTGAGTCCAGCGCGTCTACCAATTCCGCCATCCAGGCACCGCGAGTGACGAACTCCTGAATTATCAGCGTTTTGGGAGCATTTCAACTTCGTGAGCACCCAGCCAATTCTAGGACACACCCAATAGTGGAGATTTCTCCACGCTTTGGTCCCGTCCCTTTTATTTGCCGTATGATGCAAGGACGTATGCGCATTGTTACTTCAAGAAAAACACACGCGCCGATTCGACCTCTGGACGTGCAAACCCAGACAGTCGCGATGGAGCAGGACCGTATTTGGGATCTTTCGGTTCTCGTTTTTGTGCTGTTTCTTGCCTTGGTGTTTGGAATGGATCGTTGGGTGGGTGTTCAAATGGGGGATAATCGAGCCCCCTCTTCGGTGATGATGAAAAAAAGCACGGCAGCCGACATGATTCTCGACATGGGGTGCATCGATGAGGCGGTCTCGGTACCCAGATTGATTCGCACTCACGAACATCATAAATCGGTGAAGGTGCGCGGAAGGTTTTGCGGTGAGGTGCTGCCAGCACGCCGATATCAGAGTCACGACAAGACTGGACGAGATCCCGCAGTTTCGGTAACGCTTGAGGAGTCTAAAATAGTGGCCCCGGTATTTGTATTAAATCGCGATCGGGTGTTCGTGAGCGAGGCTTTGCAGCTGGCTGTTGGAAAAAATACCGTTGGGGTGAGTTGGCGCGATTTCAGCGGAAATATCCGGCGCTCCACGGCTCCTATCGATGACTCCGTCGGCCAGCCAAAAGGCGACGATGGCAATTTGGAATTCAGGGCTAGCCCTTAACGAATCACTTGGCTTGCGAGGGTTCTCGGCCGAGTTTTCGCGATTCGCTGCTCGCTTTTCGCCGCTCGCTGGTATCGAAAGCTGGCGTAATGAAAAATATTCTCGCGGCTTGCATTACCTTCAAAGGCCAGAACATCCTGGGCAGCGCCGCCCGGTTCTCCCGGCAATTGGCCACCGCCCATGAGGGAGGCCATCATGGAATCGAAATCTTTAGACTCACCGGTGGTACCGGACGAGGAACTGGTCGCGGAAACGTCCCCACCCGCACCATCCAGCCCGCTTGCCCTCTTTCGGTTTGCGGACCCAGATTCGGACCGAGATTCGATGAGGGCCTTGATATCGTCGGGGCCGAGCGATTTAGCGGCGCTTGCACTGATGGCAGTTGCTGGAAGGAATCCATTTTGTGTCGCAGCTCCATTTTTGGCATCCTCCTGAACCGTCAGGTTTGCGTTAGGAATCGGACTGAGGCTTGAGATCGATTCGACTGCAAAAGACTGGGGTTGAGGAGGGCCGGATTTATTAGGTGAACCCGGGAGTTTTGTATCGGGCAGCTTGCTATTGCTAGCGATGTCTATTCCCGGATCCAGTCCGCTGTTGTCCGGCGTATTCTTTTGAAGGTCCTTTAGCAGGTCCGATTCCTTCGGCTTTTCGGGCGCCTTGAGCGCTTGGCTCGCCGGCAACTGCGGCGCTTTACTCGAGTCACTTTGACTCAGCTTTTCTTTTGAATTTCCATTTTCTTTTGCGGCCTGGGCGCTTTGTGCTGCCTGCATGCATTGCTGATTTGCCATCATCATCAGCATCAAGCGTTTTTCGGAATCCTTTTCGTTCATGGCCTGTCTCATGAGCATCGCGCACATCGCGCTTGCCATGGCGGCGCCGGCTATCGCCGCTGCCTGGGCCGAACCCGAACCATTCTTTCTATCTTCCGGCTGTGTGGGTTTGGGCGCCTCGGGCATCTGAGGAGTCGTGAAGGTGGGCGTAGTGGGCGCCTCGGAAGCCGTCTCCGTGCTTTCCGCCAACCCAACCGGTCCGGCTGTGAGCGCCAAGGATAATGAAATACGTATCCAGGTTGAAGAGTCCAGTAGGCCTAGCCGCACAGAGTGCTCCTTGTGGATTAGGTGGTGCAAGCACCAGGCCAACGATTTAGGCTTAAAGCGACGCCGCCGCCCGCCGCACAGACTCGTAACTTGCTGTCGTTGGTGCGTGCGCCCAGGCCCGGAAATCTGCGCCCTGAATCGTAAGTTGCTGAATTGTGAAGGCGAATGATGGACTGTATACCGACTGGGCACAGGCCATCTGAACTGACGCCTGATTAGGCCAGTTTTCTTTGACTTTTCGGTAACTTCCCCATACTTTCGCGAAAGAAATTTTTAGCAGTTTTTTAGCGAAGGCGGTTACAAAGTATGGAAAGACACAGATCAGCGGTTAAAGCGGCTCGTCAGGCATCCAAGCGCCAGACCGCCAATCAGGCGGCTAGGTCCAGGTACAAAACGTTTATCCGTGCCCTAAGAGAAGGCATCGCAGCGGCTGCCGGGGATAAGGAAACCGCCAAGAAGCTGCTCGTTCCGATGATGAATAATTTGCAAAGCGTATTGATGAAGGCGGCCAGTAAAAACTTAATCAAGAAAAAAACGGCGTCTCGCTATGTCGCTCGTCTGAGTTCCAGAATTGAAAAGGCGCTTCACTAGCGCTCCAGTACTCGATTATTTTGTTTTTCTGTGGTGTCAGCACCAAGCGTGTTCGTAACGACGAATCGAACGGTCAATCTGAGCCCATGCGTCAATGCCGCCCTCGAGCACCCAGACGTTTTGAAATCCTTTTTCCGACAGGGTTGCGGCAGCATCCAGGCTGCGAACTCCAAAATGGCAGTAGGTCAAAATGGGCGTGACGCGCGGCCATTGAAACGTAATCTCATTCAACAAGACCGATGTGAATGGCTTGGATCCAGGGATGCTCCCGTAGGGTCGCTCCCAGGATTCACGGACGTCGATGACTTCGAATTCGTGCAATCGATTACGGACGTCGATGGCCGAAATCATTTTGATGTTTCCAATTCGTCCCGAGACCTGAAACTCGGCTAAAAGTACCAGGGGCGGCAGAGACCTCTCGGTGGAAAACTGAGCTAAAGTAATCTGGGCGTCGACAGCCGATAATTTGAAGCGTCGGATTAAGAACTCGACGAATCCCGGGTAGGCGGTTTCGATTTCCGCGATAAGTGAACGATCGGTTATGGGCGCGTGGACGCGGGGGGAACGCGATCGAAAAAATGAACGAAAGGACGGCACTCCACTATTTTATCGCTGATACCGGATATAGTCCATTTGATGGTGGTCGCGATCGTAGGTGGAGTATTCGTAGTCCTTCGTGTGGTACAGGCATTCGGTTGGACACACCGAGCTACAAAGGCCGCAGTAACAGCACAGCGACACATCGATATCGAACTGCTTCAAGTTGAGCGTCTTTTTAACCCCGCCCTTAGTAAATTCCGCCACCGCGGTGGCCGGCTTTTTCTCCGCCTCTATATAGATGCAATCGACTGGACAGATTTTCGCGCATGCGAGGCAGGAGATGCAGTCCTCGACATCGTTAAAAAGTAGACCTCGCGAAATTAACGCAATGGTGTCGCGCATCTCCGGGTATTGAATGGTTACCGAGCCTTTTGTGGGCACCTTAAAAAACACCTTGAGGGTGATCGCCATTCCTTTGGCGGTAGATGTGATCGTGTCGCGAATAAGTGCCATATACTGTAAAAACGTCATCTGTCGACCTCCCCCAGAACGATGTCGAGGCTGCCGATCGTCGCTACCAGGTCGGCGACCATCGATCCACGCGTCAACTCGTCCAGAGCACTGATATTCAAAAAGCACGGACTCTTTACTTTAACACGATAGGGCTTAGGCCCCCCGTCCGCGATAATGTAAAACGCAAGCTCGCCCCGCGGGCATTCCGTTCGGGAATAGATTTCCCCGGGAGGAACCTTCATGGTTTTGGCTACCTTGGCGCGGTGAGCCCCTTCAGGAATTCCGTCAATCAATTGCTCGATGATGCGCACGCTCTCAATCATTTCGCGCATTCTGACGATGTGGCGATCCCAGCAGTCCCCCAGAGTGCCCATCTCGCCGGAGCCCACGGGAACGTCAAATTCCACCTCGGGGTAGATGGAATACGGTAAATCCTTTCGCAAATCCCATCGAAGTCCGGCCCCGCGGAGCAGAACTCCGGTAAGCCCATAGCTGAAACAGGTCGGCAGATCGACTATCCCGACGTGCTTAGTGCGCTGGATGAAAATCTGGTTGTACGACAGCAGATTGTTATACTCGTCCACTTTTGGCTTGAAATAGACGAGAAACTTTTTGATTTTGTCGACGATTTCGCAGTCCACATCCCGAAATGTTCCGCCCACCACGATGTAGTTGTAAAGCAATCGCGCACCGCTCTGCATTTCGAAAATGTCCAGAATCATCTCGCGGTCGCGAAATCCGTACATAAAGGATGTAAATGCGCCCATGTCTAGACCGTAAGTGCCAAAGCTCATCAGGTGGCTGGCGATGCGTTGCAGTTCGCACGTGATCACCCGAATGTATTCAGCTCTCCGAGGAACCTGGATGCCCAGGAGGGATTCAACGGCAATGGCGTACCCCATCGCATTATTCATGGATGCAAGATAATCCATGCGATCCACGAACGGCGTAACCCCGCCCCAGTCGACATTTTCGGCGTGTTTTTCCATGCAACGGTGGAGATAGCCAATTTCGGGTTGTGACTCCTTCACAATCTCCCCATCCGTTTTGATGATGACCCGTAGTACGCCATGCGTGCTGGGATGCTGCGGCCCCATGTTGATGAGGAGTTCGTCAGTTTTAAGGTCGTCGGTCTTAAGATTTTCCGAGGAGCGAAGATTCGTTTCGGCCCTGACGTGAGAGTTTGGCCTTAAATCGGGTGTCTCGGGTGTCATGATTGTGTACCGGGTGTCATGATTGACGGGCTTTCATCATCAAAGCTGAGTGGGATCGGCATTCCTTGATAGTAATCCGGTGCTTTATAATCCTTGCGTAGTGGAAAGCCGATCCAGTCTTCAGGGCACAGAATTCTGCGGAGATCGGGGTGGTTACTAAATCGAATGCCGAACATGTCGTAAGTTTCCCGCTCCAGCCAATTCGCCGCCTTAAAAAGCGCCGATAACGATGGCAACTCATCGGTTTCAGTACGCGCCGTGAAGGCCTTTAGAGCGATCATCTGCCGGTGCTGGTACGAGGCAAAATGGTATGTGACGCTAAACGCCGGAATCGATGGGTGGTCGGCGCCGCTGATGCAGCTTAAGGTTTCAAATCCAAGGCGATCTCGCAGAAGGGTCGCAATTTCAACGATGGCGGCGCCGTCTATCTTGATAAAACCGTCTGTTTTGATATTGGCATCCGATTTTTGCACCACGAACTCCATTACCGACGCCGGCAAAAGTGCTTTGAGAGAGTCAAACACCTGGGTGTGGGTCATGCCAAAACCTGCGGGCGATCTTTGGCGAGAGAGTCAGGGGAGGGGGCGAATGCGGACTCCTGAACTCGAATTTTTCGCTGCAAATTAATCACGGCCTCTAGAAGCGTCTCGGGACGTGGGGGACATCCTGGAACATAAATATCGACCGGGACGATGCGGTCTACCCCCTTTAAGACGTGATAACCTTCCTTCCAGTAGGGGCCGCCTTTATTGGCACAGCTGCCCATCGAGATCACCCACTTAGGATCGGGCATCTGATCGTAGAGTCGACGAATGCGACTCGCCATTTTCAAAGTCACGGTGCCAGCCACGATCATCACATCGGCTTGGCGCGGGGTTGCTCGAAATACTCCGCAACCAAATCTTTCGAGATCGTAGTCCGCCGCCCCTGTCGCCATCATTTCAATCGCGCAACAGGCGAGACCGAAGGTAAGCGGCCACAGAGAATTGGTTCTGCCCCATTTGAGAACTTCATCGACGCTGGTTAAAACCACACTGTCGGTCAATCTGTCCTCCTCGCAGGGGCCATTTTGTTTCTAATCGGCCGCGTTTTGAGCGGCTGGAAAATATCACTACCAAAAAACCAAGATAGCAATGTCAGAAAGAGTTGTAAATGCAGACGAATTACAGTTGATCCGGATTGAGTTTTGCGTCAAACTAAAAATTGCCAGTTACGCCTTGTGTGTGATTGGCGAATCAGCTGGGAGTTTTCTGGACGAAACAACAATCTGTCGGGATATTGGGGGGCGAGTGGCATTATGAACTCAAACTTCAATTCTAGACATCACGGGGGTAACTAACATGGCAAAAAAGAAAGCCAAGAAGAAGTCGAAGAAAAAGGCAACGAAGAAGAAATCAAAGCGTAAAGGGGGAGCGAAGCGTCGATAGGTAGCGACGCGACGAGGGAGAGTCCGTTATTCCAGAAGTTTCAGCGCCATTTTCGGGGCCACGTTGGCCTGCGAAAGAACCGAGATCCCGGCCTGCGAAAGGATGTTGTATTTCGTAGCTTCGGATGTCTCATGGGCCAGATCAGCATCGCGAATCTGGGAGAACGTTCCCTGAAGATTCTCCTCGTACTGCATTAAGTGTTTTACCGTGGAGTTTAGGCGCGATTCCCCTGCGCCGATAACTCCACGGATTACCGCAATTCGATCCAGTCCGTCGAGCAGTGGCTCAAGTGAATCTCGGGCTCCTTCAGCTGTATCGATAGCTAAACCACCGATGCCCAAACCATTCGCGTTGACCTCGAAATTGGTGGTGACTCGAATGCGGTCCACATCATCTATATTCGTCGGACCGACCTGAATATCCACGTCGCCCCCCCCATCGAGTAGAGGCCGGCCGTTAAATTTAGTCGTCGCGGAAATACGGTTGAGTTCCGATTTAAGCGCCTGGTATTCCGCATCCAGGTGGGTGCGTTCCTTATTTCCGTTGGTATCCGATGATGCGGCGGTGGAGAGCTCCTTCATGCGAACTATGATGTTAGTGATCTCATTTAAGGCGCTGTCGGCCGTTTGAAGTTGGAAGAATCCGTTCTGGGCATTGACGATGTTTTGCTGAGTAGCCCGCACTGTGGCCCTTAATGTTTCTGAGAGCGCTAACCCCGCAGCATCGTCCATCGCTTTGACGATTCGAGACCCCGAGGATATTTTGTTTTGCGCGTGCTCCAGACTTTCCCGATTGAGTGACAATCGATGCTGCGCTGTGAGCGACTGGATATTAGTGTTTACCCTGAGTCCCATACATCCTCCTTTGATGTCTCTACCACCGCTTTGGTAAGCGTCGGTGAGCGTCGGTTTCCTTACTGACGCCGGGCCAAGCCGCCCGAGATAGAATCGGATCGCCTAGTGAACCTAACTGCCGTTCTACTGACCTTCCATAGGTTACTTCGACAGAATGTTTGGCAAAGTTGAGGGAAAAATGAAAAATTCTTCATTTTTTTGGTTATGAAACGGTCAGCAAGTCTGTGTAATTGCTGCTGCGAGTAATTAACTAATATTTCAATTAGAAGACGCGAAGCAAAACAATTCATTAAAACGGTGTCTGGAAGCATTTTGCCAGCATCGTGATGGTAAAAAGTATCCAGACACTGTTTTGGCGGTATACTGACCACTCAAGTGGCCACTCGAGTGAACTGGCGAAAATTATGAAACCAAAAATTTTATTAGTGGATGACAGTCTGACCGTGCAAAAGGTAGTGGCGTTGTCGCTCGATCGCAATCGTTTCCAAATTCTATTTGCCAAATCGTCGGTAGAAGCGATCAGATCAATTTCCGAAAGCCAACCATCGGTGGTCTTGGTTTCCGATACTGTCTTGGGACCGAACGCTTCGAGCTTTCCCAAGGAGGTAGAGCTTCGGTTGGGACGCGATCGTCAGGTTCCGCCCATGGTCCTCATTTCCGCGCGTTCTAAAACCGATTCGAAACACTACGCCGGGACTCTTCAAAAGCCGTTTACTCCGCAGGCCCTGGCCCAGTCTATCGATGCTGTGATGGTCGGTTCGACGGCTGGTGCGTCCAATGAGACGCTGGGAACTGAGGCGGTGGGAACCGGAACGTTGGAATCGGGTGACGATCAAAGGCTGCACCAAATTTTCAATAATGCTTTTGCGCACGAATCCGATTTGGCGCGTGAAACTCTTGAGGAGGCTGAAAAGGCCCAGGCGGGCGAGGCGCAATGGACGGACGGCGCCGCGCTAGAGCCCGTTGATATGATTGCCCCGCTATGGGATGGCGCGGATGGCGCCAATTTGCAATACAGCGAAACAGGAGGTGGTATGGGACAAACAGACAATTCTAATCCCGACGCACCGGCGATGCCGGCGACGAAATTCCGCCAGAATTCCACCGATACACTGCGGGATCTGGATAGCTTGGTGGCGCGCAAATTGGATGCGGTTTTGCCGGGAATAGTCGAACGATTGGTTCAAGAACGACTGGACAAGCTGCTTAAGGAGCAGGAAGACCCACCCGTATGAACATGAGTAATGAGCGGGTTCATAAGTTCGATTCCTGTGATTCAACAAATCAGAAGGCAAAGGAGATCGCCCGAGAGGGGGCCGAGATTGGCACCGTGGTGGTTGCGCGCTCTCAATCGGCAGGTCGCGGACGTGGGGGGCGCAAATGGCACTCACCGCCCGGTGGGCTGTATTTTTCGATATTACTGTCCCCTAATCCAGGAAGGCGCTCAACCGATCTGCCTCTGCTTGCCGGCGTAGCCATGGCTCAGGCTATCAAGGAGTCACTTCCGAAATCCAAGGACATTTCGCTTAAGTGGCCCAACGATATTCTCATCGACTGGAAAAAGGTTTGCGGGATCCTGTGCGAAGGGCTGGCCGACGCGCGTATTTCGATCTGCGTGATTGGGATTGGGGTCAACGTAAACGTGCCCCTGACGGAGCTTAGCTCTTACATGCCAAATCCGTTCAAGGCGACCTCCTTTTCCGCGGAAACAGGCGGGCAGCCGTTCGATTTGGATGAACTTTTAAGTGTTTGCCTGCGCAAAATAACAACGCTTTATGACGTGTACCGAGCTGAGGGCTTTGGTCCGATTCAATATCTTTGGGAAAAGAACTGTCGGATGGTCGGCAAACGGGTCGAGCTACGCGAGTCGGGAGTGACGGAAGCCCAGATTCGACAGGGGGTTGAAGGGGGCGTCTCTGCACGACCTGCAGCGGGAACTCCGGCTACCGTGGGAACCTTGCTGGGAATTGATGATAGTGGTGGGCTTATGCTATCTAACTCCAAAGGTGAGCGTGCCGTGTATTACACCGGCGAATTGACATGCTTTTGGCCGTAGACATTGGAAACTCCCAGACTTCATTTGGTATTTACTCTGCGGAATCGGTAACCCGCATCGGTGGTCGACTCATTCATCATTGGCGCTTTGAAACCCGGGCTGCCACGAGTCCCGATCTGCTGGCGGCGTTTCTACACCCACTTCTTACCATCGCTTCCTTCAAATTTGAGGACATCGATCGGGTTGCACTGTGCAGTGTCGTGCCGAGCGTCGACCGAATCTTTTTGGAATTTGCCGAACGCTATCTGATGAAAAGTCGGGTTTTTGAAATCAGAGCCAGTAACCGACTGGCTTTTGATATCGCGGTCGATGCGCCCGGCGAGGTGGGAGCCGATCGTCTCGCTAACGCCCAATTTGCCGCGCTGAATCTTAAATTGCCCTGTGTCGTTGTGGATTTTGGTACAGCGACTACGTTTGATGTTGTTGTTTGCCGAGAGAAACGGCCTTCTTATGAGGGGGGAGTCATTTTGCCAGGCGTGAGAATCGCGCTCGAGGCACTGAGTTCCCGAACCTCTCAGCTTTCTTCTGTGAATCTTCGGTTCCCGAGTCGTGTGATCGGAAAGAATACGACCCACTGTATTCAGAGCGGATTATTGTATGGGTACGCCGATATGATCGATGGTCTCTTGGCCCGAACTGAGCGTGAACTGGGTGAACCCATTACCGTTTGCCTGACCGGCGGGCTTGGCGTTCTATTCGTGGATCGCCTCCAGCGTCACTCTGACTACCTTCCGGACCTGACTCTCGACGGCGTAAGGCTTATCACTCAAGCCAACGCGTAACGTATTCTCAGTGTTTCAATGTTTAAACTTTTATCAGTCGTTTTGCCGTTTATCGTCACTCCCCATCACCCGCAGTGTCCGTCGCCGGATTTCAGGCACCCGCTAGTTTCGTTCCGTCTTGGCATGTGACTTGCTCTAGTTAACTCTCGAGATTGACTGTCGGCAGGGTAGTCCTGCTGTTGAATGGAGACTGTATGAAGACTTTATATTCGATTGTTCTGGTGTTTGCGATTTCGCTTCCCGCAATGGCGAACTATATGGGACAGCCAGCTTATAGGCCGATGCAGTATCCGACTTCGACCACGGTGGTGAATGTGATTAACATTCAGTCTCAGCCCTCCTACCTTGGAAATCACGGGATGCAGGGTGGTTGCGGGTCGATGGGTGGTGGCTGCGGTGGCGGTTATCGTTATGCGATGCCAATGCAGGGTGGTTGCGGTTTCATGGGCGGTGGCTGCCAAATGGGATACGGCGGTGGATTTGGACAGGGATTTGGACAGGGATTCGGACAGGGATTCCGAAGCTGTGGCCATCGCCATGGTTACGGCAATCGTTGTGCCCATCGGGGGCGGTGTTGTGGCAGGGGTCGGCGTTTGTTCTCCTTTGGTTTTGCGTTCGGTTTTCCCGGTTTCAACTTCGGTTTTAATTTTGCCAGGTTCTAAATACTTCGCCCTGCGCAGCCACCGGCAAGAGTGGCCGATCGCAGTTGCAAGTCATGCCTAAGTTAGTTTAAATTTCCTCTCGGCCGGCTGAATTGTCCGGTTTCAAGAGGAGTAAATCATGCAAGAGGTCCCCACATTAGAAGAGCTTCGCCGGGAATCCGGCTCCTTGCAAACGCGCCTGGAGGCCCTCCGGGGGCGTCTTTGAACCCGCTAAAATAAAAACCCGGCTGGAAATAATTGAACAGCTCGAGGTTGCCGAAGGTTTTTGGAACGATTCCAAGAAGGCAAAGACCCTGCTTAAGGAAAAGGCCGGCCGTACCAGTCTGCAAAGCAAATGGATCGAGGCTGATCGCTCGGTTTCCGATTTCCTGGTTTTGACTCAGTTTGCAATAGATGACCCAACCCCTGGCAATCTCGCGGATGCCGCCGTGGAGCTGGCTCGTTCTGAAAAAGCGGTGCGCGAGCTCGAGATACGGGAAATGCTCAGTGGCCCAAACGATCGCGCCAATGCGATCGTCTCGATAAATGCCGGTGCTGGCGGAACCGAAGCCCAGGATTGGGCGCAGATGCTTATGCGGATGTATCTGAGATACTGCGAAGATGCGGGGTTTAAGACCAATATCGTTGATACTCAGGTGGGGGAAGAGGCCGGGATGAAATCGGCAACCTTTACGGTCGAGGGGGAGTTTTCATTCGGTTTTCTCTCAGCCGAGGTGGGGGTACATCGACTCGTTCGTGTTTCCCCGTTCGATTCCAACAACCGGCGTCACACCTCGTTTGCCTCGGTGTATGTTTTTCCGGATATTGAAGAGGAGATAGAAATCGAAGTTCTGGAAAAGGATCTACGCGTGGACACCTATCGGGCGGGTGGCGCAGGCGGCCAGAAGGTGAATAAAACCGACTCCGCGGTGAGGTTGACTCACCTTCCGACGGGCATCGTCGTCCAATGTCAAAACGAACGATCGCAACACCAGAATCGCGCGGTGGCGATGAAGATTTTAAAGGCCAGAATGTACGAAAGGGAGCTCGAGATCAAACGGGCTGAGCAGAAGGTGATTGAGGATTCGAAAATGGATATCGCCTGGGGAAGTCAGATCCGTTCTTATGTACTGCACCCGTACCGCCTGATAAAAGATCACCGTACCGATCACGAATCGGGTGACGTTATGGCGGTGCTCGATGGCCGACTTCAGGTTTTTATCGAAAAGTATCTTATGGCAAAGGGGCGAGGATGAAGATTCTTATAAGTAACGACGACGGGATCGAGTCTCCTGGAATTCATGCTTTAGCCAAGGAGATGAGGGTCATCGGTGATGTGACGGTGGTGGCGCCCCACCGCGAGCGCAGCACCGCGGGCCACAGTCTTACGCTCCATAAGCCGCTTCGAATCACCCACCACGGTGACCAGGTATATTCGACCTCTGGTACTCCCGCCGATTGCATTTATTTAGGCATTCGAGAAGTGATGAAGGGTCCTCCGGATATCATTCTGTCCGGGACGAACCGCGGCGCCAATCTCGGAACCGATATTCACTACTCCGGTACGGTGGCTGCGGCTCGCGAGGGAGCGTTGATGAACATACCGAGCTATGCCGTTTCCTTGGTGGATTTGCATCAGACGCTGCCCAATTACCCGTCGGAGCCCTATCGTTTCGAGATGGCGGCGGTTCTTGCCCGCCAGGTTGTCGAAACTACCCGCGGTGTTACTTTTCCGCCGCATACTTTGCTCAATGTAAATATTCCGAATCGGGATCGCGCCCAGATTCGCGGGGTGAAAATTACGCGGCAGGGATTTCGGTTTTACGCCAATGAGGTGAGTCGTCGGTCCGATCCGCGGGGAAAAGACTATTTTTGGATTGGTGGCCACTACCTGCGCTTTGAAGGGGGCGAGGATACCGATTGTTTTGTGGTGAACGAGGGGTACGTGGCGGTGACTCCCATCACCATCGATTGCACGCACCAGCAGTTTTACTCGACGCTAACGGCGAGTGTGTTTAAGGGCTGATTCCGACGACGCCGCCGATGGCGCTGCCGCCTGTGACGATGATTCCGCCGACGTAGATTCCTTTGGCAGCGGAAACTTCAAGATTACCGTCAATCTCCAATGGGCCTAGGTCGGCCGATCCATGGGATTCGATAATGAGGTTGGCAACTCCATTAAAAACAGAATACGGGCCGGAAGTGGATTCACTAGCCTTAATGCCCGAGACGGATGATCCCGAGATGTGGAGCGTGATTTCCGGATTTCCCAGCTTCAATCGCAAGGTTTTTGTTGCAGTATCATAAACGGCCTGGGTATTGGCCAACCCCGCGTTCGTAATTTCGGTCGCTCCGACATCCTTTCCGGTGCCGCATCCGCACAGGAGAAGGCAAAAAACCATCAGGCATGTCAGAGAGGCTGTGATGGACGGTCCCATGCGACATGACACTGCAAAAGTAGTGCCCAAAGCAAGTCCGACCGTTCGTTTGGAGTTTGGGCCTATGCGACTGATTTATTTCCCAAAAACGTCAGGCCGCAAAATCAGCGACGGTGGTGAAGCTGCATAAAAACTAGTCGGCGGTGTCGAAAGAGTGATCAGTCGGTGCCGGTACCTGGATGCATCCGGTAAACGGTGTGAAAACCGGCAAATTTACGGAGATTTATCACATTAAACACAGGTTCCACGGGCGGATTGCACAAATACCTGGCCCACCGAAAGGGAGCAGAGAAGATAGAGCGAAAATAATGTCGTTGCACCGCCTCGTGGAATCGGGCACAAAGGCCCTGATGCGAACCCGTAATTTTAAGGATGCCCCTATGAAAACAACTAAAACAGCGAAAACAACGAAAACAATGAACACTTTAACTGCCGTCAAAATGGCGCTCACTTTGATTCTCGGCGCGCCTCTTTTCTCTGGATGTTCCAAAACAAGCTCCCAGACCTACACCCTGGGTGGTCTGGATTACATTATCGTTGATGCGGGCTCACTCACCCATTCCGGTACCGCAATTTCCGGAAGCGGCAGCATCGTTTACAGGATGCCGCTCGACAACAAGGCGGAGTCAGCTCATAGCTTCGGCCTGAAATTCCAGCTCGAGGACGGGGCAAGCCTGACACTCATCGCCAATGCCGACAATAAGTTACAAAACGGCGTTGGAATTCTGTTCTCGCGCCACACCAATGCACTATCTGTGAAACTCCTCGCCGGAGAAAAGAGCACCGACGTATCAAGCCGATTCTCAGACATCGATGCCTCTGGGGACTTGAGCTTTCAGCTCGACGTTCACAACGATGAATCGCCGGCCCATGTATTGGTCTGGGACGCTTCGACAACCGAGTTAACGGCGGATAATGCAAGGCTGAACTCGGAAACCGAGGGCATGGAGTGTCCCGGTCAGGGAAGCGCCTCGTTCTGGGGATTCGTGCTCGCGAAGGCCAAGGTTACCGAGGCTACCGTAGGCAAGGGTCACGAAGTAGAATAGGCTTTCTTATTTGAAAGAAAGTCGCATGTTTCGACTCGGCAGCATAGTCATACTCCTAATCGTGGGAATCATCGGGACCCAGCCGGCACGGGCCGAGCCGGCCGGGACCGGCCTTGAGATCTCCGCTGCCGGAGATCTTGTCGGCGGCTTCGGCGGAACCGCTGACGGCACTTTTCTTCCCCGTGAAGCGGAGATCCTTCTTTACGCCCCGATCGATCACCTCTTCGACGGTTCCCTGGCCATGGCGGCCCACGACGAGAAAGGGGAGGTGGTTTTCGAGTTGCACGAATTGACTCTGGGATCGACCCGCCTCATCCCGCGCTCCCGTTTCCGGATAGGGCAATATTTTTTGGGAATCGGCCGGTTGAATCAGTTTCACCGTCACGACTGGCCGTTTACCTCGGCTCCAAAAATTTTTGCCGATCTTTTTGGGGAAGAGGGAATTAGCGACTCCGGCATCGAGTACGCAGTTCTCATGCCGGTACCGTTTTATCTCGATCTGACGATTGGTGTGACGAATGGCTGGAAATTCGGCCACGTTCACGGCCGCGGGACCAAGCCGAATGTTGCCACTCACTACGCGCGACTGGCAACCTACCGTTCCCTTTTTGGGGGCGGTGGCCTGCAGGCCGGTCTCAACTATCTGGGTCGTACCGATAGCGCAGGAGTAAAATCCTCTTTCTGGGGATTAGACCTCACGGCGAAGTGGCGCGAGGCTCAGAATTTGAAATTCCTGTTTCAATCCGAGTTTTGGTTTCGTCGCAGTACTCCCGCCACGGGAGACGCCGAGGATATTTTTGGATTTTATGTCTTCCCGCAGATGGGGTTGGGACAAAGCCTTTCACTGGGAATGCGTCTGGATGGGTTTACGGTTTTGAGCAGGGTCGACGCCGAAAATAATCGGTTAGGCAATTATGATTTTGGGATAGTCCCCACGATTACCTATAAGGCCAGTGAGTTTTCGACGATCCGTCTAGCCTACAATGCTACAGGCCACCTCGAGCAGGGGGCGGAATCCAATGCCCAAAGATTTATTGAACTTCAGGCTGTTTTCATTTTGGGTTCCCACCCGGCCCATGATTTTTAGAGAGTAAAAGCCATGCCTTGGTTGTTTCTGCTATTCATTTTCGTAGCGATACCTGAGTGTTTCGCTAGGATTTCCGTTGTTACGTCGACAACGGATTTGGCCTGGGCGGCAGCGGAAATCGGCAGGGAGTTCGCCCTGGTAACGCCCCTTCTGAGCGGTACCGAGAACCCGCATTATGTGGATGCCAATCCCGAGTTCATTCGTCGGGTGGCGGCCGCCGATATCGTCTGTATCGTGGGTATGGACCTTGAGATCGGGTGGATGCCCAAGGTGCTCGCGCGTTCGGGAAACGCCCAGGTCCAGCCTGGGGGGAAAGGGTACTGCGAGCTTGGTCTAGGGGTTCGTGCCGCTCTGGATCTGCCGGTGGGCAAAACCGATCGCTCGATGGGAGACACACACCCGGGCGGCAATCCCCATTTCTGGCTGAGTCCCAAGGCATTGGGCGAAGCAAGCTCCCAGATAGCTTTCGCTCTCAAGCGGGTGGATCCCATGCATGGGGTAGCGTACGACAAAAACCTTCAGGCTCTCGTAAAAAAACTGGACCGTCTTTTAGAACAAAACCGGGTCCAGCTGTCGCCATTTTTGAAACTGCCCAGGCCTCACGTTATCGAGTACCACAAGGAATTCGCCTATTTCGTCGAGGCATATGGAATCCGCTCGTTTGGCAGTATCGAAGAAAAGCCGGGTGTCCCCCCTTCTGCCGGCCGGATTGCCGAGATTGCACAGGGCGCCAAAAATGCCGGAGTGAAGGTGGCTTTGTCCGGCGAATATGCACCACAAAAGACAATGGATCGCTTTTCGGAGATCTCGGGGATTCGAACCGCTCGCGTCGCGACATCCGTTCAACCGGGTGGAAAGTTGAATGATTATGAAAAACTACAGAAGCATCTTGTCGAGTCGCTGTTAAACGGGGTTCGCTAAGGGCGAGCCCCAAGAGACGCCAATCAGGTCGCGGATTTGATTTCGAAAAACCGGATGATGGCCGACGGATCCATGCGGTATTTGCCGCCCTGATAGAAACCGTAGCGGTAAATCAACTGGCTGGTGAGCGCGTCCCCTCGAATACCCTTTCCGCCTGTCGCGGGCGTGATTTCGAAATACCAGTTGGCGAATAATTCATCGTTAAACGGACTCCCCTGCATGCCAAACCCGATCCAACCGCTGCGACTGGTCCGACGAATATCGCTCTTCTTAAGGAGATCGAAAAGAAAGCTGTCGCCCGCCATCTTGCCGGCCTTAATAGCGTATTTTTTACCGCCATATTCAAACGTGCCGTCGGCCTGTGCCGCTTCAAAGGTCCCAATGGCTTTCATGAGGGGCTCGGCCACTTTCTGGTGGGTAAGCTTTTGTCCCAATACCAGGTCGTTATCGGCCATCAGGCGCTCGAGAAATTTTTCGCCACTGCTCAAAAATCCGTCGTTGGAACGGCGGATGCCGACGTTTCCGATTCCGGTCCAGGATTTCTCGACGTGGGCCAGATCGCGTTTGAGAAGCTTGGCGTTTGAGGCTACCATGCGCCCGTCCACGCGATCCATGGACAGTCCCGTGAGCGAGCGCAGTTTGCGCAGGCGACTGGATGGGTTCACACCGGCCACGACAAACGCGGCATCACCGTCATTCTTAAAATCGGTCGCATAGACGAACGGTTTCGGCGTCAGCGACGCATACAGAGCCGACTGCGCCAGCTTTCCCGCAATCGATCCTTCGATGAAATTATCACGCGAGACGCCGGAAAACGGAATCTCATATACGGGAAATTGGCCGGCGGAGAGTAAGGTTGCAAAGAGGTAGAATAATGTCATCCAAATAGTATACCACCGAGTCGAGCCCGTACCGGCAGGTGGAGCCGTTACCGGCAGGTCGAAATCGCTTCGCCAGAAAGTATTTTGTGGGAAACGATGGCCAGCTCCGCCCTCTTTTCGTCAACGAGAGCCAGGGCCAGGGTTTCCAGGGCAGCGGCTTTTTTGTAATCGGCAACCGTGCGCTCATATTCCTCAGTGGTGACGGCCCCTTTGCCGAGAAGCTTTTCAAGTCTTAATTGCTGCGATGCATAAAAATCAACATCGGCCCGAACACGCGTCAGCTCGGATCCCGCCATTTTGAGTCTTGCCTCGTAAACCTTGAGGTACTCGTCATTTACCGACGAAAAGGATGCGGTACATAGCAATAAAACCAGACTGCACAAATGAAATATTTGAAACATCGACCCTCCCATGAATGGTGAAATTAATAGATGCGTTACCCAACCGCAACAGAGAATGTGTGATTAGAGAGCGGTGATTAAAATCAAATACCGGCACCTCGGCCCGAAGCGCGCTCAATAGTTTGCTAACGGAATCCCTGGATGCCAGCTCCGTTTCGGATAACTCGGAATTGAATGTGATGAGCTTACGTCTCGCGAAACTGGGGCCGAGGAACCAAAATAGGATGGCGGTCAGCACGGCCGTGATGGCTACGCCTAACGCGGAGTAAACAACGATTGAAGATCGGGGTCTCACGTTGCCAGGTTACGCGGACTAAGCCGCTTCGGCTACGGGTTCGGGTTTGGGTTCGGTGAAGAGAATGGAGAGCTGCCTGGAGAGAGGGAAAACGTCCTTACTCAGTTTGCCCAGTGAACGCACAACCTGACCGAGTACGAGCTCTTCGCGCTCAATCCGCAACCTTTCGAGAAGTAGCATGCCGGCTTGATCGTTTCCCGTTTGGCCCAGCGCCCACGCCGACGAGGCGCGCATGAGGTTGTTGTCACTGACGACCATGGTCGACAAAATGTGCAGCGATTCCTTCGGCTCGTACCCGTATAACAGAATGGCCGCATTGGCCCGGGCACGATTGTTTTTGTCCTCCAAGTGCACTCGAACAGATTCAATGACATCGGGAGCGGCCGATTTCGACAAGAAAAGCGGCATCACCGCATCCAGGGCATTCGCCCGAACGCGACCGTCCTTGTCCTGCATGGCCTTTTGAAACCACGGGATCAGATCCGCCTGTTTCCATTGCGACACGAACGCGACGATACTGGCACGCACCCGTTCGTCATCGTCGTCGACATGGGCGAGAACTTTTTTCTTTTCATCATCGGTCATCGGGATAGGCCAGTTTTTCTTCAGGTGGTTGGCGGCCAGATACCGTACCCAGGCGTTTCCGTCCTCGAGCGCTCTGAGCGAATAGGGAATCGATTTGTCTTTGGGTTTGGCGGAAATAATCTTGATTACCTCCGAACGCACGGCCCAGTGTTCGTGTCGAAACAACTCCTCGATCAGATCGTCGACCTGCTCCCACCGACTTATAGCCCGCACGGCCTCGACCACGGCCTCGCTCGACTTGGAGCTGGCCAGCAGCTGTTTGAGGAGCGCCAAATTCTCGGGGTTCATGAGGGGGGTAGACTGGGCGACCCGCCAAAAACGAGAGGTCACCTCGTCCTTCATGTCGATGGACGCATCGAGCACTCCGATGGTGGGCTTTTCGACCATCTCGTCCTTCACGATGAGCCCGTCGACGAGGTGAAGAATGCGTTTGGAAAAATTGGCGTCGGCAGCTGAATGAGTTACCTGAACCACCGTATGGCCGTTCAGATTGAGGCGCTGCATGAGCCCCATGATCTCGTGGCCCGTTTTCTTGTCGAGTGCGCCGGTGGGTTCATCGCCGAAAAGAAAGGTTGGATCATTCACCAGAGAACGGGCGATCGCTACCCGCTGCTTCTGCCCGCCGGAGAGCTGCTTGGGTGTGTGATATAGCCGGTCGGACAGGCCTACTTTTTTAAGGCAATCGATCGCCTTTCTGCGACGTTCGGAGGCACTCACCCCGCCGTAAAAGAGCGGGAGCGCGACATTATCCACTGCGGAAACCCCCTCCAGCAGATTGAAATCCTGAAATATAAAACCGATCTTCTTGTTGCGCAGTCGCGCTAGGTCATTATGGGACGCGCGAATCGAATCCTTGCCGTCGATGGTGTAGGTGCCCGAAGTGGGGCGCGAAAGACACCCTAATATGGATGACAGAGTCGATTTTCCCGATCCCGACGGACCCATGATCGATACGAATTCCCCTTCGCCTATGTAAAGCGAGATACCCTTTAGAATCCACACCTCGGAGTTTCCCATCTTGAAACTCTTCTTAATGTCCTCCATTTCGATCATTGTCGGATCCTTGTTAGTAACCAGTTTATAGGTATCTTCTGTCGCGTTTCGACTGGAATCTCATGGCACGACAGGGTTTAGTTGAAACTCAAAGTTACTCCATCGGGAAGATCGCCGATGGCTGTCCTAAAACTGCTCAAACTTTTCATGAAATCGACCCGCGAGTTGATCTCGGAGATCCGAGCGTTATTGACCTCGTTTTGATAGTCGATGACATCCTTAATCTTGCTTTCACCCACCCGAAACTTTTCAAATTCGGCCGCCAGCTTTTTCTCCGAGAGCTGTCGTGACATGTCGGCCGTCTTGAGCCGTCGTTGTCCCATTTCGACCCCGATGATGGCGCTGGAAATCTCCTTGATCATGGAGTTGAGCGCCTCCTCCACCTGTACCTCGGACCGCCTGAGCGTCAGCTGTGCCTGTCGATACGATGAGTCGGCCGAATCATTAAATAACGGGTAAGAGAACCCGAGGCCAACGCTTGCTGTGGGCGGGCCAAAAAGCAACGCCTGATCTTTGGCCGCGGTAAAGGTGGTACCCGACCCGGAATAACCGTATGAAAAGGTCAAATTGAGCGACGGAAGCGTACCCGAAAACGCGACTTTAAGATCCAGTTCCGCTTTTCTTCTGTTGATAACGGCGCTCAAGTAATCAGGGCGCGATTTCCGCCCTCTTTCAATCGCGTTAGTGGGAGACAAATCCGGAATGACGGGAACGGCCTTGAGCTCGTTGGGGTCGGGGTAAAAATCGACCTTTTCGTCGATTTTATAGGCCACGAGATCGCGAAGTGACTGACGCGAGTTGTTCAGCTCGATTCTGGCCATCAGGAGATCCGTTTCGCTCTGGGCAATCTGTAGCTCGGTTTTTAGTATCGAAAGCCTGTCCGACTCACCGGCCGCAACCATCTCCTTGATATCGGAGAGTAGGGCCTGACTCGAGGCCATTCCCAACTCCAGCACTTGAACCCGAATCTGCTTGAGAAGAACGTCGTAGAAGGCCGATTCGGCAGACTGAATGGCTCCCAGTACCGTACTTTTGAGGGCATGGCGGGCCTGATCCATCCCCAGATCCTCTTTATCCTTGGCAGCTCTGCCGATGGCGAAAAGAGAACCATTCAAGAGCTTGAACTGGAGACTCGAAACCCCCAGCGAAAACGTGTCCGATTCCGAGTTGTAGGTTGGTGCATCGGTCAGAGTTCTTGAAATGCTAGGCAGCCCGATGCTGTACGACAAACCCCAACCTGTATCACCGGCTATTCCGAGGTCGGCCGAAAAGGTTTTTGAATGACTGCTCAGGGTACCGGCCGATGCTGATTGGCCGAATCTGTAGCTCGATGACAGCGAAGCTTTCGGCCAATTGTAGCCGGAGTAGGTGGACCAATACCGTTCCACCGTGTTTCCGAAATCCTCTTTGGCAATGCGGATCTTCACGCCGCGGGCACCGACGAGCTCAAAGAGCTCGTTTTTTTTCATGACCTGCTTTACATCGGAGGGCACCTTAAAGAGGTCGAGCGGTTTGGTTAGATTTTCAAACTTGGAATTTTTTTCGGCGGTGAGCGTAGCTGCGGAAATGAGGAGCAGCATCGTCAGGTGTTTAATGGATTTCATAAGCTGCCGTGTCCGGAACCAATTTGATTTACTAAATCGTAACGTAAATTATTTGTCGTTTGCTGCCAGAAATATCGTGTCGTTTTCGGAAACGCCTGAGAGAATCTCGACCTCGGTGTCGGTTCGAATTCCAACCGTAACCAGTTTCGCGGTGGGACTTCCCTGTAAGCCTTGGGCTACCGAGACGTAATCCTTTCCATCAAGATAGCGAAGTGCTGCCACGGGGACGGTGATGGCTGAGGGTTTGCTCTCAAATGAAATCTTCGCCTTTCCGGAGTATCCCTCGCGGATCGCCTTTCCCCCGGTTGCAAATGAGATACCCACCTCATACAACCGACCGCGATTGGCGCCGCCGGGCATCTCACTCGTTCCAATCGAAATAATCCTTCCGTCAAATTTCTCGTTAGGAACGCTGTCGAGTTTTATCGATGCCTTCATCTCCTGCTTAACCTTATGCAGGTTAGCCTCTTCGACTCCCACCCAGAGCGCCAACTTGCCCGGATCCGAAACGGTTGCGATGCTTTGTCCAGGCTGAACCTCGGTTCCCCCGACGTCTGGAACGACCAGACCGGTCACCATCCCGTCCATCGGTGCAACGAAGTGAGAACTTTTCAACTGATCGGTTGCTTCGGAAACTTCGCGCCCGAGCTTTTCCATTTCCAACTCCTTAGCCCGAATTTCCGAGCCGGACAGCCGAAAGTCCCGCGTTGCCTCGTCGAACTCCTTTTGCGCAATAATCCCCTTGTCGAAAAGCGACTTTTTGCGATCCACGACTTTTTGAGCATGTTTGTACTTGATATTTACAGATTGAAACTCGAGATCCATCGTTTTGCTTTTTTCCTTGAACTCTCTCACCTTGCTTTCGGTTTCCGAATTGTCCACCTCAAGAAGCACCTGTCCTTTTTTGACCGATTCGAAATTTTTGACCCGGTTCTTGGAAATCTTCACCTTTCTTTCGGCTCGCATCTCGATGCGATTACTGGACCGAACCGTTCCCCGGAGTATCACGGTCTGTTCGATGGGCCCTTTGACCGCCTTTACGGAACCGCCCCCGACCTTGATCTGGCCGGATGACGACTCTGCAGCGGCGGGTGCTGTCGATTGTTTGGAGCAGCCGCCGGCCACCAGCAGGCATGCTAGCAGGGCGACACTTTCGTGGGCCCAAATCTTTCGTGAGATGCCACAGAGATTCGATAATGTTGCGGTGCCTTGCATGATTACCCTCGCAGTGCCTCGTAGGGATCCAGCTGGCTGGCACGAATGGCCGGAACCAACCCAAAGACTACTCCGGTCAAGACGGCAAAGAAGAGCGCCATGACGATGGTCGATGTGTTTAACACCGCTTCCCACTGGCCCATCATTTTGGCCACCTGCTGGCCAAAAAACATTCCTAACAAAATGCCGGCTATACCGCCCAAAAAGCAGACCATGACCGCCTCCATCAGAAACTGGGAAAGGATGTACACGTTCGTCGCGCCTACCGCCTTTCGAAGGCCAATCTCCTTTTTTCGCTGGGCCACTGAAAGGAGCATGATGTTCATGATTCCGACGCCACCCGTTACCAGACTGATCATCGCGAGACAAATTCCGACCAGGTTTTGCTTTTTCCAAATGCCTTGAGTCTTCTCAATCGACTCCCGGGCATCGGTAACGTTCACCCCGGGAAACAGCTTGAGCAGGAGCCCCTTGACGGTTTCCCTCACTTCGGCAGATTTCTCATCGTCAAAGAGGGTTCCAGCCAGCAATGCTCCGCCCCCTTGAATGCTTTTCAGTTTTTCGAGCGTTTTAACCGGAATGAAGATCGTTCCATCCGCCTGCGTTGATGACGTCGATCCCTTTTCCTTCAGAACTCCCGCAACCTTGATACTGAATCCATCTTGGCCCTGGGCCAGATGAAAATATTCATTGATGGCGTTTCCAGCGCCGAAAAGGTCTTTCTTGACCTGTGCGCCCAGCACCGCGATCAATTCCGTCTGGTTGACTTCGATAGAGTCGTAGAACCTGCCCCGATCGATGTCGATCTTAGTCTCACCGAAGAACTCGCTACCGACCCCGACGACGCGGGCCGAGACTTGACGTGCCGATCGGCGCACGTTCATGCTGCCGGCGTCCGAGACAAACGAAAGCATCCGAAAATTGGGAACATACTTTTTGAGAAAGTCGATGTGCTCTTCGCCCAGGCTTGCGCCCTGACCATCGGTCTGAATCATGACGATATTGGTGCCCATACTCTCGAGTTCCTTTTTGATGAACTGCGAAGCACCCTCGTTACTGCTCAATGTTGCAATCACCGCACCCGTACCGAATACCATGCCCACGACCGTCAGCGCGGATCGCAACTTATTGATCTTCAAATTCGCAAAGGAAAGCTTTATCAGCCCTAAAATTGTGCCCATGTTGATTGAGAAATCCGAGCGAGAACCCGCTCAAAAAAAACGTGGAAAATCTGTCTATATTATACCATCAAATTCATGGATTCTTCCAAGGTGTTCGGTGCTTTAGGTGGCCGCGTCATTAATTAATTTCTGTCGCGTTTCGAAGAAACGGGACAGAAATTAACTATTTGGGCATGACGCGCAGGTAGAATCGCTTCTTCGCCACTGGTTTGGTATCGCTACGTCCAAACACCTGGAAATGTACGTAGTCCACGCAACTTCCGTCCGGCCGATTCACGTAGTCACATTTTCCAGTCACCGTGAGCGGGACGGAAAGCAGGTCGGACTGTGAATTCAATACATATTCCTGGGGGTTATTCTCCTCTCCAACCCAATGAACGGCCCCCTGTAAGGGGCTTTGACGATGTTCGACTCGCAGCTTCACGGGGTATTCAAATTTAAAGTGACTCCCCTGGATCAGGCGCAACTTGAGTGTAAATGACGCCGTTGCCGTTTCTGCAAGACTGAGCGGAATCGGGCGAGGCCGCGATCCGGGGCCTGTCGCGGTCAATTCTTCGTCACCGTTTCGGACCTCGAAATTAGCCGGAGCGTCGCTTCCAAACTCGAAATTCCGACCATTCAGAGATTTCAGTATCAACGCTCTCAGTTCCCCCGAACATCTGACGGGCGTATGCCCCAGGTCGTCCGCAAATAACATGCGATCGAACCAATCATTTGCCGTCAGGCCAGGGTGATTGCGAGAAAGACGCATTGCCTCTAGGGTCAAATCGGTAACCTTCACGAGCCCCTCACGTCCGAAGTGAGCCACCGCTGCTTCCAGCAGATCATTCATCGCGCCACCGTAGGCCTCACCGTCATCGTGGACCTCATTGGTGAGGTGAAACCCTGTGTTATTGAGAATGCGCATACTCTGCTTGCCTGAAAAACTGAGACCCCCGGTAACGTCGGATACGACCAGGCTAGCGACGAAGTCGGCCATCCCCTCACTCAAGCCGCCGGTGTCGGCCAGCTGAATGTGATCCCCCATGAGCCGATCCATCACACCATGCCCCAGCTCATGCCAAATTGTCGTGTTATCGCGCGCCATATTAGAACTTTTGGGGGAGTAGGTCGTAAAATTTATCGTGTCGTCGGTATAGAAGGCATTATCTCTGTACGAGATGTCCGGATAGTACAAAAACGCGTGAAAAGGTCGCGTTGAAAGATCGGGATCCGTGAAACCCATGGAGGTCAAACTTTCAAATAGCCGTGTCACGGCCCAATAGACCTGCATCTCGTCAAAACCGTCGTTGGCATAACTCTCAGGATCGTGATCGGGTAGCCTTCGTGCGAGCCGCTTCCATGCCTCGTCCAGCGAATGGATCGGCCGTCCCAGAAACGACCCTGACGGCACCATCTCCTCGTGTCCCGGTTTATCGGGCATCTCCTGGAAAGTCGGCAGAAAAGCGGGAGACATCTCCGGTGTGAAACTCAGGTGCTGAAAATTCTTCACCGCGTCGGGATAAAGATTAACGGTGGCGTACCGGCCGTCGAGAACTACGCCACCGTTTGAGAAACTGTTATTAACTAAGGGGAGAGACGCTATGATTCGCGACGCCGCATGCTTGACGAAACCCATCGCCCAAAAACCCTGCTGGCGACCCGCCACGGTAAGGCCAAGGAGCGGATCGTATTTTTCAAAATCGTAACGAATAGTCTTAAGCGGCCCGTAGGGATCCTCAGAAACCCGGTGCACGCTGGAATTTAAATACCGAAGCTCGCTCGGAATCCGTTCGAGCATCTCGTGAGTCTCCTCGACCTCTTCATAGATCGGATACACCTGCACCGGAACGCTGAATTCGAGATCTCCCTGGGGAAACTCATCGTAGGCGCTTGACAGAACCCGACCCGAATCGAGTGCGATCGTCACACGGTGCTTGCCATGCTTTCCCTTGGCGATCACGCGCCTTACCGGGCCTGCGTTTTCCCAGTAATCGCGCCACTGCACTTCGCGAATGAAGGGATCATCCCGGTGTGCGTTGACGACGGACCGCAACGCCCTCATCGTCGTTTGGCTATCGACCGGAATGAAATTCGGGGAATAATCGGGGGGGTGCAATAACTTTTCAACTAGCGCCTCGGCCTGGATAAGGCGGCCCGTTTTGAGCGAGGTCCAGATTCGAATGTTTCTGCTTTGAACCGGAAGCCCCGCCTGAACCTGATTCATCATGACGAATTGTGAGGTGGCTAACCGACGATTTTCGAGCGTGACGAGATCTCCCACGGAAAGCTCAACCTGAGTCTTGTCATGGATTCTCGAGAGAATGTGTTGCAGATCCGGATTGCTGTCTTCAAGCCCCGTCCAACGCACCCAAGTACCGCCTAAACGGCGTGCGCCTTTTACACTATCTGCGCCTTCTGCGCTATTTGCGCCACCTCCGCTATTTGCAAAATGCAAATAAGCGATGAAACCAACACAGAAAACTTTAATGAAGACAGAACGACTCGTGAACAGATTCATGGTTCCCCCAAGCGAAAAGTCCCTAACCCCAGCGAAACCATTTCATTTTCGGGAGACCCCTTCAACTGCAGGATTCATTCAATGGTTGAAAATTGTTATCAAAAGTAAACGAACGGCTGGCGACGAGCCCAGCGTACGGGTTTAGGT
>CAZRVZ010000102.1:0-17388 GCA_964603655.1 uncultured Pseudobdellovibrionaceae bacterium | reverse complement strand
CCCGGTCATCCTCGGCCCCAGAATAAAACAGGAGGTCTTGAACTGACACAGGTCCAATTCCCGGCCAAAATATATATTGTTACTTATGCTCATAAGTAACAATATATAGTAAATTTGTGCTTTTTACAATTTTCGCCATTCTTTTTCTCTCCGCGTCAGTAAAGCCAGAAGAAGTTTCTCACCGTGCAACTCCAAATCGTAGGTATAGGTCACGCGAAAGATGTACTGATAGCCAGTGTGACCGCGTTCGCAACACCCGTCCCGGACTCCTCAACCGCCAATGATGACACTGTGGTGAATGAAGGTGCCGCAGCGGTGAGTGAGGGTGCTGCCGTAGAACTCGACGATATGAACTCCAGAGGGTGGAGTCATCTGGGCTGTATCAGCCAGGTGAATTCCGCAAGTCGCTGCCAAAGCCGAGCCCGCGCCCACGGCTACTTCCAATCGCGAATACAGCAGGGTTACATTTAATTCGACTCGATCGGGGCTGCGGTGGCGGGCTCACTCGGTGAAGAGCCCTCGGGTGTCTTGGGTCCTTCAGACTGACCGCTGGCGACACGTTTGGGAGGATCCTGAGGGAATCTTGCCGTCTTGGGAAAAATGTAGGAGCGAATGGTCCCGTTAAACTTTTCGCCCGATACCAGTTCGCCATTGTGCACGACCTTGGTTCCGGTGGAATTGCCCAGCACGACCTTTATCTTGTCGTACGCGGTGAGCGTCACTATCTCCCCTTCTTTTAAAAAGGTTTCGCGCGGCTTTTGATCGTCGATGACTGTTTTCATCCACGTGCGACTCTTGCCCTCGACGACGACCTCGTGCTGTTTTGCCGGCGTTTCGGCGGGGGCTATTTCGGGTTTCACTGCGGCGGTATCTCGAATCGCTGTGTCGGAGCCCCTAATGACATTAGGTTCGGTCGCCGAATCGACGGCGGTTTTCTCGGTGCCGGATTTGACGTCCGCGGCAGAGTCAACTTCTTTGGCGGTTGCCAGGGCTTCACCATCGGGCGTTGCCTCCGCATCGGCTAAAGGACCGCTGGGTATTGCATCGGTGGTTTCCATTAAGGTTTCAGCCGGAAGCTCCCGGACGGAGCGCCGACCAATCGACGAAACGGCGATAACGACTCCCACAAGAACCGCGGCAACGGCCCCGTAAATGAACCGTTTTTGCGGGGATCGACCCGATGCCGTAATAACGCTTTCAGCATCGGATTGAGACGCTTGAGCTCGGGCGGGGATTTCCTCCGTGGTCCGCTCACTGTTCGAGGATTCGGTAGTGGGCTGATTTCGAGATTCCAGAAACCTGCGAACCGCTTCTTTGACATCCAGACCAATATACTTTGAGTAGGCGATGATAAACCCGCGAATAAAGGGCTCGGGGGGAAGCTCAGACCACTCTCCTTTTTCGAGCAGCCGCAGGCTGTGAAGATTGATTTTAGTGATCGAGGCAATCTCCTCCAATCGAATATTCTTCGCCTCGCGCTGGGCTTTCAGATATGCGCCAAAGTTTTCCATATGAACCTCGATGAGATCGTTGAAAAGCTAGAGGGGATTTAGAGGGACGTCCAGCACTCTTTTCCAGGAACCTGTCCGAGTAATCCCTAGCGGAGATATTTCAGAACTTCACTCGATCTTTCCACGTAGGGGCCCGCCTTGTGTTTTTCGACAAGCCGCTCCAATTCGGTTTTAGCGACCTTTTTCTGCCCTAATTTCATGAGCACCAGACCTAGCTTGTATTGAGTCTCCTGATAAAGCGGACAGTGCGTTAGAGCCCGTTGAAAATACTCCGACGCTTTTCCGAAATTCTTTTCCTTAGCGTAAACATCGCCCATGTTTTTGGAGGCCAAACAAAACTGGGGAACCATATCGAGTGCCTTTTGATGATAAGCCTTGGATTTTTGGGAATTTCCGAGCTTGTAAAAGGAGTAGCCCAGATTGGTCAACGCGTTCTCTGGTGTGGCATAGCGCTCACTCGAAAGGGCCCTTTCAAAAAGCGGAACAGCCTCCAAGTAGCGCTCTTGGCGGTTATAAAGAACGCCCAGATTGTTGTAGACCTCGGGATAGTCGGGCCGAAGTCCAAGAGCGGTTCTAAAGGCCGCCTCGCTTTTCTCATAGCGTTTGGTCTCCATGAAAACAAGCGCCAGATGGTTGTAGGCTGCGGTCATCATTGGGTCCAATTCGATGGCCTGCTGAGTGGAGTCGATCGCCTTGGCGTATTCCCGGTCGTTGAGCTGATCGGTGGCGATCTGAAGATAGATTTTGGCCTTTTCCTGATCGTGAACACGGTTGGCAAAGTGGCTGCAACCCATCAAAGCGGCAGCCGCGAAAACCCAAACCCAAAGCTTCATCGTTAGCTCCTTATAAAACAGTATAGCGCAGTTCGGGCGAATGCGAACACGAGGATTTTCCGCTCTCTATGGGATGGTGGCACAACGGGCGTGTCGACCAGAATGGCGGCGTGTCGAGCAGGATGGCTGCGTGTCGAGCAGGATGGCTGCGCGGCGTTAACGCTGGTTGACTTCTCTGTGAACTTTTCTTTAAATGCCGGGGGTTTACAATTCTTCTTTTTTTGGGTCGGAGGGATTTTGCGATGATTTCATTCAAATTACTGAGAAGCGTAATAGGGTTATCGGTGGGAGCGGGTATGACGGCCGGTTGGCTAACTTCCGTGGTGCTAACGTCCTGTACGCGCCATTCGGACTCTGGCGTCGCTAAGCCGGTACGCATTGGATTTGTCCTGGCGACCATGAACGAGGAGCGGTATGCCAAAGACAAACAGTATTTTACCGACTTTGCGAAGTCCCAGGGGGCGGTAGTCGAGTTCGCCGCCTGCGATGATAAGGTGGATGTGCAGGCAGCAAAGGTTGAAACGCTCCTGTCCAAGAAGATTGATGCGCTCGTGGTACAACCGGTCAACGGCGAAACCGCCGGAACGCTGGTGGCTGCGGCCAAACGCGATGGCGTACCGGTGATTGCGTATGACCGCATCATACGTAATGCCGATATCGATCTCTATGTAACCCAGGACAGCTTTCGCGTTGGCACGCTCCAAGCAGAGGCCGCGGTACGAGCAACGCATGGCAAGGGAAATTATGTGATCTTAATGGGCGAGGCCGGCCATTCCGTGGCCGAGGAAATTACTCGCGGAGTACTTTCGGTCCTAGAAAAACATCCCGGAATTAAGGTAGTACTCAAGCAGAATCATCCGGGCTGGTCGACCGCCTTGGCGCTCGCGACGGTTGAAAACACGCTTACCCGTTTGAAAAATGATGTTCAGGCGATTCTGGCTAATAACGATGGGATGGCGATGGGTGCCATTAAGGCGCTGTCCGAACAGAAATTGGCTGGGTCCGTATTTGTGGCGGGGGCCGATGCGGACCTCTCGTCGGTCAAAGACATAATCGCCGGCAAACAATCGATGACCGTCCTTAAGGGAATACGCCCGCTGGCTGAGGCGGCGGTGAAGGGGGCGATTGAGTTGGCTCAAAAGAAAGTTCCCACCCACGATGCTCAAACTCATAACGGCAAGAAGAGTGTTTTTGTGGTGAGTACTCCGGTGTATGAAGTGAATAAATCCAATATTCAGAAACAGGTGGTTGAGTACGGGTTTCACACCGCTGCGTCTATTTATGGGAATAGTGGATCCTAATTCTGCGTCCGTGGAATAGGGGTGGCCGCCGGTGAGTTCATTGCTCAGTGTAAAAAATGTTTCCAAGCAATTTGATGGAATTCCCGCTCTTGTAAACGTTTCCTTCGACGTTGCGGAGTCCGAATGTTTGGCGTTGGTAGGGGAAAACGGCGCGGGTAAATCGACCCTCATGAAGATTTTGAGTGGGGTGTGGCCCTCCGGTTCATTTACGGGATCGATTCAATTTGCGGGCACCGACCTGAAACTCTCTTCGCCTCTCGAGGGACGACGGAATGGAATTTCGATCATTCACCAGGAGCTATGCCTGTTTCCTCAGCTGAGCGTTGCGGAGAATATTTTTTTAACCGAAGAATTCCCGTATACCGGCCGGCCCTCTCAGGCCTTGTTTGCGCGAGTTCGTTGGAAGGCCTTGGAGAACGCGGCGGAGCGCCTGATGCAAGAATTGGGCTTTGATGTCCCCGTCATGGTATCGATCGATACTTTGAGTGTGGCACAGCGCCAGCTGGTCGAGGTCGCGCGGGCGGTTCACCACAACGCCCGCCTGTTAATCCTCGATGAGCCAACCTCGGCGTTATCCGAAGCCGAAGTCAAAAATCTATTTTCTGTTTTAAGAAGGATGCAGGCGAGTGGAATGGCCTTCATTTATATTTCTCACAAACTCGATGAGGTTTTTGAATTAGCAGACCGAATCGTAATTTTGCGCGATGGAGCAACCGTTACAGAGCTCGATCCCAAGTCGACGAACCGAGCTGAGATCGTGAGGCAGATGGTGGGCAGAAGCGTGTCGGAAACAATTCTAACGACAAAATCCGAGAAGACCGCTCAGCCAGATCGTCCAGCCATTCTCGAGGTTACGAATCTGTCACACACCAGTCCGTCCGGGGTAAAAGTATTGGATGGAATTCGGTTCCGGCTTTGTCAGGGGGAGATTTTGGGCGTTGCGGGCCTCATGGGCTCGGGCAGAAGCGAGTTGCTCAGATCGTTACTGGGCATTCTTCCCGGATCGCGATCGGGATCGGTTGTCTATGACGGTGTTTCGGCCCCTTGGAAAGGCGTGAAAGACGCCATGGAACAGGGGATAGCTTTTGTTCCCGAGGATCGGAAACACGACGGTCTTTTTTTGGATCTCTCAATCGGGTTTAACACGTCCATCAGCACATTGGGAAAGGTGAGCGGCTCGATTGGGGTCTTGAACCTTGAAAAGGAGACTCTGGAGGTTGCGCGATTGTGCAAAGCCATGGGAGTAAAATATTCGCGAATCGGCGATCCGGTTCGTACGCTAAGCGGCGGAAACCAGCAAAAGGTAATGCTCGGCAAGGTGGTTGCTCTTTCCCCGCGCGTGTTGCTTCTGGACGAACCGACCCGCGGTATCGATGTCGGTGCCAAAGAGGAAATTTACGCGATTATTCGGAAGTTGGCCGAATGTGGAATTGCGATCGTGTTGGTTTCGTCGGACCTTCCGGAAATTCTGTTGCTTTCGGATCGCGTGCTTGTATTGCGCGAGGGACGCGCGGTGGGGCAGTTGGATGGAGTCGGGTTGACTCAGGAAAGTGTAATGTCATTTGCCGCAGGAGAAATGCATGCAGTCTGTTAGTCAAACACAACTCTTCCCGATTCGCTGGGCGGAGCAATCGAGGGGTTGGTTGCGAATTGCAGCGCCACTATTGGTTGTCGTATTTTTCTCACTGTTGTTTCACGGATTCAGTGAAGGAACTTTTTTAACCGCGCGAAACTTGTCCAATCTTTCTCGCCAGGTCTGCGTCAACCTGACTCTGGCGACCGGCATGACACTGGTCATTCTGACGTCAGGAATCGATCTTTCGGTGGGAAGCGTCCTCGCGCTATCGGGAATGCTCGCCGCGATATCCCAGGTACATGCGGGATTGGCTGGCTGGGGCATGATCGGAGCGACCCTTTCGTTTGTCGTAGCACTGCTAGTGGGGGGAATGTCTGGGGCGGTGACGGGTTTTGCCGTCAGTCGCCTGAAAATCACGCCGTTCATCGTTTCCTTGGGGATGATGGTTATCTGCAGGGGAATTACGTTGATCGTCAGCTCGGCTCAGGCAGTTGCTCCGATTGGCGAAAGCCTGGGCGCTATCAGTTCCGATTATCTTTCCGTGGGATCGAGTCGAGCGGTCCTCATGCTCGCCGCAGGAGGGACGGCAATCGCTTTTGGCGGAATGGCGATTCGGCGACGCTTGACCTTCGAAAATGTGGCCGGCTTTGTCGGTGTGAGCCTAGTCCTTCTACTCGCCCATTTCGCTTTTGTGGGGTATCGGGGCATCCCCTATATGGCATTCATCGGTGCGATCTGTGCCGGATCTGCTGCGCTGGCTTTGCGTTATACGCGTTGGGGTCGTTTCATCTACGCCATTGGTAGCAATCGTGAGGCTGCGGCACTTTCCGGAGTTCCGGTCGAAAAAACGCTTTGGTTCACCTATTTCACCATGGGGGTATTGTCTGGACTTGCGGGTGTGATGGATGTCGCGCGGGTGAATGGTGCGGTTCCGTCCGCGGGCGAGCTGGCCGAGCTCGACGCCATCGCCGCCGTGGTCATTGGCGGCACGAGCCTAATGGGCGGGGTGGGGACCATCGGCGGAACCCTGTTTGGCGTTCTCATCATGGGCGTGCTCAATAACGGCATGAGCCTCATTGGAATTTCAGAGCACTACCAAAAGGTTTTCAAGGGTCTCGTGATTATTCTCGCCGTCTACCTCGACCACAAATCGAAAACTACTGCCACTAGTTAGTTCCTTTAGGGAGTACGACTAGTCGATCTTATCGTAATCGATACCGAGGCGCTGAGACACCATCATGCGAAGCACGTTAACGTCAGTCTCGGGGAGGCTGTACTTCACCGCGACCGTGCGCAGGAGTTTAGCGCCCATCATGCGAAGGTGCGCGCTGGTTAACGTGACGGTTTCTCCCCGCGCGTTTTTCGGCGTCGCCGGTTCCAGGTCCCGATAATATTTCTCGGAATTGGAGTAGGCGCGCGCGCCCAGAATCGCCGTGGCAATCGGAATCATGCGGATGGCCTTACTTTGGTAGTCATTGAATTTTTCGGGGGCCAGATCTTTGCTTGCGGCCATTGCCAGGTCCTTCAAGACGACTAGAGCCGCGTGTTCGATGAACGCATAAACGCGTCGGGATTTTGGAGCAGCCACGCCAGGATTCACCGGAACGTCCAAGTCAGGGCCGTAGTCCCCTTTGACTAAGACCAAGCTTACGTTGGGGGTGTTGGTTTCCGGGTTTGTGCCGATATTTAAGGGAAGCGCGCATCCCAAATACTTGTGAATGCGGTCTTCCGCGGCCACCATAAATACCGTTTCGGCCGCTGCTGCGCGGATGGCCATGTCATCAGTTGAGTCATCGTGAAGCAGGTGTAGCGCTGTTGCGAGTTGTTGGCCCGACTTGGTTTCAAGCACGGCCTCTTTCGTTTCACGCGTAATATCGGGCATTTTCAGCATCCCACAGCCTGCAATTAGTAGCGAAAACACTGTTAAATAGTGTGATTTCATCTAGTTAGTTCTCCTTACGATGGTCTAATCAAATGGATTAGATCCTGGCTCCGCCCGACGACAGAGCTTATGGCGTAGCGCGTAATTAAAGTCAATTAGCAGGCGTCTTTTAGGGTGAAGCTGAGATGGAGTTGTCCGACCTCGATCGAGTCGCCGTCCATCAGTTCGACGGGGCCCAGGATTTTTCTGCGATTGAGCGAGGTTAAGTCTTTCGATTTGTCTACGGCTTCAAGATATAGGCCGGTGTTTCGTCTGAAAATTCTGACGTGTTTTCCTTCGACGCCCTGGGTTTTTACCGGGATGGGAAAGTGACATTGCGCAGAGGTTCCGATGATGGTTTCGTCCGCATATAGAAAAAACTCTTTGGATGTTTTCTTGTCCACTTGAAGATGGATACGCCCAACCTTGAGCGGAACGCGACATTTTTTGCAGTAGCCAATCTGAGAACTCGGATCGGCAAAGCCACAGTACTCACAGAATGTACAAGCAGATGGGTAAAGCGTTTTCGGTAACACGGCCAGCTCCACCGGGAAGATAGTGTTAGGATTCTTAAACGGCCAAAAACCCTTCCGCGTGAGTCGCTGCAGATCGTTCTTGAGATCTTTTATCCGCTGATATCGCGCGGCCGGATCGACCCGGAGACAGCGATTGATGATTTTGCAAAGTCTGGGATCGCGTTTCGAATCGGTTAAGGGATCCTGGGTGCCCCGTTTCGGAGTTTCCCCGGTTGCCGCCTCAAAGAGAAGCGCTCCCAAACTATAAATGTCACCCGACGGCTGAAATTTTTGGCCCTTGTCCAAAAACTCAGAGGGCGTGTAGCCCTCGGATTCAAAGAGTAGTGGGTCCTTATCCGACGGGTGATAGAGGGTTCCAAAATCGATCAGCTTCACCCGGGAGCTGACTCCATCGAGCATGACATTTTGGGGTTTCAGATCGCGATAAATGAATCCTTGATTGTGGATGAGTTCCAATGCGTCCGCAATTTCGATTCCGAGAAATACGAGCAATCCGTCCTCGAGCTTTTTGTGCTGACTCCGGTGTTCGGCCATAGCCTTGGTCAATTCTTTGCCGTTAATAAAATCCATTACCAAAAATATTGACCGGTTGCGCTCGAAGAACTCATACCCTTTCGGAAACGCAGGGTGTTTTGTCTTAATCAGGAACTTGGCCTCTCGACGAAACGCCTTGAGGAGTTCCCCCTTAAACTGATCGTACGAGCTTTGCTCAATCATCTGCTTGATGAGCAGCTGTTTCTCGTCCTTTTGGCGGATGGCTCGAAACGTGGCGCCAAACCCGCTGCGCGCGATGGACTCCTCGATGATATAGGTATGTTTTCCCTTAAGCCTCTCTCCCGGTGCCAGGAGCCCGTCTTTCGCATCTTTGATGGTGTCAAATGAGGTCTGCCGAAGCTTTCGGGCGACCTGAACCTGACTGGCCGGGGCGCCACAACCATCACAGAAAAGGGAGCCCGCAACAACATTAGAACCGCAGGATGCGCATGCCGCCACAGGCTTCCCCCCCCGAATTGCCGACCTACTTGATTAAAAGCCGGGTCTTTTTCGACTCATCCTTAATCGTTGCCAAATCATCGGTCACCGACTTGCCGCGACGGACGTCGTCCGCGAGGCGAGTCAGCGCTCGAGTCACCTTGTCCTGACCAAGGCTAGACGCGATTTTAGTGGTGTTATCAATGAGTCGAGTGGCCTTTGCTTTGTCCCCTGACGAAAGACTGAGTTGGATTTGCTCGCCGTTCAGGTGTACCTGTAACACCTGCACGGCTCGCATGACCTCTGGGTCAAAAGTATTCAAATCGGAATCACGATCCGAGGTGCGCACCTTCACAGCAATGCGGTCGGTATCTTTGCCGTCGTAATTTGCGTGAACGGTGAACAAGGTCAATTCCTCCCCTGAAACTCCGGGCGCGGACGAGTTGACCTGAACCAAAAATGAGGAGAGATCTTTTGTCAAAGAGCCAGTCTTGATCTCGAACTGCTTCGCATTGCCCGGAAGATCGTAGATCACGATTTCAGGAGCAACCTTTGCAATGCGCATGACTCGCGAACTCACGCCGCTAAAGTGCAGGGTGAGATCGCCCACCACCGATGACTGCAATTTGCGGATTTCAGACTCCAGCCCTTCGCGAAAACGGGCGATATCATTGGCGTGGTAGTAAGAGCCGCGTCCCAACTCGGAAAGTCGGCTAATGAACGACGAGTCATAGTCGTCAGCCGATCCAATCCCGACTCCCGTTAGCGTGATGTGCTCGTGTTTTTGAACGATACCTTCATATTTTCCGGTCTGCTCGACCCGGTAACCCTGGTCGTCCGTCGGAAAACCGTCCGTAAACAAAATGACGTGATTCACGCGTTTCACTTTATCGGAGGCCGAACGAGCATCGAAGGCACCATAGGCGACCTTGAGTCCCTGTTCCAGATTGGTGACTCCCGAGGGTGCATTCAGGTTTCGAATGGACTCCTTCATGGAATCGCGATTCTGAGAAAGAGATGCCAAGGGAAAAACCTCGCTGGCTGAGGAGTGAAAGAGCACCAACGACACCCGGTCGTCATCCTTTAACGCATCGACAATTTCGGTGAGCGCCTGTTTAACCATCGACCACTTGTTGCCACCCATAGAACTCGAGGCATCCACCAGAAATACTGTGTTGGATGGGATTCTACCCAGGCGGCTGTCGGGCGTCAGCTCGACAAGCGTAGTGGTACTAAAGTCTCCGGACACCGACCGAAAGTCACAGCCATTGCGAGTGGTAATTTTCACGAGACGCTCCTGTTTTTTGGGGTGGGTCGGAATGAAGCAAGTTCACTACGCCATGCGCGTGAACCTTATGGTCCCGCGCTCCCCCTCAACGTCAGGGGCGGTGCAAGCAAGATGCCGAGCGTTCGTGCGGGAGCTAGGCTCGAACCACCGCTCCCGTGACGTTTTTTGTCTCTGGTGAACGGACAATTGTCGGCGCAAGATTCTTGGGGCATCATTCTTCGGGGATGATGACGTCATGCTGAGCACCGGAGACTCGCGGCCAGACCGCGCTAATTATTTGGGACCGGTTCTATTTCTCGCAATATCCATTCTCTGGTTACGGCTCGAGGATATCACGCTATTTCAGGTGGACTCGATCGCCTATGCTTACGTCGCGAAACTGATGTCCCAGCGTCCCGTCTGGGAGTGGTCCCAGATGGTTTGGAATGGAGTGCCCTACTACGAGCACCCGCCGTTGATGAAGTGGGTACTGGCATTTTTTATTCGCTTCCTGGGCGCCGGCTCGCTGGCCGCAACTTTACCAGCAGTAATATTTTCGACCCTGTCCGTAGCGGTGCTGTTTCTGGTGGCTCGCGAGCTTTGGGACGACTGCTACGCAATGATGGTTGCGGTGATTTTGTGTTTGAGTCCAACCTTTTTCCGGGAGAGCCGAAATCCAATGCTCGAGCCCCCGGTCACGTTTTTCATTTTGTCGGCGATTCTGATGGGACTGCTGGCTATCAAGTCGAAACGATCGCTATACGGTTGGTTGGCCGGGCTTGCAATTGCGGGCGGCTGGCTGACGAAGGGCCCTCCGGTTTTTATCGTGTGGCCGGCGCTCGGGTGGCTTTGCAAATCTTATTCATTAGATTTCAGGATGGCGCGAAGAATATTGGGTCGCGCAGTTATGGGAATGTTAATCCCGTTAGTATTGTTCGAGACGTGGCACTACGTTCAGGTTCACCGGATTTTTTTTCTGGAGTATTTTCGCGCGCAAATACTTAGAGCAGCGATCGAGCCAACCGCGCAGTCCGGTGACGCGCTCTTTTATGTTCGGGATGCGCTCACGCGCAATTGGCCGTGGCTAGCAGCGGTCGCAATCGCCCCGCTCTTGGTTTTTAGGGAGGCTGACCAAAATGCGCGCCGCTGTTTTTGGTTGGGGGCAATTCTATGGATAGTTCCGCTAGCCGCCTTCTCTTGCTTTCCGAAAAAATCCATCTGGTACGCGAACATTACTTTACCCGCCGTGGCCTTGCTGGCGGCGATTCCATTTCAACTCAAGGGTGTCTCTCGGTCGACGAAAAAGATGTTGGTGCGCTTCTGCATTACCATTGGCGTTACTCTGCTTTTTTTGGGGGCAACGATCCCATCGGTGTTTCGGTACCGCCGCCCCGTTGAGGATTTTTTTCATCGAGTGGCACAATCGGAAACACCAAATTCGGTTCGCGGTAAATCCATTGCCGACTGTGTGGGTCTCGATCCCTGGAAGGGACCATTCTTCTTGGGTTACTATCTGGACGCAGTGAGCACACCCTGCGATCCTCGTGCCGAATTCCAATTGGTAACCACCGATCGAGCGGTCCCAGCGGGGTTCAGGGTGCTTTTTCAAACGGACGCATTAGCCCTCATCCAGTCCCAGTACCCAACGCGTTAAACGCACCGCGGAACTACAACTGCACGTTTTTCGATTATTAATTCCAGTACTTCGGGAACTTTTTTGGGGGCAACATGAATCGAATCATTTTTACACTTTGCGCGCTTGTATGTGTTTCGCTTTCGGTATTTGCAGCCCCTGTGCCTTCCGTGGACGGAAAAACCACTCCTCCTCCTAAGGGGCTCGACGAATGGGTTCAATGGACCCAACCCCTGGCGATCCGGAAATTGATGGACAATGTGTCTCCGTCCGGTACGGCTCGTGGAGTGGTCGTGGCCTCACCGTCAAAAGAGGGGCCTGACTATTTTTATCATTGGGTGCGCGATGCGGGTCTGGTGATGGATGTAGTGGTCAGTCTTTACGCACGTGCCGAGGGCGAGACAAAACAGTTTTACCGAGGGCGCCTTCTCGATTTTGTAAACTTCTCCCTTCGCAATCAGAAAACTCCCAATAAAAGTGGCGGGGTCGGCGAGCCGAAATTCCTGGTTTCCGGGGAGGCTTTCGATGGCGACTGGGGGCGGCCGCAGGATGACAGCCCGGCACTGCGCGCCCTGGTCTTTATTCGGTGGGCCCGCATTCTCATGCTTGAAGGAGATTACGATCTCGTCCAACAAAAATTGTACACCGGGGCATGGGACTCGGTGATTAAGACCGATCTAGAATACGTTTCCCACCACTGGAGAAACACCTGCTTTGATCTGTGGGAAGAGATCCGGGGACACCACTTTTTCACGCGAATGGTTCAGAGGCGAGCTCTGCTCGAGGGCGCCGATCTGGCCGCCCGCTTGGGCGACGGTGGAGCTGCCTACTGGTATCGAGAACAGGCCACCGCCATAGCACAGGAGATTCTCAAGCACTGGAATGGTTCTATCCTCGTGTCCACACTCGACCGAGATGGCGGTATCGACTACAAAGACTCCAATGTCGATTCTTCCGTCGTGTTGGGGGTTTTGCACGGCCGATTGAACGACGGGTTTCTCCCGCCTGCAGATGAACGGGTGCTTGCCACTGTTCACCGCATCGAGTCCGTTTTTAAGGACCTGTATCCGATTAATCAGAAAGGGCATCGAGGGGTCGCTATCGGCAGGTACCCCGAGGACAGATATACGGGCTACTGGTCAGGCGGCGACGGAAATCCGTGGTTCATCAATACGAATGCGCTGGCGCAATACTACTTTGCCTTAGCGCAGGAGTTGGGAAACGCCGATCGATTGGTGGTAACCGAGACTAATCGTCCCTTCTTACGAAATTTGTGGCCCCTGCGTTCAATGCCCAGAGTGTTTAATCCTGCTCAAACCCGCGAGCTGGCAAAATGGGCCAAAAAACGAGGGGATGATTATCTGTCGTGTACTCAATTCCACATGGCCGAGGACGGGAGCCTGTCCGAGCAGATCAATCGCTCTACCGGATTCATGCAGGGCGCCCCGGATTTGACCTGGAGTTACGCGAGTCTTTTGACCGCGATATTTGCGCGGTTCTGATTTCGACTGGCAGTAGATTTCGGCTAGCACTAGATTACGGCTGTTCTCTCACAATAATCGCACTCCTGGGTGCCAGCTCTGGCAGCTCCAACGCATTGAGCTTACCGTGAAGGCTCGTCGCATGGGCAAATAAATCGCTGCCGATTTTTAGGGTTCCGCCACCGCCCCACTGCGAGTCGTCGCTGTTTAACAGAACAGAAAAAGCTTTTCCGCGGCTCGCATCCACGCCGAAACGGTAGTTATGAAACGTGCGCGAAGAGAGATTGATGATCGCGTAGGTTTTTCGGCCTGTCTTGTAATCGATTCGCAACAGAGAAATCACCTTGTTATCTTCGTCGACATGATTGGATATGTGCGGGTGTAGGTTTTTAGGGGCGAACTCGGCGCCATCTCGAAAAACCAATGAAACTTGCGTAAAATAGGCGTCAGTTGAGGCCTGCGAACCGAGCCGCAGTAAATCCCAGTCAATTGCCGCATTATTATTAAAGCTCCCTTCCTGAAGAAGACGCATCTGGGGCATGTCCAGATAAACGGAGCCCAACAGCATCCCCAGGGTCCCCCAAGCCTTTGTTTTTGATTCGATTTGTTCCCAAGTTCCCCCTTTGAGCAGGGTGGCGACGTACTCGCCGCTGGCCCCTGGCTGCCGATTGGCCGCCTCGTCATGATTGGTAATCCAACGCTCCATCGGAACTCGTCCCCATTGCCAGGAATCATTCAAGTACCATTCTACTCGCTGTAAATGAATCTCATGATCCCAACCCTGCAGAAACCTCTGTACAAAACTATAGAAAAAATCGACGTCGTTGGCCGCGTGAAATCCGAGACCTCCATTATCTACTGTAGTGAGCGCGGGCGCTTGATCGTCGAACATCTCACCGAGAATCAGCGCCTGCGGCACATAACTTCTGAGAGTGCTATTGAGCTCCCTCAGGAATAACGCCCCCCCGGGCTCCTGGCGAATGCCATCAACGTTATCGATGCGAATTCCGGACAGGCCGTATGCACGAAACATCGAGATGACCGAGTCGATCAAAAATCTTCGGACGAATGGGTTTTCAAAATCCCAGCGGTACGTTCCCCACGGGGTGAGTTTCCCGCCAAAAAGCGGTTTTCCGAAACCGTTCACAAAGCGGTGAATGCCGATAGGCTCCAGGGCACGAATTCCGTGATTGGCTCGAAACGGATAATGCCCGAGAACTCCGTCCATCAACGCACCGACACCGACAACGCTGAACGCCGCAATCATACTGCGAAATTCGGCGGGTGTGCCATAACGGGAGTCGGGACCGAAGAGGCCGAATGATTGATAGCGGTTTTGCCAGCGGTGCCCATCGACGCTCGAGGTGAAGGGAAGAAGCTCCAGATGCGTATAACCCCGACCGGAAATCGCTGCGGTCAAGCCCGATTCTGCCACAAAGCGATAGGTGTCGGCCACACGCGGCGGGCCAATCTGCCCTTTATGATTCCATTTGGCCGCAAGCTCGTACACTCCGGACTCCCCGATGAGTACCGAGCGGCCGCGAAAATCGATCGGTGTGGCCGGTCTGTGGGAAATCGCTTCTACATCTGAAAATACCGAGTTGAGATACGGGGTTTCTCCCGGTCGAAAGCGCTCGAACATTTCAGGCGTGGTGAATTGAATGCTAGACGGGTCGAGCACCGGTTCGCCATTAAGTAAGAGTCGATATTCCATTCCATCAAAAAGGCGGCGGACATGGCCTTCGTAATAAGGGGTGCCGGGAACGGGCTTCAGGTGGTCCTCTGGAGCCATCTCTTTTCCCCAGGCGTTGAAATCCGCCAAGATAGCAATCTGGTTTCCGGAGTTATCGGAAAGTACGCTGATCGTACCCGCTATCGGGCGCCCCGCTTCATCGCGATGCGTGACTTCAATGCCAGTTTTCGAGCGAAAGGTGTTGATATCCAGCGTGGGTTTACGAAATTGGGACTCCAGAATCGCGTAGTGGTTTAGGCCAGAGGCGTGGGGATTGTCCCGAACGAGCTCATCGGCACAGGTCGTTTGTGCCGATGAAACAGTCAATAATAAGGAGAGAAGGCATCCCATTTAGCAACTCACGGCAGAACTATTAGTTAAGCCCGATTGAAAAGGCAACCTCAGGCATCTTGCCAATGCGGAGTTTCTACTCCCAATCGGCGTAATTTCCTTTAATGTGATGCCAATGAAGTCTGTCGTAATAGGCGCCGCGATAGTGACTGCATTTATCCTGGGGCGCCTGACCGTTTCCAGTGCGCCAAACGCTAGACTGGAAACGGAAGGGCTGAGGGCAGAAATTACCCGCTTAAAAGCGGAGAATGAAGGACTGGTGGTCGGCCAGACTTCGATTTCTGCGCCCGCCGCTCCGGTGCCAGCGGGTACAGATCCAGACGCACACCCAGTACCAGAATCCACCCCGTCTTTCGAGGCTCCGGCGACCGGCTCTTCGCCGGACCGAACAATAAAACCCTGGGTACTCTCGGAACGGGGTGCTCAACAAATTCAAACGGCGCAAGAGGTGGCCGCCTTTCTGGAAAAGGTACGCATCGCGGATTTTTTTAATGCGCTGTCGGCTGCAAAGCCGTTCGAGCGCGGTGATGAAGCGATCGAGTTTTTAAATGGAACCTATTCGGGGTCGGTGACGCCACTGGACGGCACATCGGTCATAACCGTACTAATGAGTGCGACCGTGCACGTAGCGGATTCCGGGCTCAAGGGACGTGTTTCGATTCGGCTGTCACGTGACGGAAAGACATTCAATCGCAGCAACAGCAACGGCAATATTCAAAATATTCAACGCGCCGGAGAGAACAGCGTCTCTATATTTATATCTACCAGCGACTACCACTTTCAGCTCTACTACCTGCCGCAGCTCGAAAGCTTCGAGGGGAACGCCTACCACCAGTGGAAACCCGGATCGATGAAATATATCGGGACTGTTCATCTGGAAAGGGCGTAGGCCGGCGCATCGAGAAAAGCCGAGGGGGCAGACGACGCTAATTCGTCAGCCCAAGTTTTGGCTTCGTTTGCTTACAGTCATAGTCGGTAACAGGACCATTCGTGTTTACATTCGACCCAGCTTTGGGACGGCCGGGAATCTTGATGTCCAGAAGGGAGTGCTCTCTTCCTCCATAGACATGGATGTAACCGGATACCTGAGCTGCCTCTCCAGGCTTCGTCGTTAACCACTGAGTATAGATCAGGGTGTTTTTAACTACTCGAGGGCCAGCCTCTTCCCTGACGAGTTTAAATACTTGCGAGGAGGCCTCGTTTTCTCCTTGAGTCTTGTTGATCGTCAAAAAATTGCTGATAGGGCCACCGGGAGCCGACATGGAGTAGCGGTGGATGGTGTAGGCGGGATTATCCTTTGCGTCTTCCTTGGGCTCACAAGTAATCTCGAACTTCGTAAAGCCGGTGCCAAAGGCCACAAAGCCAAACGTGCAGACCAAAACTGAACCGATAGAATAACGCATGAGAAACCTCCGTTAGGAAGAACTATACAGGCAAAAGGCGCTTCGCATCAATAGAGAATTACAGAGAATCACTCCCTGAAAGAGCCTGTGAGGCCTTTCGGTTTCATGGTATGAGTCAATCGTGCCGGGCGTATGGGGGGTATAACGTGATTCGACTATTAGTAGCACTGGTAACTATTCACGGATGGGCGTTTGCCGATGACGCCGATCCTTTTTTGAAATGTATTGCCGCGCACGGAACGGTCGAGCAGTGCATTCATGCCACCAATTCCGAGGCCTTTAACGTTTGCCGAGAGGCGTACGGAAGCATCGACCAGTGTGTCCAAAACCTTTGTGCGCCGGCTTTTTTGGAATGTCGTCGGGCCTATGGTTCCATCGACCAGTGCGTTCGATCGAAAGATGGCGAGGCGTTTAGAGCGTGTAAAAGTGCGTACGGTTCGGTCGACCAATGCGTGAACGCCGTCAGTTCGGATGCGTTTTTGGCCTGTCGAGCTAACTACGGTTCGATCGATCAGTGTGTCCGCGCAACGGATGCACAGGCGTTTAATGCCTGTCGAGCTAACTACGGCTCGAACGACCAATGCGTCCGCGCCCGCTCCGCCAGTGCATTCAATGCCTGTCGAACCGCGTATGGCTCAATCGACCAATGCGTTCAGGCAGGGCCGTATCCGCTTGTAACTCTGCCGAGTGGGTGCCTAACCCAGTGGAAAACGTTGCTGCCATGATTTGAGCGACAGTGCGGCCTGCCGGCGGACTTTACTGCGGATAACGGGACTCCAACCCAGCAGAATTCCGCTAAGACCCAGCGCCTGTCGACTCCAGCTCCAGAAATTGAAATGGTCATGGTGCCGGGTAATCTGATTGTTCACTA
>CAZRVZ010000101.1:0-9438 GCA_964603655.1 uncultured Pseudobdellovibrionaceae bacterium | reverse complement strand
ACGCGGCGTTGTCAAAACCCGTGATATGATATTTCAAAACTCGGTCACGCCTTACCTCATGGGGGGTCTCTCTTTGAAAAACGTGAATGTGATACGAAAAGTCCTGATTACCGGAATGAGCGGGTCCGGGGGGAGTTACTTGGCGGAATATATCGTCGACAACCACCCGACAGTCGAGGTTCATGGAATTTCGCGTTGGCACAGCACTTCGGACGGACGCAATCTTGAGAGAATCGCCAGGTCGGTCGTAACCCATGAATGCGATCTCAATGACTTTAGCGCGGTGTTCACCGTTCTTCGAGAGGTAAAACCGGATGCGATTTTTCACTTGGCGTCACATGCCAATGTGCGGGCATCCTTCGTCAACCCGCTGGCCGTGATTCAAAACAATATCATGGGAACGGCCAATCTACTCGAGGCGGTCCGTCTTGCGGGTTTAAATCCCATCGTACAACTTTGCAGTACCTCGGAGGTTTACGGGCAGGTACCTCCCGACAGAATTCCCATCACGGAAGATGATCCGATCTGTCCGAGCAGTCCCTATGCCGTTTCAAAAGTCGCCCAGGATCTTCTGGGCTATACCTATTTCGTCAGCTACAAGATGCGGGTGATTCGTACTCGAATGTTTGCTTACTTGAATCCCAAACGCGCAGACCTTTTTGCGACCGCTTTTGCGATGCAGGTCGCCCAGATTGAAAAGGGACTCAAAAAGGAGTTGGTTCACGGGAATTTGGATTCAGTTAGAACTTTGATTGATGTCCGCGACGCAATGGAGGCCTACTGGTATGCCGCGCTCTATTGCGAGCCCGGTGAGGCCTACAATATCGGTGGAACCCAGACGATGAAGGTCGGCGAATTCCTGGAGGTTCTCAAAAAATTGGCACACGTTGCGATCCCCAGTCGCGTCGATGCGTCCCTGCTGCGCCCGGCCGATGTGACACTGCAAATTCCCGATACGTCGAAATTTTTTGCCGCAACGGGATGGAAACCCAAAATCAGCTTTCAGGAGAGCGTCGGATTCTTGCTGGAGTTTTGCAGGCGGTCAGTAGACCATGCTAAAAATCCCCCAGAACCCGCTCGCAGAAGCCCCCAAAGTGCCGCAGCCCAATAGGCAATGAGAGTGGCGTACGTGCCGATAAGTGTACCCCAGCGCAATTTCTCAAACCAGACGACAGGCTCGCCCAGAGGTACCTTAACAGCCAAGAACGCGTAGTTTGCCCGTTGGATTGTTGCAGGTAACGCATCTCTGTAAAGTAATTTCCGGGCACCAGATACAGGGAGTAGATTGGCCGGTAGCCCGACATAAAGCACGGATCCAAAATCTGAGTAGCATCGTTTATGAAGAAACCCTGACCGAGTCCATGTCGGTCAGGCCGCCTCTCTCGTGAAGAGCGGCATGGGATTTTCGGAAGGCGATTCTACGGGTGTTCTTGTGGGAACCCCAGCATTGCAAAGGACACTGGTTCCCTCACGTTCGAAACAGAAGGGGACGTGAAAGCAATTGGCTAACGCCTTAATCACTTTTTGGCGTCGCTCCTCGGGCACATAAAACAGGATAAAACCGCTGCCGCCCGATCCTAAGACCTTACCACCGAGAGCGCCGTGCTTTATCGCTTTTTCGTAAATGGAGTCTATGTAAGGGTTAGACACCGCTGAGTTGAGTTGCTGTTTAAGGGCCCACCCTTCGTGTAGTAGACTGCCAAAGGCGCTTAGGCTTTGGTTGCTGGTGAGGATGTTCATTCCCTCGTCGACCATTTGGCGCATGAGGCGGAGCGTGGGTTTGGATTTTGGAATATTTGAAATCACCTTGGCGGCCAGTTCGATTCCGTTACGAGCGGAACCAGTGTAGAAGAGAAGAAGTTTGCTTTGAAACTCGGCAAGGCGATCGGCCGGTAGAGCGACGGGGTGTACCTGAAATTCGCCGCCGCTGTGAAATTCAATCTGATTGAACCCGCCGTACGACGCGGCAATCTGGTCCTGAGAGCCTACGGATTCTTTAAGGACATTCTGCTCGAGCTCGATGGCCTTTTGGGCCAGTTGGTGCTTCGACAATTTCTTCCCTTTAAATAGTGCCAGCGCTGAAATGAGTCCGACGACAAAGGCCGAACTGGATCCCACCCCGCTGCGAGCTGGGAGATCACTCTGGTGGTGAATCTCAATACCGGTCGAGTCATCCAGTCCCATGTAATTGAGTCCTAGGCGTACGGCGGGGTGCAAAATATCATTGATAACGGGAACCGATTCAATGTACGACCAGACAATCCTGTGTTTTGTCTGAAAAAAGGGCGGTAACACCCGACAGGAGATGTAGCAATACTTGTCGATGGTGGTGGAGAGGGTGGCACCACCCTCGGTGAGATACCAACTCGGAAAATCGGTACCCCCACCGAAAAAGGAGATTCTAAATGGGGTTTTGGTGAGAATCATAGTCGCATGACCCCTTTTGATTGACACAGCAGGCGCAGCTCATCCACCACCGACGGCGAGCCGACGATAAAATTAACTTTGCTCGACGCCCCCCGAGAAAATAAAACTTTGCACCCGGCAGCCGCGGCGATGGCGAGCCCGGCGGCGACATCCCAAATCTCGCTGTCTACGCCACAAACTCCCTGGAGCCTGCCGCTAGCGGCGTAACAGATGCTTGCGGCCGCCGAGCCAAGTCTCAGGCACCCTCTACTGGAGTCATTGATTGCTGCAAACAGTTCGTACTGGCTCCGGCGCAAGGACTCGCTCACCTGCCGTCCCGAAAAGCATTCCACGACCAAAGCCGATCGGAGATCGCAGTCTGAAATCTTTAGGCGCGTCCCGTTGAGATAGGCCCCCCCGCCGTGGGTAAAGTAAAGTTCCTTGGCGCAGGGAATAGAGACCGCGCCCGCCTCGCACTCTTTGTCAAAGAGCCCTACTGAGACTGCGTAAATGGGAATTCCGCTCACGAAGTTGACGGTTCCATCAATGGGGTCCACGCACCAAAATGGAGACGAGGGAAGTCGCTTTTCCTGACTCAGAAAATAGGATTCTTCGCCAATGATTGGGTGACCTGTTTCCCGGAGTATCGAAACAATCTCGCCTTCTACCGCCACATCAAGATTGGTTACAATGTCACGGAAAGAGGACTTGGAATTAATCTTGAGATTATCTGGGCTGTTCTGAATCAATTGACCCGCCATGGATACGGCTCTAAGAGCGATCTCGGACTCATAGTCCCACTTCGATCCCACACGTGCCTCCATCGATTTTAAATTGATTTTGGACCTGGAAAACGAGAGCCCTAAGCTCTTCCACAATTGAATCAAAGCGGTTTGTGAGTAAGATTTCCAGTGCTTCTCCTTTTCTCAGTCCTATAACATGCGTCATGAAAAGTTCAGTCGTCAGCGCCCGATTTAGGACCGCGATGTGTTTGTCGGCATCCGTTTGCCTATCGAATAAAACGGCACTCACGATGCCCATGAGAATGTAGCGCGGGACGATTCCGGCTGAGAGACAGAGCTGTGCGGCGCCGACCAATCGTTCGTCCAGATGGAGTTTACGCAAGGGTTCCCGCGCGACCCTCGAAATAGGATCGTACAACTGGGGGGAGGAGAAGCGAGAAAGCTCCTTGTTGGCGTACCAGTCCAGAAAATCATGTGAGCTGTTTGGCTCCAATTTGAGCACGCCAAGCATCTCCTCCATCGCTCCCTTGACCACGCTGTGGATACAGGGCTGATTCATTACCTCGTGAATGTAGTTAATTTTTGAAAAAGCGCCGATGTAGGCTGCAACGCAGTGGGGGGTATTGTGTAGATAAAGTTTTGCCGTCCACTGTTTGGCTAGCTCCGACGGATCGCAGCGCGTGAATTCGCCTGATATATTACCCACTCGAGCATCCACAAAAAGCGTTCCATCCTCCGAAACAACGGCTAGAGGGTCATTCTTGAGAACGCTTGGAGAAGCGGTGTTGGAGGTGACCACATCGGGAATCGCAAAATATACATCTTTTCTGCCGAGCCGACGTTTCACCGAGTCCACCGTGGCGGGGTCGTTTTCACAGAGGATAATCGGGCAGTTTAAGGGCGCGACCAATTGCGCTGCTGAAACACAATTCCTGGGTCCGACGGAAATGAAGGCGGCGGCTACGCCTTGATAATGTTGCCGGACAAACTCTTCCGGAAAATAGACCGCCTCGATTTGTATGGTTTTCGGGGTGAGCACGCCGTTTTTAACCATATAGGTTTGGTATTTATTTTCGGCCCGCATCAGATTGACGATTCTGGGATCGGAGTCGATAAAAACCAGACGATTCTCTTCTTCAAATATCCAGGGGAGAAAACCTCGTCCGATGGCCCCCGCGCCGATGATTACAATGGTTTGCATGCTGACTCGTTAAAGCGTTTCTCCAATTGCCCATGGCATGAATTCTTCCCAGCCAAGGCCCAGCTGTTCACTGCAGGTTTTACGCCCACTGGCGACAGCGATGAGTGAGCGGTAAAGAGTGGTCCCAACTTCCCGAGTGGACTGGGTTGTTAATGCGACGCCCGCGTCTTCGTCCATGTCGCCACTCAAACGGGAAAAAAGCTCGCTAGTACTCGATATTTTGATGGTGGGTGCGATGGCGCACCCATAGACCGAGCCACGACCGGTCGTAAATGCGACGAGCTGACATCCCCCCGCGACGAGGCCCGTGACAGACACTGGGTCATAGCCCGGTGTGTTCATGATAACGAGGCCGGGCTCCGTAATCCTCTGGGCGTAGTCAACGACCTGTGAAAGCGTGGAGCGCCCACCTTTTGCGACGGCACCGAGGCTTTTTTCAATGATGGTGGTGATTCCACCTGCGATATTTCCCGGGGAAAGATTGTTATTGAGGCTGATATTTTGCCGGCGCGCGTAGGCTTCCCACCACTGAAACGTCAGGTCCAGCTCGTGCTTAACCTGCGGTGAAATGGCTCTGTCTTTGAGTGACTGCTCGGCTCCGTGACACTCCGGAATCTCAGCCAGCGCTACCGATGCGCCTCGAGAGACCAGAAAGTCGCTGGCAAATCCAAGCGCCGGATTGGCAGTTAACGATGAGAACGCGTCGCTTCCACCGCAGTTCAGTGCTAATCGCAATTGTGATACGGGGAGCGCTTGCCGTGTGTATGATGGCAGTTGGGCGAGGATTTTATCGACGCGCCTGATTCCCTCTTGAATCGATTTTGCGGTGCCTCCAGTGTCCTGTACCGTCAGGAATTCCACCGGAACCGCGGGATTCGGTGAGGATTTTTGAAATTGCAGCAGCCCATCGACCGTGACGGCTTCACACCCCAGGCCGATGACGACCGATCCCACGACGTTGGGATGAAACATCCAACCGGCGATAGTTCGGTTTAAGAGCTTGTGGTAAGTTCCCCCGACCGTTTGGGCGCACCCGGCGGGATCGCATACGGGAATGATGCCGTCAATGCCTCGGGCTTGCAGATCCTGTTTCCAAAAGTGCCGACAAATTGCCTTGACGACGGTTGCGGAGCAATTCACCGATGCCACGACTACGATATAGTTGCGAACGCCCGCCATGCCACCGGTTCGGGGATATCCTTGGAATGTCGAGGGCAGATTGGGGACGTCTTGCAGAGTGTCCGCTGGTTTTGTACCAATGGCAGTTTGGATTGCCGAGGGCGGGGGCATTTTTACGTTGTGGGTGTGTACGTGCTCGCCGGTTTCAATCACGCGGGTTGCAACGCCAATTGTGTTTCCAAATTTCAGAATCGACTCATCCTTTTGAATGCGGCGGGTTGCAATTTTTTGCCCTCTGGTAATCGATTGCCTGCAGGTTAGGGGTGTATTTAAATCGCCGGTTATCACTGAATCACCTTCAGTCAGTCCGCGTTCCCGAGTGACAATGACGACGTTATCCAGTGGGTGAAGCCTGATCGAATTCATTTGAGAACTGGTTGGGTGCTCTAAGGGCATCGAGAGCATTTCATCACCTGCTTTTTATTAAAAATGAAATCTGGAAGTAAGTCGGTCGTTTTTGGGATATTTCGCGAACCGCGAGGTCTGCACTTATCTTCTGTACTTACCTAGTGATATCGGTAGCCCGAACGAAAAAGTTGAGCCCAAAAGCTCTGGTACCGTCTGAAAAGGTATGAAAAGGTACCGGGTACCTGCGCGGTCCTGCGCGGAGCGTTAGACGCACTGTAATGGCGCGCAATTATGGTTTAGGTTTCTATGTCCCTTTTGGCTCCGGCCGCGGGCTGACTAGGGCGGCAATTACCAAGTCGCCACTGACGTTGAGCGTGGTGCGGCACATATCCAGAAAGCGGTCGACGCCCAAAATGAGTGCCATGCCTTCCGGGGGGATTCCGACGCTCTGTAATAGAATCAAGATGAGAGGAAGCGATCCCCCCGGCACGCCAGCTGTGCCTATTCCGGCGATAATGGACATGAGTACGACGTGAAGTTGGCTGGTTAGCGATAGTTCGATTCCATAAACCTGTGCCAGAAATAGTACGGTGACCCCTTCAAAAAGGGCCGTGCCATTTTGATTGGCCGTGGCTCCGATGGTGAGCACGAATCTGGCAATTTCGGGGGGCAGTTTAAGTTTGTCTATCGCCGTAGCCAGCGACCGCGGGAGCGTGGCGTTGGAGCTGGCCGTGGAAAATGCATAAAGATAGACCTCTCGGCACTTGGAAAAAAACTGCCAGGGCGAGATTCCCGCAATGAAGCGCAGGCAGAGGGAATAGACGACGAATTGTTGAAGGAGTAGGCCCAAGATGACGACTCCTACATAAAGTCCAAGCGATCCGAAGATTAAAATACCGTTGGTGTAGGCATTGCCGAAGACGAGGCTAAATACGGCGAGCGGAGCCAGGCGCATGGCGAGTTCCACGATGCTCATGCATGCGTTAAATGTCTGTTCCAAAACCTTAATGAGCGTGGAGTCGTTTTTGTCTTTGGATGCCATGACGAGCCCGATCCCGAAAAGGAGCGCGAAAATCATGAGCGCGAGCATCTCACCATCGAGAGCCCTCAAGGCGGAGTCGATGGGGTTCTTGGTCACCAATTCGACGAGGGTCTGGTGAATGGGTTTGGCCTTAGACGCATTGGTGAACACCTGCGTGAGTGCTGCCGGCGATTCTTGCGGACTCAGTCGAGTGATGCCCGAACCCGGGCGGATTGTATTGACTAAGAAAAGTCCGATAATCACCGAGGCACCGCTGGCCAAAAGAGTGTAGAGCAGAGTCTTTCCGGCCACCGAGCCGATGCCGCGGGCGCGGCCGAGCTCGACGGTTCCCAGAACGAGCGCGCAAAACACCATCGGTACCACGACCATGAAAATGAGTCGCAAAAAAATCTGCCCCATTGGCTGCAGGCAGTAGCTGTTGATCCACGCAATTATCGAAAGTTCCGGGTGCCCGTGAAAAACGGCCCCCAGTAAGATGCCCCCAGTAAGGGCGAGAAAAAGGCGCACGTGTGGCTTCAATGTATCCTCCGGTGGAAAGGTAATACTGTAGGCAAAAGTCTAGGCAATCGACTAGCCAATAGTCTAGGCAAAAGTCTAGGCAATCGACTAGCCAATAGTCTAGGTAACTTGTTTGATGCGGGAAAAGGATTAATTTTGACTACTCCGTGACTAAGGTGAGTCAGGTTCCCTCGATCTGCGAGATTGTCTATCGTTCCCGGACTTCTCACGCTGGTGAATTTTCTGCGTGTACTCAAACAGCAGACCGAAACACAATCGGAGTTTCGCACGACGGCCCGAGCCTTGAGCCTATGGTGTGAGATTCGCCGTTTTAAAACCAGCGGTGGTAGGTGAGAGACACCGACTGCGTACAAAAACCGGCGCGTTGATAACACCTTTGCGCCGCGACTGCCCGCCCTTGGGTTACCACCGTTACCGACTGCGCCTGTCGACTGCGGAACCAGGTAAGCGCGTCGTGAAGCAGTGACGCCCCGATGCCTTTGCCTTGAGCCCTCGGAGAGACGCCAAAAAGTCCGATTTTTCCAACGGGGGGATTGCTGCCGGGGCCGTTACCAGGGTTGATGGTTGGCCAATCTATTTCGCAGGTCACAAAACCGTTCGGAGCGGCTTCGGGCCCACTGACAACGATTGTTTTGTTCGGGGCGGCAGTGGCCAACCTCTCCATCCACATTTCGTACAATCGATTGACCCGATTGCGCGGAAAACGTTCATCGACAAAAAAGTGGCTGTGCGTAAAAAGTGCAGGCGACTCCCTGACGAGTGCAGGCACGTCCTTGTGAACGAAAAGTCGTGTCGGAGTAGTCGTGCCTCGTGTCGGAGTAGCCGTTCCTAGCGTCGGCGCAGGCCCGCTTCCGATCAGTGAAATTTCAAATTCCATGCGCACATCGAAAAGCCCAAAACTATTCTTTTCCGCCCACGCAATGCCTGCCTGATCTCCAACCCCGACCGTAAGATACGCACACCGAATGGCGTTCGATGCGCACCAGGGAATGACCGCGCTCGGCTGGGTCAATGGTGAATCGACACGGGCAATTGCAAAACCAAAATGGTCACTGTCCCAAGTGAGTCGTTTACAGGCCATGAATTATTATAGAATGCCGCCGCCGTTTTTGTGTGACGCAGATGTTTAGGTCACCAACGATTCGTCTGACTCCCGAACTCCGCCGTGAGAACTTAGGCGCTCGAATCTCGGTCTCTCGAACTCCGCCCGTGACAACTACTAACGCCGTTCGAACTACTCATGCTGCCCATAGGTTCTCATGCCTAGAGCCGCTGCGAACCACCCCCCGAATTCTTCTCGTGATGTGCCCTGTGGTGTGAGTGGCAGAGTAGCGTTAGATTTTCGACGGAGTGAATGCCAGCCTCGCGCCGGGGTTTAATATGATGAAAATCGAGCCACCGAGTAGCGCCGCAGGGTTTTCCAGTGGGCAGAACCGCCATACACCGGCTTCCGGTAGCCAGCCGCACGTGGTGCTGAATGTTTCGTGGGACGGTACTGGAAAGTTTCCAGGCACCAGGGTTTACATTACGGGCCAGTTCTCCAACAGGTTTTGAAACCAGTCGATCGGTCGGCGGTCTATCTTCCACCTGCCGATCGGTTACCTGCTGTTTTGCGCCGTTGCGCTTCGCAATTTCTAGCGGATCGCTGCGTTTCAAGTACTCCCTACAAAGAAAGCCCAGTGCCGTTTCAATAGTTACTGCCTGCCGCGTCCGTTGACTGAGCAGATCCTGAACTCGCCGAATCTGTTTTTCCAGCTCCTCCGAAATCCCGAGTTCAAGTGTCAGTCTTCCAGCGTACTTTGGCTGGATGCGTTCCATGATTGCCTGAGCGGGTAACTCTTTTGCAACTTCCCGGTCCAGGTCCCGTTGAGAGAGATGGCTCGCTTTGGAAATCCAGAAAGCCGGCGTACCGGGGGTTACAATGGAAACGATTCTTTTCGCCTGGGGGACGCTAATTCGCCCCTCATCGATGGCCTGCTTCAATTCTGGGATCTCTACAC
>CAZRVZ010000100.1:0-21127 GCA_964603655.1 uncultured Pseudobdellovibrionaceae bacterium | reverse complement strand
ATGCGCAGAGAACTGAGGAAGGCGTGATTTTGTCGTTCTTTTGTTGGGGGGATCGTTTTTTGTTTGATGCTTTTACACTAAAGCCTGTTGATGAGGTGGTAGTTTACGGAACCATTGGAGTGCCCCAAAAACTGGGTTGGCCGCACTACCCGCTACCCAAATACCGTAGCTACTAGCACTGCAAAGAAAGCCACCGTAGTAGCCAGCCAGAAGAGGTTGAGGCGCTCGAACATGCGTTCGAAATAGATGAGCGAGGGGTTGCGGTGAATCTCGCGAACCGCGCGCCACAAAAATGTAGTAAAAGATCCCACGGTTATAAATGCGAGCCCATAAACGAGCGCGGCCGCCGGACCCAGCGATGACGGTGGAAGCAGTTCCAGTACATAGAGTACGACGTAGAGGGCCCCAATCCCGATGGAGAAAAAACCGGTAAAGCAGGTGAGGCTCAGATTTGTTTTCGCAAAGGCTGGGATTTCGCTGGTCAGGCGGTGGGATGATGGCGAGTGGGATGGCGGTTTGAGAAGTAACCTTCTGGAAAGGTAGATTCCCAAGCTGCCCCAGATAATCTGTGAGATCAGGATTGGGTCCGAGCTCCCAAAACTCCCCAGAGAGTTTCCGATGATTGGCACGAAAAGAGCCAACACAGTGACGCCGTATAGGATCCAGAAATCACAGAGGTGAGACAGGGCGCGAATGAGGGAATCTTCGTCTTCGGATTCAACATATTTTTTTTCGAAACGAAAAATGCGATAGGCAAATCCTCCGATCCCGAGAAACCCGGATCCCTGCAGGATTTGCCAAATGGATGAATGGATTGGCTGGTCGGAAAACACCGCTCGGACGCCATCAATGGTGCCTAATATCAGGTGGAGCAATCCGATAGCAAAACTGAGACCGGTAATGGCCTTTACGAAGGGGATGTTCCAATAAACTAGCCCCAGGATTTCGTTTTCCCTGGCTTCGTTGGAGGGCAGAATGTTTCTTGCCATGTCGGAATGGTAACCCATTCTTGGATCTAGCCGTAGCAACGGCGCGCAGTGGTAATGTTGGGCGGCCGTCTAACTGAGGGTGTTACTAATGCCGATTGCAAGGCCATCGCGTACGGCGCCAGGGATTCCCTGTGAGTCAGCATTTTAGCAGCCAATGTTTTGACGCCCTGACGGATTCAGCGGCGCGATTTTTCCTACTCAAGCTTGTGTTATGGCCGGGTCGGCGGCACGATCATTGCTCTTCTATCTGCACGTGCTCCCGAACGTGCTGCCGAAACTGCTGCCGAAACTGCTGCCGAACGTGTTCGTTCGTCTTTACATAATACTGAGTGTCGTAGTTTGCCTAGGTGCATTGGCTGCGTCGGGTGCACGGGGCAAATCCGATCCGAAGAATTTGCGGCAGAATCCACAGGCCCCTGCCAGGCTCACCTCACTCATCCATGTCGACTTTGCCCACCCGATGTGCGACGCCCCCATTAATCTCAATATCGGGAGAGACTATTTCACCCCAATCGTTAACGATCTCCCCGGACGCGATGAATTCAACCGCCTCGTATCGGCGTATAAGCGGGCCGACTGGCTGGAATTCGATAAAGACATCGAGACGTTCAAAAAGGTCTATGAATCATCGGCGCTCATCGAAGGGGCTCTCTTTTTATCAGTTCAGGTGGAGCTCGAAAGGGTTAAGTCACCGGCCGATCTGACGCGATCTGAAAAGCATTTCCGCGAACTGCTCCTGCTTTATCCCAAGTCGGCCCTCGTGCCGATAATCACGGCGAGTATGGCCTACTATTGGTTGGAGAATCGCCAATTTGAAAAGAGCCTTTCGATCTACGAGAACGCGCGTCTCCAATTCGAGGATTCCCCGCTTGCGTGCGTCTACTTGATGGGGACCGCCGAAACGCAGTACCAAATGAATGAAATCCCCGCAGCCAGAGTCGCATTGGGCAAAATTATCCAGAAGTGCTCGAACCGGCGCATTCGATCGGCGGCTCTGCTCAGGCAGCTGGACTCAGATTTACGCGAAAATTTAGCGATCGAGACCTATCGTTACGAGGATGTTTTAGCGGTGGCTCCGCTTGTCATCCAGGAGCACTATCCGTGGGTGCTCCACAACATAGGCGAACGCTATTACGCGGCGCGAGAGTACAAAAAGTCCAGATACTATTTCGAAGATTACCTCAGGCAGGCGTCGGCAACGCCAAACTGCTCCGCCTCCAGCCAAAAGCGATTGGGCGATATTGCGTTACGTACGGGTCAACCGCTTCCCAGGATTGTCGAGAGTTATTACCGGGCAGTCGAGCTGGAAAAGGATGGCGGATTCGCGATCTTTACCTACCTGCACGCATTACTCGTCGGGTATTCGAGCGTCTCGGTCACGGAAAGAAAGCTCCGGATGGGGGTGTTCGATCGCGAAGTCGGCAAGATTTCGGATCCCACCCGGCGATCGATCGCCTTTCTTGAAAAAGGAATGGCCGCACTCGAATCCGGGGAGATTTCGTCAATCGGGTATCTGGTACGGATGGAGGAGCGCGAGCGCGATGCCAAGGGACTTCGGCTGGTTCAGGGCGAGGTGGCCGGGGCTATCAGACGGTTGATGAATGATTTACTTAAAACTCTGATGGAGCGCGAGCCCGCCGGCCTTTCGGGGGTGATGGGCGAACTGGTAGCCGAGCTCCCGAGATTTTATAGGGTTTGGGGCACCACCCTGTCATCGAATTCTGCCAGTTCTGCCAGTTCTGCCAGTTCTGCCAGTTCTGCCAGTTCTGCCAGTTCTGCCAGTTCTGATAGTCCGCTCACAACGGAATTGTTCACTCTTGTTTACCGAAAGGCGCTTGCGTACTGGCTCGAATCAGGTGACATCGAAAGGGCGGTCGAACACGTCGCGCAGTGGAAAAAAAGTCCCTTCTGGCCGACGCAGTTCCCGAGCCATCTCACCGCGGGAATGACCCAACTGATATGGGCGCAGTACAAGGTTTCGGAAAAAAACACCACTAGTCTTTGGGCACATCGGGAATCTCTGCAGCCTTTCACGGTGCCTGAGAAACGGCTATTATGGTACGGAATTGCCCTTCGACATGGTGATGAGAAGGCATTGGTTGCCCTAGAAAGAGAGATTAAAGGCCATACGAGTTGGCTGCGAGCAGGTCCGCCGAATTCGGTAAGCGGGGCGGCCCCCAAGCGGCCTCCTTCCGCGATGGTGGATGCCCAGTGGGAAATGGTGCGAGGCCACCTCTATGAGCGCCTGGGTAAGTTGCGCGAGGCGCGTGGGATCTATGCGGCGATACAGAGCTCTCCGTTCAAGTCGGAGATACTGACTAGGCAGTTTGCTATCGCTAAGAGTCTGAAGGACATCCCCGGACTTAAAAAATTTGGCATGGAGCTCGTTCGAATAATGCCTGAGGGCGAAAGACGGGCGTATGTGTCGATGACCGCCGATGTTTTACGTGAGGCGCGTCTCTGGAAAGAGGCGCTTCAATGGGGATCGGACTCGGCTGGCCTTAAACTATCCGATGCGGAGGTTGGTCTCATTTCGTATTTGAGCGCACGATCGGCTTATGAGTTGAAGGATTATGGTGTCGCGGCCGGGCATTACCAGTTAGCCATCCAAAAGGATCCTCAAAATCCGGAATCGAGCGAAGGCTTTTTTAAGCTGGGAAAAAGCCTATCGAAGATGGGAAAGACGGATGAGGCTCGCGAGGTCTGGGGTGGCTTGACGAAGCGTAACGACGGATTCTGGAGTCCCCTGGCTCAGAACGAGTTATCGCTTCTGGATCGGCAACCGGCCAGCGCCCTACCAAAAGAGTCAAAAAAGATTGAGACACCAATCAGAAAACTCCAGTAGGTGACCACAAATCATATGAAAACTATCACCTTAGGCAATCATGAGCTTATCGTTGGCGATGAAATCATCGCAGAGACGGTGAATCTTGCGACTCGCGCGTCCCGGTGCAATTTTCCAGTACTGTTGTGTGGTCCGAGCGGAACAGGCAAGGAGTTGATCGCTCGATATGTTCACGCGCGAAGCGACCGATCGTCCGGGCCTTTTGTTTCCGTCAACTGCGCCGCCATTCCGGAAAATCTGCTGGAGGCCGAGCTGTTTGGTTTCGAGCGGGGCGCCTTCACCGGTGCGGTCGCCCAACGAATCGGAAAATTCGAGCTGGCAAGTCGTGGAACGCTTCTTCTGGACGAATTGAGCGAGATGCAACTGTCCCTGCAGGCAAAGTTGCTCAGGGCCTTGCAGGAAAATGAAATTGATCGGATAGGAGGCCGGGCCACGATACCCATCGACACGCGCATTATCGCCACATCTAATCGCGAACCTCTTGAATTGGTGCGCAACGGCTCATTTCGCGAGGACCTATTCTATCGCATCAATGTCATTCGCATTGACTGCCCACCGCTCAAGGGCCGGACCTCCGCGATCGCCACTTTTATCGGTGAATTCACGCGGGACTGGGCTTCCAGAAACCGACAGCCACAACCGCCATTCAGCCAAGCCGCTCTCAGGCGCCTAGTGGAGTTTCAGTGGCCTGGCAATATCAGGGAGCTGAAAAACGCCGTCGAGCGGGCAATTTTCAATTCGGACGGGAAGATGGTCGAGTCTCGCCATCTGGATGGCGTTTTGAACACCTTTGAAAAGTCCCCTCAAACATCCCTGTCGGGCTCAGGCAGTCTGGCAGAGATGGAAAAAAATCTAATTCTCCAAACGTTGGGTGAAATGGGGGGCAACCGAACTCATGCAGCCGAACGATTGGGAATCAGCGTGCGAACGCTCAGAAATAAGATACGGCAGTATCGCGGGCCTCAGGAGTCCGGGACTCCCGGGACTCTGGGTAATACCTGCCACGCGCTGGAAAAATATTCCTAGTATTTAGGGAGTCGTGCCTGGTGGCGTGCTTTGGGGAGTTGGCCCGGCAGTTGCATTACAATCTCTTAAGTTGCCTATCGGAAGACTTAAATGAAAACTTTAGGAAAAAAAATGAAATGAGCGGAATATTCGACAAGTCGATGGACGTGATCTCGCGCTCGATGGATTTGAGTTTGGTGCGTCACGCGATCGTTGCCGACAACATTGCCAATGCGGAAACGCCGCTATTTAAGGCGAGACGCGTCGAATTCGAGCGGGAGCTTCAGAAGGCAGTCGAGATGTCGGAGTCGGGTATTCAGGTCAGTGAGAACGATCTGGCAAATGTGCAGCCGCGTGTTTTTGAGGACCCGTTATCGGAACGAGGTCAGGACCTAAACACGGTCGATATGGATCGTGAAATGGCAGATTTGACTAAAAATGACGTGAAGTATTCGGCTGCGACGCAGATGATTTCTAAAAAATTTGCGCTCTTGAAGTACGCCATTACCGGCGGCGGACAATAAACTTTAAAGGGGGTGGAGAATGGGTGACTTCTTCGATTCTCTGGATGTAAGTGCTTCGGCTCTGAGTGCCGAACGCCTGCGCATGAATACGATTTCAAGCAATCTCGCCAATGCGCAAACCACCCGGACTCCAGAGGGTGGGCCGTACCGTCGAAAGGACGCGGTATTTGAAGCGGTACCGACCAAGAATTTTGCTGAGATACTGGGAAACACTATGGATTTGCCACTACACAAGGTTCAGGTTGTTGACGTCGTTTCGGATCCCAATCCTCCGCGGATGGTGCGTGATCCGGACCATCCGGATGCGGATCCGGATGGCATGGTAGCCATGCCGAACGTCAATACGATGGAGGAGATGGTGAACCTGATTACGGCGAGCCGAACGTACGAGGCCAACGTCACGGCAATGAACGTCGCCCGAAATATGATGAACAAGGCCCTAGAGATTGGGAAACGATAATGACTATTCTACCCCTTGGAAGACCGGAACCACTATTAGAAGTCCAACGCTTTGCCCTGGAACACTCTGGCCATTCAGAAAAGACGGCGCCCAGCTTTGCTCAGTTTTTGAGCCAGAGCGTGGACGAAGTGAACACCATGCTGGGTGCCGCCGATAAAAAGAATACCGAGGTCGCGATTGGAAAGACGGAAAACCTGCATGAGGCGATGCTTGCGTTTGAAAAAGCGGATTCGGCGTTCAAGCTTCTCACCCAGGTGCGCAACAAGGCGATCGAAGCGTACCAGGACATTCTCAAAATGCAGATCTAAGAGACCTCACTTTGGCCGAAACTTTGAATAGGTAAAACATGCCACAACGATTGCAGGCGTTACTGACAGCGGTTCAGGCATTCTATTCCCGATTGGGACGGATTCAACGAATTGCGGTGCTCGCCGGTGTGGTCATGGTGGTCGGCATTCTGGCAACCGCGGTGAGAGTCCAGCTCAAGCAGGATCCCTATCAGGTACTCTATGCCGAACTCAGGCCTGAGGACTTCAAGGCGGTTGCGAAGCACCTGTCCGACGCGAAGATCCCGTATCATGTGTCCGATGATCAGGCCGCGATTCTGGTTCCCTCGAAACTGGTTCACACGGCACGGATGCAGCTCGCCAAGGACGGCATTCCCGGTCATGACCTCGTTGGATTTGAAAAATTCGATGCGTCTACGCTGGGTATGTCCAGTTATGTGCAGCGCATTCAGTATGTCCGAGCGGTGCAGGGCGAGCTGACCCGCTCGATTCAACGCCTCGCCTCCGTGAAAACGGCGCGGGTCCACATCAGCATCCCGCCGAAGAAAACTTTCCTCGAGGAGCAGGAACCGCCCAAGGCCTCCGTTGTGCTTGAGCTTCGTCCCGGAATGAGTCTCACGAAAGGGGAAACTCAGGGAGTGGCGCATCTGGTGGCCAGCGCCGTCGAAGGGTTACAGCCAAACCAGGTGACGCTGGTCGACACCAAGGGAAACTTTTTGCACAGGCCCGACGACGGAACGATGTACGGCATGTCGAGCGCTCTCCTGGAGATGCAGCGGGCTATCGAGATCGATTATGAAAAGCGAATTATCGAACTCCTAGCCCCCGTGGTGGGATACGACAAAGTCAAGGCGAAGGTGACCGCGGAGATCGATCCGTCTCGGGTAAACACGACCGAGGAAACTTACGACCCGGACAAGGCTGTCGCCAAAAACGTGATCAAAAATGACGAGGTCACTACCGGCAGCCGACCCAACCCAATTGGAATCCCCGGTAGCCGTTCCAATCTTCCCGGAACTGAAAATAATAATCCCCCAATTCCCATGGCGAATACAACGTCAGAAAAGAATGTTTCGAACTCCAGTTATGCGATTCCGAGAAAAATACAAACTACCGACAAGCCCTCCGGAAGTATCAAGCGCCTGACCGTGGCCGTTGTGGTCGACGGTTACTATACGAAGGGCGCCAATCCCAGCGATGCAGATGTATTTAGTCCCCGAACAGAGGAGGAACTGAAACGATTGCAGGGTGTCATCGGTAATGCCGTTGGATTCGATTCAGAGCGACGCGACAGTATTACCATTAGTAGTCTGCCGTTCAAATCCACCGAGGTCATCGAGCCTAAGACGGAGATCGTGATTCCCCCGGGCATGCCGACGGCCTATCGCATCGGCCTGGCACTGCTGGGACTCCTGGCCGTTGGTTTCGGAGTTTTAAGACCTGTGCTTAAAAAGCGAGCTGAAAAACGCGAACGCGAACGGTTGGCCCTTCTGGCCGAAAATCAGGTGATGCAACAGAAACTACCGAAGACGGTGGCTGAACTTGAATCCGAAAAACGGTCGGAGCTGATGACAGCGTCGGCGTCGGGATCGGCTCTTTCTAGTGGCACGGGTGCCACTGGTGAAACTCTGGAAGAAGACACTCCCGAGCAGAAGGAGCAGGCGGAGCTTCTCAAACGGATTCTCGAAAAACTAACGCAGGCGCCAAAAAAGGGAACCCGAATTATCCAGGAATGGATTGAAAAGGACGAACGGCAACCGCACGCCGCCTAACTGGTTTTTTTAGCAGACAACTTTCATGGGTCCAATAGGGAGTAGACTATGACCACTCAGACCAAAAGACACCAGCTCAGTGGCGTGGAGAAGACCGCCATTCTCATGAATATTTTAGGAGAAGAGGTTTCGTTTCAAATGATGCGGGAGCTCCACGATAAGGATGTACGCAGTCTGCTCACCATCATGAGTCAGATGAAGAAGGCTCCTGTCGTGCTCATCAACATAGTGCTGGGCGAATTTCTGAACAAACTCTCGGAACGGGACGAGGTCTTTTTTGACGACTCCCTAACGCTCCCAGAAACGGTTACCCGGGGTTTGGGCGAAGAGCGCGCAAAACAAATTTTTGGCGACCTCAAAAAGAAGCGGGTCTGGACGCAGAAGCAGCTGACCTCGCTTGAGGGCATTGACGCAAAGACGCTGGCCGAGTTTCTCACGGATGAGCATCCGCAAACCGTCGCGATCGTAGTTGCACATCTAGACGTCAATCGCCAGGGAGCCGTCGTCAAGGCGCTCCCAGAGGGTATCCGTGCCGAGGTGGTTTTACGGATGGCCAATCTCGAAAACGTCGGCAACGACCGCGTCGACGAGCTGGACACGGTTCTAAAAAACGAGCTTGTCACCGGCGGCGGAGCCAAGGACTCGCGGTTGGGTGGAGTTACCAGCGTTGCTGAAATCGTGAACTCGCTGGACAAAAGGACGATGAATTCCCTCATGGCGCGAATCGAGGACAAGGATCCGATTCTCGCAGAAGAAATTCGCCAGCACATGTTCACATTCACCGACCTCATCAAGATCGATGACCGGGGCATTCAGATGGTCCTGCGCGAGGTTCCAAACGATCGCCTGCTTCTGGCTCTCAAGAGCGCGCCAGAGGAGCTGCGAGAAAAGATTTACGGCTGCATGTCGGAACGGGCTGCCGATATTTTGCGAGAGGATCTGGCAGCGCTGGGGCCGCAAAAGGTATCCGACGTCGAGTCGGCTCAGCGAGAGGTGGTTAAGATTGTGAAGCGACTCGAGGAAGAGGGCAAAATCGTGATTGGCATCGGGGAGGATAGTGAAATCGTCCCCTAATGATTCGCACGGATTTGTCACGTTTGAGAGCGGTGGCTCTAAGCCCGCTCGACCTGCCGTGAACATTTCTGCGTTTCGCAGCGAACCGTTTCGATACGGGAATGATTTTTGGAATTGGGTCAGGGCGGACCAAACCCTAGGGGCCGAGCTAGAGGTTAGAATATCGGAACGTGTCAACACGCGCGTGGAGACCCTGCGGCGCGATATGGAGTCGTCGGCGCATGAACGCGTCGCCGAGCGGTTGAGCGAGGCAAAAATAGCGGGTCGGACCGAGGGTTTCGAGTTCGGAAAAAATGAGGGAAGGCAACAGGCGATTACTGAAAAATCAGCAGAACTGGCGGCAGTGATCTCTACCTTGGAGGGAGTAATCGATAAACTCCTTCAGTCGAAGGAAAAGGTCCTGCACTCGCATGAATCGGCGTGGCTAGAGACGCTGGAATATATCCTGATCCATTGCCTGGTTCCGCGCGAATCGGAAGTCATCCGAAAAGTTCAGCAGTGGCTGAGCCACGAGCTGTCGGAGTTCAGTCGAATGAAAGGTGTCACGCTTTCAGTTTCGGCGAGGCAGTTTGGCAATTATCAGTCGGCATTATCGAATGCCGGTTCGCAGAATCTGATTCTCAGGGTGGACGATACACTATTTGCTGGAGACTTCAGGGTAGAATGTGACAACGGGGGAATTCTGTTTTCGGATCGCGAGGCCTTAGAGCGATTGCGCGAGGCCGTGAGATCCGTGGTAGCGGGGACCGTGGTGGACGGGAACGATGGGAATTCAGTATGAGCCGAATGTGAACTAACAATGATTGAAAAGCTAACCGAAAAACTAGAGGCGTCGCCCATATTTCAGATGTTCGGGCGAGTTCAGCACGTCCGTCGCGATGCCGTAAAAACATTCATTCCCGGGGTAAAGGTTGGCGCTATCTGTTGCATTGAATCGGACCAGGGTCCGATACCGGTGGAGATCGTGAGCCTGGACCCCTCGGGCCACGTCGCCATGCCGCTTGATGATTTGGGGTCGGTGCGGTTGGGCGATCGGGTTGTGCTTCGCGAGCCCAGCGCGCAAGTTGCGGTGGGTGAGGCGATGCTTGGCGGTGTTATTGACTCAATGGGGAGATCGTACGAAGACGGTCACTCCCTGGTTTTACCGGAAAAGGTGCCCTTGTACGGCCCCTCGTTAAATCCGATGAATCGTGAAATTATTAACACGCAGATCGATCTGGGAGTTCGTTCAATCAATGCGTGCTTAACTTGCGGCCTGGGCCAACGTCAGGGAATTTTCGCCGGCTCTGGAGTGGGTAAGAGCGTGCTCTTGGGAATGATGGCCAGACACACCTCTGCCGACGTCGTCGTCATCGGCCTGATTGGTGAGCGTGGCCGAGAGGTTAGGGAGTTCCTGGAGCGGGAGCTAGGTCCAGCGGGACGCCCACGCAGCGTGGTAGTAGTCGAGACGGCCGAAAAATCTCCGGTGAGACGAACGCGCGGAGCCCACGTGGCCGTGGCGGTGGCTGAATATTTCCGAGGGCGCGGAGCCAATGTGCTCCTCTTGATGGATTCGCTGACCCGATTTGCCATGGCACAGCGGGAGATCGGAATGGCGGCGGGCGAGCCGCCCACTAGCAAGGGGTACACGCCAAGCGTTTTCGGGATGCTGTCCAAACTGGTCGAGCGGGCCGGAAACTGGGGTTCGGCAGGTAGTATCACCGGTCTGTACACCGTGCTCGTCGAGGGTGACGACCTCGAGGATCCCATTGCCGATGCTGCTCGGGCGATTCTCGATGGTCACATAGTGCTCGCGCGGCGACTCGCCAATCGGGGTCATTACCCCGCCATCGACATTCTTTCGAGCGTCAGCCGAGTAATGGATCAGTTAGTACCCAGCCAACACATAAAATCCTCACGATTGCTCAAGCAGAGACTGGCTACGTACCTTGAAAACGAGGACGCGATCCGCTTTGGCGCATACGAGCGTGGCGTGGATCCCCAAATTGATGAGGCGATAGAATTTGAGCCCAGAATTCGCAAATTCTTGCAGCAAGAGGCCACTGAGCGCGTTTCGTTTCTGGATTCCCAGCGAAGTCTTCTGGGCTTGTTTCCCGGTCTAACCAGTGGTGGCGAGAACGGTGAAATCGGGACCATGGCATGAAGTTTCATTTCAAGCTGGGGCCGGCACTTCGGTTGGTCGAAATTGAAGAGCGAAAAAAAAAGATAGAGTTGGGAACAATTCTTCAAAAAGTTTCAGAAATGCAAACACAGATCGGAAAGACACAGGAAAATATTAAACAACTACTGCTGATATCTATTGGTACTCCGGCTAACAATCGGTTGGTGAGCGGGGAATGGTACGAGTATCAGACAAATAAAATTGAACTGGATCGGGATCAGGAGGGCAAACTGATTCGCAATCTCACCGACATCCGCGGACTGTTATCACAAAAACGGAGAGAGTTGGCCGCGTTACTTCTCAAGCGCAAGGCTTTTGAAAACAAAAGGGAAAGCGATTTTAAGCAATACCGGATGCAAGTGGCACGTCGAGATCAGAAACAGCTAGACGAGAACCACAGACTGCTCAAGGCGGCACAAAGGGGAAAGCAGTGACCGTAGGTCCAAGATTCATCATGAGCTTCAGGTCGATGACGGTGTGGATTTGGATCGCGACCGCGCTCACGGCCTTTGCGCTTTACCACGAATTGGGTCTGAGTGACTCCACACTGGTAGCGGCCGGGGAAGGCGAATCAGTTCAAAAAGCTGCGGGACAGCCATCGGAATCTGTCTCGGTAGCGGGCCCCATCGAGCGAGCGGTTCAAGACAGGCTTAAGGAAATCGAGAAGCGAGAGAGCGCTCTATCCTCGAGGGAAACGGAGCTGGCCGAACGGGAGAAGGCATTACGGGATCAGATTTCCCGTTTCGATACCGAATCCAAACGACTCGAAAAATTGAATCTGGAAATGGAGAAACGGATCGTCGATTCAGATAATAAGAGCCATGCCAACGAGGCCCGAGCCGAGGCGAAAGCGGCGCGAGAGGAAAGCGAAAAGCAAAACCAGGCGCTAGCTAACCAGACCAAAAACAGATTGATTGCCGAGCACCAAAATCGAGTGGTCCAGTTACGAGATGTTTATGAAAAGATGGATCCTAAACGGGCAGGAAAGATACTGGACGAAATGAACGTGGACCTTGCAACCGAAATCGTTCGCGGGATGAAGCGCGAGCGTGCCGCGGATATTCTGGCGCGCATGTCTACGGAAAAGGCCCGGAAAATTTCGGAAAAAATCGGAGAGCGTACGAGTAAAGTTTCGGTCAATGATGTTCAGTTGATGGAATCGAAGGGGGGTGAATGATGAGATGTTATCGATACCTCAATTAGGAAGTACATCCCTCGTCCCGACACCGTCGGGAGGCCGGATGCTGAAAGAGTCGGTGCCTGAGACAGGGGAATTCAATTTCATGGATTACCTTCTGGGCCTTCAGGTGCGGTCTGGTGAAGATATGTGGATGGGCGCGGAACCGTTGAATTTGGGCGCTGGATCCGAGAAAGAAGTTTCTGAGGCGCCGGTGCGTTCCCTGAATAGGGACACGTCGGACACACTGTTTGCGGGATTTATTCCCATAGCAGTGCATTCGGATCCAGAAGGTGTGATGCCGGGTCGCGGTGTCACGGCGAACAGCGATTCAGATTCAGCGGATTTGTCGTCAATCCAACATATTGATCAGGCTACTAAATTGATGGAACACGGTAAAACCCGAGCGGCCCCTCGTTTGGAGTTTGGGGTGGATCTGCCTACTAAGCAGGTTCTGGAATTATCCAGGGAAAAAGAGCCGCAAAGAGCCCAAGCATTGAACGAGGAGACTCGTCGAACAGAGGGATTACCAAATGAATCTAAGGCGATGGAGATTTCCAAGCATCCCCATCATGACAATGCCATTCAGAAATACCATGCCAATGTTTTCACAGTGAAAGCAGAGCGCGGTGCGCAACAACGGGAAGTTAACGACGGAGAACTTCGGGAAATCCCGTCCGCTCAAGACGCAAAGCCGAACGGTGAAGGTAAGGAGCCTGGTGATTTGAAGGCGTTGTCCGGCCGTCGTATCGAAAGTTCCCAGAATCAGGCCCCACTGTTGCCGTTTCAAAACGGGGTGACTGAGGGCGCTCAGGCGGTGACGCCGAAGGTGCTTCGCGGTCAAGAGTCCGGTTCGGTCTCGTTGCCGGAGGTGATGGAACGGGTGGAAACGCTCGTTCACCGGGGCGGTGGCGAAATGACCGTTTCGCTGTCACCTCCCGAATTGGGAAAATTGGAAATTAGAGTATCGACGGAAGGAAATCGCGTCGAGATCGAAATGCATTCAGAGAACAACTTTGCAAAGGCCATCATCGAAAACTCTCTGGGTGATTTGAGACAATCGTTGCAGTCTCAGGATCTCAATTTGACTCGAATCGATGTCTTTTCCGGACGAGAGTCCTTGAATTTCCAAGCACAGGCCGATGCGTCTTTCGGTCGCCAGGGAAACCGTGAAGATTTACCCAATGCCTGGCGAGAGAATAGCCGCAATCAACCGGTTGTAGCGGCGCCTTTCGCGTTGTCCAAAGTCAATTTGGCGGGGCGATCGAGTGGAGTCGACCTACGAATCTAGTAATCGGTGTCAGGAGGAGACCATGAAGGAAATGTCCGCTGGATTTGCCGGCCTGCCGGCAAAATTGATGGATGAGCGAATGGAAGCGCCCAAGCCCAGAGGTTCGATGGGAAAGGATGATTTCATGAAGCTCCTCTTGTCACAGCTCAAGCATCAGGATCCGTTAAAGCCTATGAGTCACCAGGAGTTCGCGAGCCAGTTGGCCCAGTTCGGTCAGTTGGAACAGTTGACGAATATTGGTTCGGGCATCAGTGGACTGAAGACCGGCATGGGGGACGACGCAAAGTTACAGGCTATCGGCATGATCGGTAAGCGTGTGCAGGCGACGGGCTCCGAGCTGGAGTTGATCAGCGGGCAAAGCGTGACGTTACTCGCGGCACTGCCGGACAACGTCAGGCCGGTCAAGACGGTGATAATCGATGGTACCGGAAAGATCGTTCGTGAGTTGAACATGACTGATGGTTCAAAGGAGATCCAGTGGGACGGGAAAGACCAGGATGGAATTTCACTGCCTTCTGGAAAATACCTTTTTAGAGTGCACGGGGTGGGCCAAAACGGGCAGGCCCAGGAGGCCCGCTCCGAGCTCTCTGGAAAGGTCGTTGGAGTCGAGATGGAGGGAAAAGAGCCGAGTTTGGTTGTTCAGACCGCTTCGGGGCAGACCAAGATCTCCATGGCCAAGGTGCAGAGAGTGATGCTCGACGCGGAACCGGCTGTGTCAGCGGGGGGCGGGGCGGGTGCGAAATCTGGAGTGATCGGTGCCGTCGAAAAACCGAAAGTGGCGGTAGCCTCTAATTTAGCCGTCGCAGCGGGTCCCCAAAAACCTGGCGAAACTGGTGAAGTCGGCCAAACCGCTGAGTCGTCAGCCGATCCGTTTGAAACCGATGGGGACCATTTTGTCGGTCGAGATCCCCACGCGCTATTTCTCAACAATCAAATGGAGGTCATGCAGCGATGAAGGTCTCCGAATATTTTCGCGCTATAGGCGGGGTTTCGACCCCCGGTGATCCGGGCCCACCTACCGCAGCTGCGGAGCGGGTGAAGGGACCCGGTATTTCGGATTTTCAAAAGATTCTGGATGGGCAGGTTCCCCAATCATTACGGCTTTCCAGCCATGCCCAGACGCGAATTCAATCAAGGTCAATTCCGTGGGGACCGGAGCTGGAAAAGAGGATTTCGGCTGGGATCGATGCAGCCGAACAGAAAGGGAGCCGCGAGGCGCTCATACTAGCCGACGATGTCGCGGTGATCGCAAATGTGCGATCGCGGTTGATTGTGACCGCGATCGAGAGATCCCAGATGAAGGAGCATGTTTTTACGAATATCGATAGCGCAGTTTTAGTTTAAAAACTTTTTTTTCTAAACCAACCCTAGGCTGGCCCGTGAAAACGGAAGTCTAGGATTTCCCAAAGGGGGATCCGATGAGTGTACTATCATCCATGGCGACCGCCATATCTGGCCTGGAATCACACGGGCAGGCATTGTCGGTTATATCCGATAACATCGTTAACGCTAATACGACGGGTTTTAAGGCGTCGCGAGGCGAGTTCCAGACAATTCTGTCTCAGGATCTCAATGCCTCGGGTTCCAGTATGCAGATAGGGCGCGGCAACATGATGACCGGCGTTACCAATCTGTTCACCCAAGGGTCGATTACCCGGACGGAGCGCGGGACCGATATGGCGATCCAGGGCAACGGATTTTTCGTTGTCAAAGGAGATCGTCTCGGACAGACGTATACGCGCGACGGGTCGTTTCGATTCGATAAACAGGGGTGGCTGGTGAATCTAAATGGGTATCGCGTCCAGTCGTACCAGGCGAGCGAAGAGGGCAAGATCACCGGAAAGCTGGGTGATGTGCGAATCCCCTTTAACACAATGAAGGCCAAATCCACGGAGCAGGTCGAGCTGCACGTCAATTTGGACGGTCGGGCTCAGACAACCGAGCCCATGGATCTGCTGCGGCCCGAAGAGACGTCGCAATTCGTGACGGCACTCCAGGTGTTCGACTCCGTTGGAAATGCACTCGGTGTGAGCGTCTATTTCAACAAGGTCGGTGACGGCGCGTGGGAGTTTCATGGCATGACCGATGGAGCCAACCTCGTCGGTGGCGAGACAGGGGTTCCAACAGAGGTGCTTCAGGGGAGCCTGCTTTTTGATCAAGAGGGAAGACTCCAGACCTCGGACCAATCCATCATAAACTCGAACTTCGTGAACGGGGCAATTCCCGATCAGCAGCTCCAGTTCAACTTCGGTGATTCCATCGACATCGGCGGGACCGGACAAAAGGGCACGACGCAGTACGGGTCCAAAAGCGCGACATTCAGAAGCGTTCAGGACGGTTGGGCCGCGGGAATGCTTGCCGACACCGCTATCGATACCGAGGGAAATATTCAAGGCGTGTATACCAACGGACAGAACAAGGTGCTCGGCCAGGTGGCGCTGGCCCGGTTCGAGGCCACTGAACGACTGGGTAAAGTCGGCGAAAACCAATTCCGCGAGACTGTGGAATCGGGGCAGCCGCTCATCGGCAAGGCAAACACAAACGGTCGGGGAGTCCTCATGACTAATAGTCTTGAGAACTCGAACGTGGATCTGGCGAAGGAGTTCGTAGAGATGATCAAATCTCAACGAGGATTCCAGGCCAGTGCCAAGTCCATAACCACGGCCAACGAAATGTTGGACGAGATCATTAGTATAAAGAGTAGATAATCCTAATCCTGAGCGGCCCCTCTCCTAGCGGGAGGGGCCGTGGTGCCCTCTGTGCCAACATAAGATGAGACATCTAAACAGGATGGTTGTGCATCGAGTGCGGAATAGTTTGTTGAGACGACGTCTTTGATCCCAATTTAAATATTTGGAGCCACGGTTCCTTGCCTCCTGAAAATATGTATACAAGTTTTGCTGGGCCATCCGTTTGGACTGGGACACGACTGCTCAATTGGGGAAATAGTTCAGAAGATTACACAGGACGCGGAGTTCAGTATCTCCCGAATACCGATCAATGGATTGATATTACGGTAGTAGGAGCTCCGAGCCCTAGAACTACGATACCACTTGTCTGGTCCGGATCTAAAATGATCGCCTGGGGTGGAGAAGACATGATTAGCTCCGGACAGACTACTCTGAATGGAGGAAGGTACGATCCATTGGCTGACAACTGGCAAAAAATCAGCACGGTAAACGAACCAGACGCTCGGCGACGATTTCATTCCGCTGTCTGGACCGGAAGTCGGATGGTGGTATGGGGTGGTGAAACCGTTGGGTTGAGAAACCAATATGCCCCCCCATTTGCCGATGGCGGCGCTTACGATCCGGTGCTCGACCATTGGACGACATTTAACGCCTGCGCCCCATCGATTGAGGCACGAGCCAATCACACGGCCGTCTGGACCGGATCGGAAATGATCGTGTGGGGTGGACGCGCTGAACTTAATTCGCGTGGAGATCAGGCTTATTTTGATTCCGGCTGGGTCTATAAACCCTAACTCCAGCACTGGATTAACCCATTCAAACGGCATTATCAAAATCATGTGTAATCTATTTTACTCATGAGTAAAATAAGGTTAGTATTACTTTACTCATGCGCTACCTGACCCCGTTCATTCAAGAATGTCTCGAAGAACGTAAAATGGTGTTCTTAGCTGGGCCTCGGCAGGTTGGAAAGACTACCCTCGCCCTTTCGTTTCTCAATCCACCCAAGGAGACTCACCCCGCCTATTTGAACTGGGACGCGAAAGAGTCCAAGTCCCTGATTCGAACCGGTCAGGTGCCATCCAAGGAGCCATTGATCATTTTGGATGAAATTCACAAGTTCGCGCGTTGGAGAAACATGGTTAAGGGAATTTACGACACTCGCAAATCAATGCAAAAAATCATCGTTACGGGGTCGGCGCGGTTGGACTACTATCGAAAAGGAGGCGATTCACTTCAAGGGAGGTACCATTTTTTTAGACTTCATCCCTTTAGTTTCCCCGAACTGAATCGATTGGGATCCACAACCAGTTTGGAGCGGCTAATCCATTTTGGAGGGTTCCCCGAGCCCCTGGCCAGGGGAAACGAGCGGTTTTCCAGGCGGTGGCAAAAAGAACGCCGGGAAAGAGTTCTTTATGATGATTTGAGAGAGCTAGAGGCGGTCAGGGAAGTAAGCTTAATCGATCTCCTGGTGGACGAGCTGCCGAATCGTGTGGGTGCCCCACTGTCAATCGGAAACCTTAAGGATGTTTTGAGCGTTTCGCACGAGTCGGTCGAACGGTGGGTTGAGGTGCTGGAGCGTCTCTATTACTGCTTTAGAATCGCTCCGTTTGGCTCGGCAAAAATCCGCGCGGTTAAAAAAGAGAAAAAGCTTTATTTATGGGACTGGGCACTTGTTTCAGATCCGGGTGCACGGTTTGAGAATTGCGTGGCTTCTCACCTTCTTAAGTTTTGCCATTTTCAAGAGGATACGCAAGGTTACCGAATGGAACTGAGGTTTCTGCGTGATACCGATAAGCGCGAGGTCGATTTCGTGGTTCTTCGAGACAAACTTCCATTATTTGCGGTGGAGTGCAAAACCGGTGAAAAGGCCCCCAGTTCCGCCGCTCATTACTTCCGACAACGAACACGGATTCCGAGGATTTATCAAGTACATCTGGGAAAACGGGATTATGGGGATGAAGCAAATTCCGTTCGTGTTTTGCCTTTTGAAACCTTTTGCACTGAAGTCGGGTTGGTTTAATCCCTTAAAAAGTGGCAGGTGTACCCCTCTGGGTTTTTGACCAGATACTGTTGGTGGTAGTCTTCAGCGCGGTAAAAGGGTTTTATCGGGACGATCTCCGTTACTACCGGGCGTTTCCATTTTCCAGATTTGTTGACTTTGTCTTTTACCTTTTCGGCCACCAGACGTTGTACATCCGAACGGTAAAAAATAGCCGATCGGTATTGAGTTCCAATGTCATTGCCTTGTTTATTCGTAGTCGTGGGGTCGTGCATTCTAAAAAAAGTAGTTAGTAAAGTTTCCAACGTCAGTTTTTTGGGATCAAACACGATCTCGATCGCCTCGGCATGTCCGGTGTCGCCCTTTTTGACCATTTCGTAGGTGACGTCGGGAACGATACCACCGGTATAACCCACCGTCGTCTTCGTGACCCCCGGAATTTGGCGAATGATCTCCTCCATTCCCCAAAAACAGCCGCCAGCAAGAATCACGGTTTCTAATAGCATAAGGTGCCTATCTACTTTTCAGCTGAAAAGGTAGCGGGTGTTGTTCAAAATCGGTCAGAAATCACCCGCTACCTTTTCAGCTGAAAAGTAGATAGGCACCTGTTAAACGTTGTTGGTTCAAGCTCTTCGACCGAGAAGAGGCTGCTCTGCGTGGTACCGCACCCGAAGCACGGGTAGGCGGAGCGGGCAAAGATTCTGCCATTTTTCGCATCGAGTGAGATCGTTCCTGGAGCTTTCAGGCGATCTCCGGCCGGCGTCAGATCCCATGTGGAAACGGTTTCGCCTGAATTCCATTCCAAAAAGTTGACCTGCTTAGATTCCTCGGATGCGATTACGAGACACCTTCCCAATACATGAGCACTTCGCGGGCGGCCGGTGATTGGAAATGTGCTGGCAATCTTGTCGGTGCGCGTATCAATGAGCGAAACCTGGTCATTCCAAACCTGGCTGACCGCCAGAGTGTGCCCGTCTGGAAGAAGTTTGAGGTCGCTGAACATTCCGGGGAGGTTGGTTTTGTCAAAAAGGCGAGTGGTTGCTTGTGTCGTGAGGTTAATTTTGACCAAGTTACTGTGTTCGGAGCCTAATCCGTAATTCTCGACCACATAGAGATACCCGCCGACCACCACTAGATGCGTCGGGACTGCAATGTCGGCGCTGAATTTACGCGGCGTCGCTCCGTGATGATATCGCCATACACCTCTACCGGGAATATCGGAAAAAAAGATCTCCGACGAGCTGGAAACCGTGAAGCGGTCGGGAAACACATCCAATCCCGAATCTAGTTTTTCGGTCCTCAGTCGAAAGGTCTTGGAATCGATCGAAGTAAAGAAAAAGCCCCAGGGATTTTGGGTCTTCCCAAACACAAAAAGATCTCCATATGGGGAGGCGGCAATTCGAGACATGGAATGGGGTAACCGGATCGAAGCTAATTTTGTCTGTGAGTCCCGATAAACCTCAATCGCGCCCGCGGGCGAGTTAACGCTAAATAGCTTGCCGTCAAGGAAGACCTGTTCATGACTGGCCTCCATCACGGCGTGAAGCTCGGTAACGAGATCGATTTTTAACTGCGGCGAGGCGAACGCGGAAATGGATATTAGGCAAAGAAAAATTCTCATGGGACCCCCTAATGTGTCTTTGTGAAGGAATGAGGTCTGATACTCAATCAAATTCGATGAGTCACGCCGTATAGGATTAACTTTTGTTATTAATCGATAGAATAGATGTCTTTGAGGTGTCGGTACTTCTCATTAAAGTCGAGCCCGTAACCCACCAGAAATCGATCCAAAACCTCACGCCCGCAATAATCAATTGGCACGGGAACCTCTCGCCTAGAAGGTTTGCTGAGGAGCGTCGCAACCCGAAGGCTTTTGGGCTTTTTGGCGGTGACGCGCTCGATCAGAAACGCGATAGTCCGACCCGAATCGACTATTTCGTCGAGAATTAAAACATGCTGCCCGGTAATGGTGGTTTCAATATCCTTTACAATGTTCACCTGCCCCGAGGACTGAGTTCCAGCTCCATAGCTCGACAATCGCACGAAATCCACCTTGATATTGGGTGGTATGAGAGGGTTCAGCTGGTGAAGTGCGTGGTGTAACTTTCGAATGAGATCGGCAGCAAAAAAGATCGCCCCCTTGAGGGTTACAATGATGACGATACTTTCGCCATCACTACCGAGAGCCGCAAAGTCAGTGCTGATCTCCCCGGCCAGTTTAGTATTGAGAGTATCGATTTCAATCGCGGACAAAAAGAGATGCAGGTTATCGTTTCCCATCTGTCTCCCGAAGCGACGTAATCACCCGTTTAATTTTCCCAAGTCCGCTCATTCCGTGGCTGGCTAAAAATGCGAGCAGCGACGGCCCACCGAGCGTCAACACCGAAAGATAGCCGAGCCTCATGAGATCAAATAGTCCTACGTGCACCTTCACGCTGGCTCGTAAAAGCGGGTCACGATCCAAAAGCAACCGACAAATGGCTATTCCCATCTGACCCAAATCACTCGGTGTATCGATGACCAGTTTTTCCAGAGAACGCTCCGGAATGCGAAAGGTGATATTCGGGCTCTGGGTTGACGATTCAATAATGACCGGTTTTTCCTCGGGCTTCGTCAGGAAAAAGGATTCGCCCTCCACCTCTACCTTAACCACCGCGTCCCGGCTGAGTGGTTTCATGCCGCTGACGAACAGGGTCGTGCCTGTAAAGTTGTGCAGTAAAGATAAGCGTTCGTTAGAATTCACGGAGAATGAAAATTTAAGAGGAATTCGGGGCGGTTGCAACAAGAGTTTGCTGGCTGCTCTGTTGACGATGTTCCTGCCGGTGATTAGCGTAATTATTCCGGGCGGAA
>CAZRVZ010000099.1:0-11270 GCA_964603655.1 uncultured Pseudobdellovibrionaceae bacterium | reverse complement strand
GTGATTTCGACGCCGCGGCTCTGGAGATAGGATTCGGGCCCCTGAAATGACCGGTTTTCACCGATAACGATTCGGGGGATTTTGTATAAAAGCGCGGTGCCGCTGCACATATCGCACGGTGAAAGGGTGGAATACAATATGGAGCGTTGGTAATCCTTGGCCGTAAGGCGGCCGGCATTTTCGAGACAGTCCATTTCTGCGTGGAGAATCGCGCTCCCTTTCTGCACCCGGCGGTTACGTCCGCGTCCGACGATGCGATCCTCAATAACCAGCACCGAGCCGATGGGAATTCCGCCCTCATTGAGCCCCAGTTCGGCCTCGGATATCGCTGCCGTCAGGAAGGTATCCGGTGTCATTGTTCCACTTTTTTCAATGAACTGAAAAATAGTTTCGCCTTGCCATCGTCATGAAAAGTATACAGCCACCGAACCTCGACCCCCTGGGTCCAACCCAAATCCTCAATGACATCGGTCACGGTGCACACAACCACGTTTCCTTCATCCGACAATATTGTGCATTCCGCTCGATTTTTTTTAGAGGATTTGAATCCCAGCCCGCGGATTTTAGCAACGGCATAATAGAGCGCACGAGACCGCTCGCCGGCACGGGCCTTTACCAACTCGGCCTGAGAGGGGCTGACGTCAGCCCTTAAAAGACCAACTCCCAACAGGAAGACCAATATTAATTTATTTCTTGTCATAACTCCCACCGATCCCCTCCATCTCCGTTTCGCTGAAGATCAAGAGTGTCTCCTCGCCGAAAGCGTTTGATGCTGATAGTACGACGACCGCCGTGACTCCGGTAGGAAAGATTCATCACCCACGAAACAAGGCTGACCAGAACCGCAGCCAGAAAGGCCGAGCCGAAGGAATCGACCTGAAACCCCGACACCAGATTGCTCGCCCACTGAAAGATGAGGGCATTGATGACGAGAATGAAAAACCCCAGAGATAAGATAGTAAGAGGCAAGGTGAGGATTATCATCAGCGGGCGCACCAAGAAATTCAGCACGCTGATCAGTGCCGAGGCCGCTAGCGCCGAACCAAAACCGCTCACCTGAACGCCCGACAGCACGTGTGGAATCGCAAAAATAGTCAAGGCCGTCACCAACCAACGCAAGAGCCAATTAGGCATTTTCCAAATTCCTCACAACAACAGATCCTCGAAAAAAGCGCCATATCCAGTTGACTCGTCCCGCAACTGAATTTCCAGTATCCATCTACCCGTCTGAGGAACGAAATCGATCTCACACAGCCCATGACGAAAATAGCTCTGGTGCGAAAACTCCGATACCCTGTGCCCGTCCACATCCACCCGAAGCGTGTAGCCCATTGCCTTAGCCCGGTTTTCCAGCCAATCGTATAGGACGCTACCCGTCACCTGCTGCTTGCGCCAGTGGGCACAGCCGTTATTAAAGAGCGCCTGAGCTGCCTGAGCTAGTTTCAAAAACTCTATTCTGGATCCGCGCACGAACGTTTCTCCCACATCACCCTCGATTTCGAGTTCGCCTATCATCCAATTTGGTCCAAGATCTAGAAAAAAGATATCTGACTCCTGCAGGATCGCCTCGGCGGTACGGTTCTCGGAAAAACCATGGACCGTGTTGACGCCGATTCTCACCACCGAGCGGTGCCAAGCCCGGGGAGAGCCCATGCGCTTGAGTACACTCCCTGCGATGGCCACGATATCCGACTCGCGCATTCCCGGAACCGCCAGGGATGCCACTTCTTGCAGCGCACGACGGGATAATCGTTGCGCTGCCTCCATCTCACTTGGGGTGACACCCAAGGTCCAACCTTCAATTTGTGACGGGCTTTTTTGGGGCGCGTCTGAGGGTACCTGGCTTCCTACCGTTAGCTCCGTCAAAATAGCTCCTTCATAGGTCCCTCACAACGTTTCCTCATAACAGGTCCGTTTCGCGAAACGGTTTGAAGTTCTCCTCGATTAATCGTTTGGCCAGACCAATATCGACGTCCTCGGGGATCTCCAGGCCTTCGCAGAGCTGCTGTAAGATTCTATTTTGCAGAATTCCTATCTCGTAAGCCCGGCGATACGGCACCCGCGTGAATGAAACCAGGCTGTAGCGAGGGATGTAGCGATCGGGAAAGGCAGACTGCAGAATGCGTTCCACCTTTTTTTCGAGTTGAAATCTCGGGTCCGCAACCCGATCCCGCATCTCGATAAAATTTTCGACGGCCATATCCGCTATCGCATCGGCATTGGATTTTCGACGGCTGTAAAAATCATCGAAGGCGCTCGCCCAGTCCGTGTCCCAGCGCTGCAGACAATCATTTAAAACGCTGCAATCCTCAAAACCGCAGTTCATTCCCTGGCCGAAAAACGGAACGATCGCATGGGCCGCATCGCCCAGTAGACAGACCCGGTCTTTGTAAAACCAGGGGGCAGTCTTAACCGTGATCATCTTACCGGTGGCATGGCCGAAAAATTCCTCGGTCAAATTGGGCAGGTGCTCCAATACGTCCTTAAACTGTGTTTCGAAGAATCGCTGGACGTGGACCGCATCGCTGAGCTCAGTGAAACTCCTGGGTCCCGAAAACGGCAAAAAAAGCGTACAGGTAAAGCTGCCATCCTCATTGGGAAGCGCGATGAGCATATCCGTCCCGCGAGGCCAGATATGCAGCGCATTCTTTTCCATGGCAAATCCACCGCCGGCGAGCCGCGGCATAACGATCTCTTTGTACCCGTGAGTGAGCAGTGTCTCCGAAGAGTCCACGCCCAGCGACTTTGCGAGACTATCGCGAATACGAGATGCGGACCCGTCGGTGCCGAAAACCCTATCGAAAGTCTGTCGCGTGGTTTTCCCGTCCCGCGCCGATCGGCAATGGAGAGTATTCGTATCGAGATCGATGCCCGTGATCTCGGTGTGAAAATGAAATCGCACCCGTTGGGTCATTTGAGCGCCACTCATCAAGATTGCGTTCAGACCGTTCCGGGAGATGGAATTAATGCATTGGGAAGCATCACGACCGTAGGGCTGAAGCTGCTGGCGGCCGTCTGCCGAGTGAATCATTCTGCCCGGCATCTGAATGATGTGAGGTAAGATCTGATCCTTGAGGCCTATCTCATCCAGCGCATGCAGGCCGCGCCGGGAGATGGCCAGATTAATCGAGCGCCCTTCCCCCACGGGCTCACACCGCATGTCTCCGCGCTTTTCGAACACATCGACGACAAATCCACGACGGGCCAGATAGGTTGCAAGGACAGACCCCACCAACCCTGCGCCCACGATTGCAATTTTATTTGTCTCTAGTTCCTTACTTTGCGTCATTTCAGTGTCTTATCCAAATACTGGCCCAGCCCCTGTGAAAACCTCCAGACATCCTCGAAGGTATTATAAAGCGGCGCCGCCGCCACTCGAATAATATCCGGATGCCTATAATCGGCAACAATTCCAGACAGGCGTAACCGCTCGGTCAACTCGCGGGCGCCCGGATGGCGAAACGACACCTGGCAGCCTCGGTCCGCGGGCGGAGTCACCTGGTGAAGGGTGGAGCGGCGGAACAGAAATTCCATAAAACCGGTCAGCAACCAACTCTTTTGCACGAGTGCCGCCATTCCCCCAGCCGTATCGAAAATATCCAGAGACGCACGGAGCGCCGCTGCCTGAAAAATAGGGGGGTTGGAAATCTGCCATGCCTCAACGGTCGGGATCGGCACAAAGGTTTGGGGCATTTCAAATCGCGTCGCCTTGTCGTGCCCCCACCATCCGCAAAGTCGCGGAAGCTCGGTCCGGTGGTGCCGCTCATGAACGTAACAACCGCCAATCGCACCCGGCCCAGCGTTTAAGTATTTATAGGAGCACCAGACGCCAAAATCGACGTTCCAGTCGTGGAGCTTGAGCTGGAGATTGCCGATGCCATGGGCCAGATCCAGACCCAGCACGATTCCGAGACTCCGGCAGGTCGAAGCGATGGCGGCAATATCGTACGCCTGCCCGGTCCGATAATTCGGATGGCCCAAGAGCACAAGTGACGTAGAGCTACGCTCCCGATCCAACTTTTCCAAGATATCGCTTGTGCGCAACACGTCCTCGCCCAGACGCGGAGAAAAATAGCCGATCACATCATTAAATCCATGGATTTTTCCCTGCGACTCGGCGGCATAGAGATCGGACGGAAATGCCCCTGCTTCAAGAATTATCCGATTCCGCTGGGAAGTCGGGCGATAAAAAGAGGTCATGAGAAGGTGCAGATTCACCGTGAGCGAGTTCATCGCCACCACTTCGGTCTTTTTTGCTCCAACCAGAAGCGATAGCCCTTCGGTGAGGAGCTCGTGGTAAGGCAACCAAGGGTGAGGACCCACCAGATGGGCGTCACCTGCGCGATCCCGCCATGCGTCCAGCTCTTCCAGAACAAAATCGCGGGTAGTGCGCGGTTGGAGCCCCAGGGAATTTCCGGTCAAATAAACGCAGTCTGTGTCCTGATGTTGCGGAATATAAAAGCGCGAGCGCAAGGATTTGAGCTCATCGGCCGCATCCAGGCGCCTGGCGAAGTCTAATGTAGCTTCAAATGGTGTAATTTCGAATGGCATCGTCACACAATACCTGCTTGCCCTTGGGCGCTCACTTAAGTCCCAGCCATTCCTCGGCGTTTCGAAATAACAATTTCTCGCGCGTGGTGTTGTCCAATTCAGTCATCGATTCGATGAGGTTTCCGGGTTGGCTCTCGCCCAAAGGAAACGGATAATCCGATCCCAGAAGAATCCGATTCGCACCAAACACCTCGATCGCATGGCGCAGTGCTTGGGAAGAATGGACAATGGAATCGACGAAAAAATGGCCCAGCCAAGTCGCCGGATTCTCAGGCGTATCGGTTGCCACCAGATCGGGGCGAGCGGAATGGCCCGCGGCGAGGCGCCCCACGATCGCCGAAAAGCTGCCGCCCCCATGAGCGAAGGCGAACCGTATCCTGGGAAATCGCCGAAAAATTCCCCCAAGACTGAGTTGGGATATTGCCAGGGCCGTTTCGGTCGGCATGCCGACGAGCCAGCCCAGCCAATACTTTTTCATGCGCTCGCCGCCCAGCATATCCCAGGGGTGTATGAATATCGCGGTTCCCAAGCGCTCCGCAGTTTCGAAGAATGGGGTCAGTCGCGAATCATCGAGTCCCATCCCGTTGACGTGAGTTCCAATCTCGACGCCTTTGAGTCCTAGTTGGGTAACACACCTTTCCAATTCGCGGGCTGCGAGCTCCGGCGCCTGGAGCGGAACGGTTCCCAGCCCTAAAAAGTTTAAGGGAAACCGGGCCACCGTTTCGGCGATGTGGTCGTTGAGAAATTGGGATACGACCAAGGCATCCTCTGGTTTTACCCAATACCCGAAAAGCACCGGCACGGTGGACAATACCTGCAAAGAAACACCCTGACGAGCCGCATCCTCGATGCGCCGGGCCGGGTTCCAACAGTTATCGGCGATATCACGAAAGTGCCGGCCGTCATCGTAGACCATGCTGGCGCGGCAATTCGCCTGGTGGCGAATTTCGATGAAGCCGCCGTAACCGAAGCGATCCGCAAAGCGCGGCATTTTTTCGGGCACGATATGGGTATGCATGTCTATTTTCATGCCTTGCGGATTCACTGATGGCCGGCTCACGGCTTACGACCTACTCGAGTGCCACAACGCGAACAGGTCGATTTCTGCGGATCGGAGTAGAACCGCTCAAAAAGGGGCGGCAACTGAGTCACAATATTCGTTAACGGAAAAAACTCGTCGTAAACCTTGGTGAAGCACTGGGGGCAAAACCAAATGAAGCCATCCAGCTCGCCAGGCAACCGTTTGCGCTCGACCACCAGCCCAACAGAATTGGCAGGACGCTGAGGCGAATGGGGCACCTTGCGGGGAAGCAGGTAGATGTCGCCGGCCTTGATGGCAATATCATGGGGCCGGCCCTCACGCATAATTCTTAAGTTCATATTCCCTTCCAGCTGGTAGAAGAATTCCTCACCCTCGTTTACGTGGTAATCGGTTCGTTCGTTGGGACCGCCCACCACCATGACGATAAATTCCCGATTCTCCCAGATGAGCTGGTTTCCCACCGGGGGTTTTAAGAGGTGGCGGTGTTCGTCGATCCAGTTTTTAAAATTTATGGGCGTAAAAAGTTCCAACGATTTCCCCTTATTCGATGATGGCAATACACTTGAGCTCGATGGCGATTGGCGTTGGGAGCGAAGTGATTCCCACGGTGGTTCGGCACGGCCGGTTTTTTTGAAAATACTCGGAATAGATCCGGTTGTAGGCGGCAAAATCACGTTTCAGATCGGTCAGGTAAACCGTCACATCGACGAGGCTTTCCCAAGTCGCTCCGGCCTCTTCGAGAATGATCTTCACATTGCGAAATACGCTGTGACATTGGGCCTCGAAGTCGTACGTGGCCACCGAGCCATCGCTGCCCTTGCTTGTGGATTTCACACCGGGAATATCCTGCTTTCCCCGTTCGCGCGGCCCAACACCCGAGAGAAAGAGTAACTTCCCGACACGCCTGGCATGCGGATAGGCTCCCACCGGTTCCGGCGCAAGTGGACTGAGAATATTATCCGAATTGGATACAGACATTTTTAGGCTCCGTAAAAAATCGCATCGCTTCCCAACCGCCCTCGCGCCCCACACCCGACTCTTTCACTCCGCCAAAAGGTGTTCGCAAATCGCGCACCATCCAACAGTTGCCCCAGACCATGCCGACATCCAGTGCATCCGCCACTCGGTGCAAACGCGATGCATCCCGGGTCCAGACGGATGCAGAAAGGCCATACCGAGAGTGATTCGCGCCCAAAACGGCCCCCCGATCGCCCTCGAACGGAATCAGCGTCGCCACGGGTCCGAATATCTCCTCTTGATTCACCCGGCACTCCATCGGTATCCCCTCGATGAGCGTGGGTTCGAAAAACGCGCCGGCCGTGCAACGCCCGTCAATCTGGGGCTGGGCTCCGCCGCACAAAATTTTCCCCCCTTCCGACTGGGCCAGCTCCAAATAGCCCTTCACTTTCTGCAAATGTGCGGGTGAAATCAGCGCGCCCTGATCGGTCGTCTCCACTTCAGGGTCACCCACCTTCAACGAAAGCACTTTTTTGACGAGGGCCTCTTTAAACTCAACATAGATCTTTCGGTGCACGAGAATGCGTGAACCGCAGAGGCAAATCTGGCCCTGATTTGAAAAGGCAGAGGCCACCGCCCCGTTCACTGCCGATTTTAAGTCGCAATCGTCAAATACGATCGTTGCGTTTTTGCCGCCCATTTCCAAAGAGACCTTGCGAAACCGAGGGGCCGATGATTGTGCAATCGATTTTCCGGTCGCTGTGCTTCCTGTGAACGAGATGGCCTTAACGCCCGGGTGTTCCACCAGCGCGGCCCCGGCCGAGGCCCCGGTCCCGTGAACGATGTTTAAGACCCCTTTAGGAAAGCCAACGGCGATTGCCGCCTCAGACAGTAGAAAGGCCGTCTCCGGAGTAAGCTCAGATGGCTTTGCAACTACGCAATTGCCGGCGGCAAGCGCGGGCGCCAGTTTCCACGTCAAAAGGTATAGCGGCAGATTCCAAGGAGAGATGACTCCGACCACACCCAAGGGGTGCCTCAACGTATAGTTGATCGCGCCGTCCATCGGGTGGCATTCGGATGCAAACTGGCTGGCACTATCGGCAAAAAACTCGAGGTTCGCGATACTGCGCGGAATGTCCACCTTTCGAGCGGCAGAAATCGGCTTTCCAGTGTCGCGCGATTCTGCCATTGCAAACTCATCGCTTTTGGCGGCGATGGCTGCCGCCAGACTCCGGAGGAGCCGTCCGCGATTTGTCGGCGAAATGTAGCGCCACTCGAAAAACGCATTGCGTGCAGCCGCCACGGCCCTTTCGATGTCCGGAGCGCCGGAATCGGGGAGCGTTCCGATGGAAAGCCCCGTGGCAGGCTCATTATTCGTTAAGGTCAAACCCGATGCCGCAGGCACCAGTTCGCCGTTGATGAGATTGAGTACAGTCGACATGGCGCTAGTTTTGCCCTCGGGGTCGCGAAGTGCAAGCGGGAATCTTACGTAGTGGCTGGCGGGAAACTGGACTATTGCAGCCGCATTTCTTGGGCAAACCACGCGGCGAGCTCAGTGCAAGGACTTCCATCATTGCAATGATTACCGCCCCCGTGGCTTTCAGCCGCACTGCCCTTTCGGTAGAGACGACTTGCAGTCGCTCCGCCGCCCGCGGCAGGTGAGGGGCTGAGCAGGTAATCATAAAAGGCCGATTCGTAATTAAAGAAGGACGAGTTCGTGTGACATCCCGTTGTGTTGCAGCCAATCACCAGTGCCGGCTTTACAGTGGATTCGTAGAAATTTTCAGCCTTGGGCGAATAGAGCTGAAAGGAATAGTTGCTTCGGGCTAGCTCTTTCGGCAGTCCCGTTTTTTTATCTATTCCGTAGGCGTAAAGCGCGTGTCGCACACCATTTCTGTACTGGGCGGGAATGGGGAATGAAAATCCGTGATTTCCCCTGAATCCGGTGGGAGGATTGGCTAGATTCGCAGGGACCGTTCCGAGAGAGACCCCGGTTCCCTTAGGTCCATCGATGGTGATTTCGACATCGACTGGCGTAATCTCAGAGTCCAAATCCACTACCCAACCGGAGACCGAACCGCGATTTGAAAGAAATGTAAGCTCCCCGAGCGGGGTGGAGTCGGTCGTGCCTTTGCCTGCGGCAATCTCCTTTGCCCACCAAAGCTTGACTTCGAAACAGGGGCTCTTATTCCCGTCCCCCTGACAAACATCCCCGCCCGGGTGGGCAAACTCAGCACGCATCCAACGCATCAGATCGTTGGCCTCATCGGATGGGCCGCGTAGCAGGAATTCACGGGTCGGATTGTATTCAAAGATAAACGTTGGGCCCTCGCCCTCATCGCGCGGCGGATTATGACACCTGGCACATTGGGCTTCGAAAAGTGGCAACACTGTGCCTCTGAAATAGGACAAATTTTCAAGCCTTGCCTTGAGAACGGAATCGTCGCCCAACCCACCCCCGTCATCGCCCACACTGCTGGGCCGACTGCGGCTGAGATTCATGGAGCAGGCCGCGAGACACAGACTCATGAAACCGATAATAAAACTACGTGGATGCACAGCCTCAAAGAATTGCAATTAATAGGCCCAACGACCACGCACAAAACAGTCGTCACAAATAGGAATACGTGACTAAAGTTTGTACGGCTGTCGAAAGTTTAGGCATGCGTGGGGCTCTCTATCTAATTTGTGCATGTGGTTGATTGCTCGTTGCATCGTACGCCAAGGGCAGGGCCGAGGTTCCCTTTCGATAGCCCCAGCCCGATTCCTCTACGCTTGGTCTCGCAGTCGATTGAGGGGCCTCAGCCGGATCTAGAGGCACGACCATCCTGCCCCTTTGGCTCTTGCCACTCTCACAAGGATCACCGTTTCAATTTTTGCTAGTCCACTTCGAGTCGCAACGGCGCGCCTGTTCCGATAAATCCGTCGGTGCAGTAGCGACGAGATGCACTAGAACGGTGGGATGTGAAGCTCAAGGAGATATTAAACCACGCAACCTCGCTGATTGCTCCCGGTGGAAATGGGGGGTAAGCACCGTAAATGCTGGGTAGTCAGATCCTGAGCAGCTAACCGCGCGTTATTTGTGGGTCGTTGGCTTCTTCCCTGGAAAAACGTCCTTTAGTTCCGGGTTCGGCGGTGTTCCATAACTACTTGAACATTTGGAGACGCCTCTGCAGAACTCTGGTGATACCAAGAATCTCCCCATCTTGGCGCGGACGTATCCTTCAAGGACCGTGTCTGCCAACTGAGCTTCTATTATTTCAAGCTTGTGAGCAGCGGTAAGCCCCTCCAACTTCAGCTGGTCCATGTTTTGCTGGAGGGTCATCGTAGAAAGCGCCTGCGCCATTGCACCAAGCATTTTATCTTCGGCGGCTTTGATAGGCGCTCGTGCACCGGTTAGGTCTTGCTGAGCTTTATTAAATGCAGTATCCGTCGCGGTTAGCTCTGACTGTTGTTTAATGAGGGCCGCACGTGCGTCCGCCAGCATTCTCTTAACGGAATCTAATTCGGTTTTTATTTTAGAAAAGTCCTCTTCCCTTAAAGTACCTGCGAGATAGGCATCTTCCTTTTCTTTTAATGGTTTCATTTTTGCTTCAAGAGCGGGAATGTCGGTCTCCCCCAGCTTTTTTACCCCAGCACGCGCGGTATTTACTTTCTCGTTTGCTTCACCATAGGCAGCCAGGTACTTATTGATAGCGGTTTTTAGTGTGTCCAACTCAGAACCGGTTAGCTTGTCTCTATATTGTTCAAGAGAAGCTTTTATTGCATCGACTGCCGGGTTTGATGTCGTATAGCTGTTGTATTCCGCCATACCGTTAATAGTAAAAACCAAGCCAACAATCGCAAAAAAAGTTTTCATTCTGCCCATCTCCGTTTGATTATTTTCAGTTTGATAATTTGAAAATTCTATCATGCAAGCATCAATTCCACCACTTGCGAACATGACGCTTCGCACCTTTCCCAGTGATTGGTCGCCCTGTTGGAAGAAAGCATTTTGAAAAAATTTGAGCGCGAGTGAATTTCACGAAATTGAAGAGTCACTTCCCCCCCCTCCCCCCTTCGAGATTCACATGACCCGGTTCTTCTCTGAAATTTCCAATAAGAGCCCATAGCGGGACACCTGTCCTTAAAAAATTAAGGTTTTTTCCCGGCGGCCCCCAAAAAAAACAAAAAAATGACACCGCTCAAATAACCATTTTATCGTCTATAAAAATGCAAAATGCCACTTGATTTTCGATTAAGAAGTGATACTTTGCACCCATGTTATCGACGATACCAAGGGAATATTGCCATCGCCGGTCAGCCCGGCCATTTGATCCGAAAATGGCGATGCACCTTGTGCTTCGCTCTGACTTGGCTCGCGGTGACCTTTCGCTGGCTGCCAAAAGCACACGGGGATGGATTAGGCATTATGTGCCCAAACTTGCGCGGCGGTTAGGAATTCGTCTGTATCATGCGAGTAACAATGGAAATCATCTGCACCTCGTTGGAAAATTTCCCACTCGGCAGGCGCTGAGCTCGTTTTTGCGGGTAGCGCCCGGTATGATTGCTAGGCGGGTGCTGGGCGCCGAAAAGGGTAGAGGGTCTGGTAGGAAATTGTGGATCAAGCGACCCTACTCGCGCGTGGTGACATGGGGTCGCGAGTTCACGCAGGTCATGCTTTACGTGCACCGCAACTTCTTGGAGAGTCGGGGGCGCATTGCCTATACCGATCGCAAGC
>CAZRVZ010000098.1:0-5892 GCA_964603655.1 uncultured Pseudobdellovibrionaceae bacterium | reverse complement strand
TCCACAAATGCATGCGTTATGCGACGCAATGGGGGTTTGGCGGAATTGTTATGACGAATCTTTTTGCGTATGTGGCCACTCACCCGTCTGAAATGAAATTGGCATCGGAGCCCGTGGGCGAGGATAACGACGACTACATTCTAGGTTGCCTGCGACACGTTGATAAAACCATCGCGGTTTGGAGCGACCACGGCACCTGGCTCGGCCGCGATTTGTCACTAAAGCCTAAACTCACACAGCTACACCACCAGCTCCACTACCTCAAACTCTCCCGCGCCGGCAATCCACGCCATCCGCTATTTTTGACGGAGGATCTGGATCCGCAACTATGGAACACTTGAAACAACCGGATAAACTTGCCGAAGAACAGAAACTCATCGAAAACATCCGCACCAATCTTCCAGAACTTCAGAAACTGTTACACCGGGCCTGCGGCGAGAACGGATGGACAGCCATTTGTGAGTTGTTTGGGATCAGGTAGGGGGGGGGCGATTTCAACGCCGCAACGTTGGTCAATGCACCTACGTTTTTTGAAGATTATACCTAACTTCAATAATTTGGCACTCGCGCCAGCCCAAGGATTAAGTTTTGGTTCAAGTTTTGGATAAGGGGGGTCGATATATATTGTGAGATTTATCTAGTGATTTAATCAAAAGGAGCCCCTCATGTCAGCTCTAAAGGCGATTCAGACTATATCCGCTCCAGCCCACATTAGCATTAACCCTGATAGACTGCCTGAGATGAGCGAGCTGATTTACGATTATCTCAGAGCGAGTCACGAGGAACTCCTCTCATCGAAGTTACTGCGATATCTAATTGACAAGGATTCTGATTTTCGACGACGTTTTGTCGTCCTAATCAACGACAAACTTGAGCAAAAGATTCCTGAGAATACCGAATGCAAAGCCTATAATGAAGATAACCGGATAGATCTTAAATTAGTTTTTAACAGCGATCACGAAATCCGAATTGAAAATAAGTTCACTGCCAACTTGCAAGCCGACTTTCCTGAAAGTTACCAAGGCACACCACGAGTCCCTGATAAAAACATTTTTCTATTGGCAAAAAAATCGTACTTGGATGCTGAATTTAGCCGGCGCCAAATTAGCAAACAAACCGTAAATTTTTCAATGATAAGCTGGGAAGATGTTATTTCAATCTTAGGGCAATCAGAGGCGCCAATTGGCGGCCGACCAACAACGAATGATTTCCTTGGTGCAGTTCGAGGGGCGCTGTGTAGACTCGCTTCCGTTTCAACCAACACCTATTTGGACAAGGCCAAGCTCACCTCACTCTACCTTTGTAATGACGAGGGTTTTCTAGGAAAGGATGTGCTTCACACGATAGCTCAGGGAATCTTCCCTGAGCCGAAATGGTGCGTATCCAACTCGTCCACACCATCAGGAAAATCCTATTATGGTTTTGGGCGCATTTGGACGACCTTGCTGCCCAATGGACCACAAAAGAGAGTTAACCGCCACGACTCACGGCTTTACCTCGCATTGGTCAACATACAAGGTGAGACCAAAATGGTTATTGACACATTAACAGACGTTCCAAATTTCAATGATCGATTTTCTCCATTAAAAATTAACGGGTTTAATCACACATGGGAATTGCCGAGAATTGAGTCTAACGGAAACGACAATCTCGCTTGCTGGAAGGCCGTTCGGAAGGTAATGGACCAGGTTGTCAGTGGATACACGACACACTTTTTGCCTTAAAAAGCATCTCATAATAGCGCGCGGAATTTGGTCTACGATGGTTTATAGCCGCCCAGCCAGTTCAGGAGCCTTGTCCCTGGGTGACGAGTCGTCGCGAGCCTCCACTCTAAGCAAATCCAATTCCCTGCCGCTTCGCTACTGAGGTCGAATCATGAGCGTACACTTTCTGTGTTTAAACGGCACAAAGTAATCCTCGCCAGACTAGTTTCGACACGATCAAGGATTTCGCTGGTCACGGCAACGCAATTGCTAAATCGCCTGCTCACCATCAATCCAGAGATGCGTATAGTCTTCGACTGCATGCTATTCAGAGGATAGCAAAAGCGTGCCCACCAACACACACAAAAAAACGGGGGCCTGTGGGGCCCCCGTTCGGGATGAATGGCTGGTTAGACAAAGTCTGTTGCCAGCTTAGAAGCAAAACGGATCGATCAGCGGATCACACGCCGGCGGTACAATCTGACACTCAGCCAGAAACGCGTTGATCGGGTCCGAGCAATCGACCGGTGTGGGGTCGGGCGTCACTCCGGCCGGGGCGTAGGCCCAACCGACGATAGCACCGGCGGGGCTGACCTCCCAGGCGAAGAGTACGAACTTTAACGTCAAGAGGCCTTTAACGAGGTAGTTGCCGCTGGGGAGCTGTTCAAGGCTTCTGACCTCGGCCTTGTCGGCGTGGATTCTCTCGCCCACGACATTAAATGTGGTGTCGAGTCCGCCCTTTAGCGTACGGCGCTGAATGCACAAGTTATATTCCGAGGTCGTTCCGGCGTTTACCTTTTTTCCATTGGCCAGGGCCAGAGTTTGCGCGACATAATTACATTTGGCCACATACTTCGGAGCGGCCGCTACGACGCTGTCCGTGATTAGGGCCAAGGCGAGAGAGAAGACCGCCATCACATTGAGACGTTCAACATACGTTCGGTTCATTGTAGTACTCCTAAACCGAAGTGAAACCGTCTGAGAAGGTGGGTAAAATGAGGGTCGAATCGAGGATCAATCCCGCCACTCACGTTCCAATATTCGGATTGTTTATTGTTGATTGGGACCGGGAAGCTACGTACTACAAAAGCCCCAACGTTTAATCATCTTAGCGACTTCGCCCCTTCACAATCAAGTGAGGTGGCCCAACACAATTGCTAGAGCGCCCAGCGCATTGGGAAAAACTAGCTTTAATTCACAATTCGTCTGGCCCGGTTCTCTCGTTATTAACGCTTTGGCTTTGGCGGCTTCCTAAATGAATACTTTCCGTCGTGGCCGTGTTTTTTGGCCTTTTCAATGTCTGAAATCTGGACCATCGGCCTTTCAGGCACACCGAGTACGCCCGAGATGAACATATAGATTTCCTGAAAGGCAGTGGGAGGGTCTTTGACGGTGATAAAATCGTAGGGGCGGAGTTGTGGGTTTAAGACGAGCGGTTGGGTGCGATACCTCTGCGATCGTTTGATTTCGCTGCCGTGCTGATCAAAAGACCTCCCGCTAGTGTAGTCATTCTCCCACTCGTGGTGCCACGCAAATATCGGAACCTTGTATTTTTGAAAGAGCTCACACAGCGGCGCCCAGTTATTAACTTCGAAAAACGCCTGATAGCGCTGCAATTCAAACTTACCGTATTTGAATCCGTTTCCATCGAGGAGCCCTGTCCAATCCCTGAGTGAATAAACAAACTTCTCATTAATGGGCTTACCCTCGGGATTTTCGCGCACGACAACGCGCATCCCCGGATAAATCTTTCCGGAGAACCCGATGACAAAGGGGGTGTAATCGAGGTGCACCGTCTTATTTCCCAGCCGTAGCGGGCCTAACTTGGTCTCGTAATCGATCCTCAGATTCCGGTACTTGAAATTCACTTCGGATCGGTCCTTTCGATGGTAGACGATGGCTGGATCCCGGCCAAAGGCCCGAATCCTGTCGTCGTAATCCTTGAAGCGGCTATTAATCACCATGACGACCGCCTGCCATCTGGACCAAGCTTCCCAGCACGATCCGAATCGATGCCACGCTTTGCGGTGTCAGGGTTTGGTCCACCAGTGGATCCGATTGGATATTTTTGACCAGATCGAGGCGTAACTCACCAAACCGCAATTCAATTTGAACCGACTCCTCGATATCGAGCTCATCGGTCATGGGCTTTAGCTTCGCGGTGAGTTCGGCAACCTTCGCGGCTGATTCGATTACGTGCGGGTCATCTATCTTTCTGGCCTTTGCCTTGAGATCGCCTAGCATCGCCTGCTCCTTTTTTAGTTTACTCAATACGGCTAGTGCCGCCTTTCTCGCGGGCAGGTCCCGAAAGAAATCCGGAAAACAGTTCAACAGCTCACTCGAAACATCGGAAATGCTCGCCTGCCCCAGAGGGGATGCAAAGACCAGATAGGCATCAAGGCCCGGGTATTTTCCGCGTAGTGCCGCCAGGGTGTTTTTAGCCTGGGCGATGGGTTTGGCTAGATCGTTGAATTTCATGGACTCAGCAAGGGACGAGGCTACCCCATGACATTGTCAGGCGAGGACAATCACCCCTTGCAATTTCCATTGTCCCCAGATGACACCACAGCGTGGTAAATTTGCTGGCCAAGTGAGAGTCAGCCAGGAGCACGCATTTTATGAAGCGGACCATTTCCGATACGCAAAAGCCCATCAAGATATGGGCCTCTACAATAGAGGGCGTGACCGAGGCGCAGATTCGAAACGTCGCCGCGTTGCCCTTTATTTTTAGCCATGTGGCGGTGATGCCCGATGCCCATTTGGGTAAGGGCTCCACCATCGGCACGGTGATTGCGACGCGCGGGGCGATTCTGCCGGCGGCCGTTGGTGTGGATATAGGGTGCGGCATGTGCGCGGTCAGGCTTCCGATTCGCACCGAGGCGTTGGGCGATCTCAAAGCCCTTCGCCATTCGATAGAACGTTCGATTCCAGTCGGGCGTGATGGCAATCGGGGTACCTCCGAGCGGACCGAGAAGGTGATGACCGAGCTCGGTCTTCCGCCGTCGCTGGGTCAGGAGAACCAACTTCTTAGGAAAGCCATGCTGCAGTTAGGCAGTCTCGGGGGCGGGAATCACTTTATCGAGATTTGCGGGGACACCGAGGGCCAGGCCTGGATACTGCTTCACTCGGGGAGCAGAAACATCGGCAAGGAGCTGGCCGATAAGCACATCGATAGGGCCAAGGGAATCGCAAAAGAAAGAATGCTCGAGCTCCCCGATCCCGATCTCGCCTACTTTACCGAAGAGATGCCGGAGTTTGCCGCCTATATCGGCGATATGCTATGGGCGCAGCGATTCGCAAAGGAAAACCGAAACGAGATGATCCTGCGCATCATTAAAGACGTCTCCCACCACGCCTATAAAGATGCGCGGCTGACCCAAGACCAGCTTTTCCGAATAGATTGCCACCACAATTACTGCCAGATGGAGGAGCATTTCGGCACGCAGGTCTGGCTCACTCGAAAAGGGGCCGTATCGGCCAAAACCGGCGAGTACGGAATCATTCCAGGGTCCATGGGAACGCAGTCCTTTATCGTCAAAGGAAAAGGTAATCCCGACTCCTTTCATTCCTGTTCCCACGGCGCCGGCCGCAAGATGAGCCGGACCGAGGCGAGAAATCAGTTTAGCGAAATGGACTTCGTACAGCAGACAAAGGGTGTGGAATGCCGCAAAGACAAGGCCGTGCTGGATGAAATTCCAGGCGCTTATAAAGACATCCATGAGGTGATGAATGACCAGACAGACCTCGTCGATATCGCGTTCGAGCTCAAGCAGGTGTTGTGCGTGAAGGGGTGAGGCGGCCGTGAATTACCCTCTAGACAAGGCACTCGGCATGTGCCTGGGACTGCACGCCGGAGACTCCCTAGGATCGACTCTGGAATTTGGTCCGCCTCGCGATCGCGATGCCTTTCGCACCGAAATCACGGGTGGCGGCTACTACCGCTGGCCGGCGGGGGCGGCTACCGATGACACCGATCTCATGATCTGCGTGCTCTCATCGCTCGACGAGCATGGAGCACTTAATACACAGCACTTAAGCGAGCAATTTCTCCCGAGTTTGACAGCAGCAGTTGCGTCAATTCTGTAATTACAATTACTTAACTCAGTGAGTCGTGGTTTGTGCCAGCAGGTTTTCGATGGGCGCACCAAGAATCTTAGGTGGGATTTTAAGCCCGATAGCGTGAAAGAGT
>CAZRVZ010000097.1:0-3687 GCA_964603655.1 uncultured Pseudobdellovibrionaceae bacterium | reverse complement strand
CGCGGTGCCCGAGAGTGCGCCCTTTTGGGGTTGAGAGATAATCACAAAGCTAATCGGATTTTGGTCGGGGTCGCTGGCCGCCAGAACAAACGCCTTTGGCGTGCGTTGCAAAACCTGTGTCGACAAGTTTTGTGCGACCGGTGGACGATTGACCGGTTCAATTGAGATAGAGACTGTAGCTACATTGGATTCGGCCCCCAAGCTGTCACGGACCTTAAAGGTGAATGAATCAGCGCCGCTGTCTTCGAGAGTAGGTGAATAGACGAGATTGGGTGCGGTGCCCGAGAGTCTGCCTTTGATTGGTGACGCGACTATCGTATAGGTGAGTGGGCTCTGCTCCACATCGGTTCCCGAAAGCACGATGTTTTTTGGCGTTCGCTGTAGAACGGACACCGATTGGTCGATTGCGATCGGCTCGTCGTTGACGGCATTAAAATTAATCTGAAAGCGCGCAGTGCCTGAGAAAAGATCACCATCGGAGACACGAAACGTAATAAAATCGGATCCGTTGGCGTTGAGTTTGGGCACATAGCGCAAAAGGCCGGTTGCCGCATTCACGAAGGTAGCCGTTCCCTTAGCACCGTTAGAAACGATCGAAAAGGTCAAGTTGGCGCTATCCACGTCGGTCGCGGTAAACTGCGTGTTGGTGGGAACGTCTTCCTCAATATTCATCATGTAGTTAGTCGTGACCGGCGCGTCGTTGACCGGGATGATGGTTATCGCCACGGTGGCGGTATTGGAAGTGAGCGTTCCGTCACTGACATTAAAGGTGATCGAATCGGCGCCGCTTGCGTTCGGGTTGGGTACAAAAGAGACCGCTCCGGTCGCGGCATTGGTGACCGTAGCCACTCCCATTGTTGCGTTGGTAATGATGGAATAGGTGAGTAAATCGCTATCGACGTCCTGCGCCGATAGTTGAATCGCCTGCACCACGTCTTCATTTCCGGTCGTTGCCCCTGCTCGCGCCTGAGGGGCATCGTTGATCCCAGTGACGGCAATCTGCACCCTGGCATTGGTTTCGAATTCGCCCATCTTGACCGAATACTCGAATGCGTCATCACCCGAGTAATTCAAGTTGGGAGTGTAAATAAATGAGCCCGAAGCGCCCTCTGCCAAGAGGACATTACCTTTGGTGGGAGAAGTAACGATCGCGAATTGGGGCGATAACTGGGGCGACTGGGTGAGGTTCGTCACGAACTTGAAATCTGCTGCCAGCGGAGCATCCTCATTCACTCTGAAAACTAAATTCTGAGCCACGAGTGAGCCGGGACGTTCAGTGGTCTGAGATTTCTCGACTCCATTCGTGCGCGGTGCCACCTTAAAAGCACAGCCACCCATGAGAACCCCGGCCAGAAATAGAATGATAAATCTCATCGTCCTACGCTCCATAACACGCACCTCAAGAAATCGACACGAGAACACAAACTAATTCTTGATTGGTTACCTTGCGAAAACCAGGCCAAACGATGGCTGCGCATCCTATCAAAGGCAGGTTGAAATGATTGAGGAAACGGACCTGGTGTTTAACCATCAGCCGTGGTTTGAGCGCGGGTGATCGCTTCGTGCTGTCGACCTTTTGTATACAGTGGTCCTTACGAATTCGCTCACTTAACAAGATTAGCAAGTTGCGGTGCCGATAACTTGGACGAAAGCTCCGAGTGGTTTTTGGGAAAAGAGCCTATCTTCAAGTAACCAATGCCTGTCTGGAATTAAGACAGTTTGAATACCAAATAATTCAATGGGTTAGTTCCATTAAGTGGGATGCGCCTTTAGATTGTGCTCGGTAAAGCCCCTGGAAATCATGCCTGCAAGGGTTGGAACGGTACTTGCTTTGGTAAATGGGTGACAGCCCTGAATGCAACTTGATTAGCGATTGGAGTTCAACATGGATCGATTTCTGAGTACACTCATTTGTGGTTTCACTCTTTTAACCATCCTCTCTTGTGGCGGGGCGAGTAGAAAACTCCTCTGCAGTGCGGGTAGCACCGATACAAACTGCTTGTTGACGATGCCAGCACCCACCGCGACGGCTCTGCCGGCAAGCAAGCTCTCCTGCTCGGTGAATGCATCCAAATCCAGCGTTCTTAACGGGGAATCGATCACGCTCAACATTTCGGCGCTCGGCGGGAAGGCGCCCTACTGGGTTCCTTCCGCTATCAGTAACTTCGCCTCAAACACGGCGATCCCCGTGAGCTTTACCAACACCGGAACCACCGACAGGGTAATCGCCCATACGGTCCAGATAGGCGATAGCACCGGGGGTATCGCCAGCTGCACAGTTTCAATCACCGTGCGCCCGCAAGGAAGCGCTGGCGGCCTTGGCTGTAGCATTGCGGCCAGCAAGGAAAATATCTCCGTCGGTGAAACGATAACGTTCACCGTGACCGCCTCCGGCGCCGCCGATTTTACCTTTTCCAATCTCGAAATCCAGTCGGGATGGTCGGTTCAGTTATCTAAGCAAAACGGAACCGTTGCGAATTCCGCACTCGTCTTTGCAAATCCAGGCACTCGAAATCTGACGACCCGAGTGCAGGCCGCGGGCGCTGAAGTTTCCTGCGCGAAGGTGATTTCGGTTTCGAGGCCAAATCTGACGGTGGTTTTAAATCCGTCCAGCGCCACCCTGCCGATTGGAGACGTGCTTTTGGTTCGGGCGGTGGCGAGCGGCTTTGATTCAGCCCTGCCCATCAACTATGCGTTTGAATCCAGTGAACCGGGGATTTCGATTCTTGCCTCGGGTGATACCGCCCAGGTGCGCGTCGCCGACGGCAGGTTTCACCGCTTTGACTTGCGCGTGCGTGCCTTTAATTCCTCTGGCAGCGCGGCCCAGTCGGTCATCGTTCCTGTTCAGTTTTCATCCAATGTGCTTCTTGCTTGCGAAATCGTGCCCGGCGCGATGGCCGCCGATGGTTCGATCTCATTTCAGATCGCTACCATGGCATCCTTCGGCTCAGTCGCACCTTTCGATTCACTCTTAATCGAAGAGTTCAATCCGGGACCGGGGGCGGTTAAGACTTCGTTCGGAATGACCAACCCCATCAGCTATCGATTTTCGGGTACTGGACTCCAGACGGTTTATGCCAGAGCCCGGTCGGCGATATCCGGAACGCCCTGCTTTGGCGGAGCGGCCTTTTCCAGAACGATTCGATTGCGGGAAGAACTTAACCGCTGCGATATCGTGATGTCGCCTAACCCGAGCCTCGCGGGCTCCGAAGTGGTCGCGCGGGTGAATATTCCGGCCAATGTGGGATCGGGAAATTTTCGACTGGATCTTACCGCCACGTCCGCCTCGGTTCGACCCGGTTCCAGTTTTGGCGAATTTCGAGTCGTCTTTCCTTCGTCTGGCGGTTATCCGGTTTCGGCCAGGGTCACGGACCTTGTGGATGGAAGATTCATCACCTGCGGCACGACCCAAACGGTCCAGGCTAATTATGAAACGCGCTATCGCTATGTGGATTGCTCCAGCAGCCGCTATCGATACAATCAGTGCGGCATCGGAAGCGGCACCATTGAAAGCCTTGTAGTCAACAAACGCTACTCCTCTTCCGGCTGCTCACTAGGATACTCGTACGGTGCCATGGCTCCGAACACTATCTGGGTGGACCACGGGTGCCGAGCCCGATTCGAGGTTCGAGTGCGCCTGAATTGATGTTCCAAACCCTTGTTTGATGAATTGTGAAGGCCTTCATA
>CAZRVZ010000096.1:0-13292 GCA_964603655.1 uncultured Pseudobdellovibrionaceae bacterium | reverse complement strand
CGATAGCGAGACGAGCGTTCATCGAGTTAGGCGAGAAGCGGCGACGACGGTGTACTCCTCGTACTCCTAGGAGCCGCGACGAAGCATAACGAAGATAAGCGCTCGATCGTAGCATCGCAAAACTTATGAAAGGAGCCATAGGTGTGTTTAATAGTCGGTGAGCTTTTCGCGCGGGAAAAATGTCTAGAGTCTAAACATCTGTCTAGACAAATATTGTAAGGTTTTGTCACCGCTACTCAAAATCATCCTTATAAGACGTTGCCCGGCGCTTACCCACCGGTAAACACCGGCTTTCCTCTTTGCGAAAATGGCACCTCTCTTGCACTCCAACACCGGGAGGACTCGCGAACGGAGTTTGTCCGTGTCGTTTGAGTGCGTTCGTTTTGGACCAAGAGGAGTGAGTAGTCATGTTCAAATCAATGTTTAGCGTTTTATTCATCGTATTATCGTTAACGGCCGTAGCGAGTGATCTGGACAAGGGGGATACTCTAAAAAGCCTAGACGCCATTTTAGCCTCTAAAATGACTCTGCTGTCAGAGAACCAGGGATGGAATACGAAGCACCAGTCGACCATTGAGTCTCTTCAAGTCGTGCTCGAGGCCCTTGTGAAGCCTTACGACACAGCGAATTTTAAGACGCAGGTTCAAAACGAGTCGGCTAAAGTACAGGGTCTATTGCAGCTTCTGAAGCTGGGTGGCGTTGAGAATCCTAAAAATGTGCTGGATATGGCGCAGGTAGCAAAGGCGTCCAAAATTGATGATATTCGATCGCTTAGAGAATTTGTTCAGGAATTAAACGACAGGGTGATTCCGGGTACCAAAACCAAGGAACTATCCAAGCAAGCCGGAACCTATTTTACTCAAGTTCTCTCCATTATCGATACCTTAGCCAAAAAGGGAGAGGTCGAGGGAGTCGATCCCATCGTAAAACTCAAACGCGAGGTCGCGGCGCTGGGCCGAGGCGAGGGACCGTATCCGACCATTTCGAAAAGAGATAACTCCTGGCAGGTAACCCCCTTACGTCCAACCAATCCGATAGCGGACCTGATCAAGGTAATTGATGAAACCAGGGGCTTTGTTGAGAAATCGTGCCCCACAATCAAAGAAATCACAACCCAAACCGCGGCGATTGATAGTCTAATTCGTGAAAATACAGTTGCCACGACACTGGCCAAATCAAAGCGAGATGTCGGGCTGGAAAAAACAAAGGCAGGGCAGCAATTCTACGAATCCATCGCTAAAGACCAACTGGAAGAGGAAATTGTGGCACTCGATGTCCAGCTGAAGACCTCCAAGGATGCGCTATCCAATACACGTTCAAGTTCCCTAGTGAATGCCTCAGACGATTGGAAGACTCGGGAACGGGAGCTGGTTCGAAGGAGCTGGTCCGATGTGGTTTCCTTCGGGATACTCTTGGACAAAAAGTTCAAGGGATTAGACAAGCCGCTGACAATCGATGGTATCTCCTTTGAGGTGTCGAAGGTTTACCAGATGATCGAGTCTGCTTTGATCACGGACGGTCTGAGCGAAAATTTTGAGTCCAAGATGCATGGTCCATTTGCAAAAATTGCGGAGACTTCTATACGCAACGTTTCAGAGGACAATCCGTCCTTTAAGGGTGTTGAGTTACTCAGTACGCTGGACTGGGCAAAAGAGATAATGACCCAGCTAAGCGAGCAGGGGGCATCGGTAATTATCACGAAACTGGATGTAGCAAAGGCCAAGAAATTGCCGACGGCACTGAATCTTGCCAAGCAGACGGCACTTTCAGAACGCGAATCCTCTAAAAAAGCGGTTGAAGCAAAGTATGTCGATGATTTGAAGAAGCTGGGCGCCGAAATGAGTGCGACGAAGGAAAAACGTACCAAGCATTTTGGCAAATTAATTGCCGATGCCAAAGACCTATCGGAAAAAGCAATCGTCTCAATCAATGCCCAGTACACCAAAACCTCAACGACCCTTACAGAATCCAGGGGCGTTCTGGCCGCCGACAAAGCGGCGCTATCGGCCTGTCTGGGGGACCTAGGGAATATCCATTCTCGCGTGCAGAAAATATCGCATGACACTGACGATAAGAGCCATTTCGAAACGCTCAGTAAGGATATCTCAGCGGTATCCGACAAGGCTCGCGCGGTTCGAAGCGGGCGCTAAGCCACGAAGGCCTGAAACGCGTTTTAGGAGCGAGGCCAGATCGGAAGAGGTGTCGGTCGTCTCCGTCCTCTCCACTGTTTTAGCCCCAGAACCAGTTTTCGACGCGAGTCCCGAAAAAATTGGCGTCATATCGGCTGGCACATTGTAAGCGCCAGACACCTGAATTCTCGGTGGGTTGTTAGATTCTAAAGTCGCCTTACTCATCACGTCTGATGTCTCGATTTCCTTTTGCGACTTGTACCTATCCAAAACCGGCCGGCCCTGAAAATTCCCAGCCGAATTCGCCCCCGGTTCATTTACGACCGTAGCAACGGTCGGCAACGCAGAGGTGTCGGGGGGATGGATAACCCCGTTGGGAATTCGCTCAGTGGGGACAAACTCTAGATTCACGGGCCTGTTGGCTGTGCCGATTGCACCCTCTGGAGGAATTGGCTGACGCCGGCCATTAGAAAAATCCGAAAAGAAATCCGGACTGAGTGCGGTGATGCGTTCGAGTGTTGGGGCGGTCGCTGAAAATCCAAAGTAACCGGCTGAATCGGAGATCGAGGTACTAGTTGCTGCCTTCGATTCTGCAACGGGTGGAATCGGACGAAAAATACTGATCCCTTCGCGCGAAACGGCAATTGCGGATTCCAGTGTCATGGATTTAGATACGGAAGTATTTGCGGTTAACTTTGGTTGTGTCTCAGTCCCCTCCTCAGAGTCACCCCCACTTCCGTCGAAGGGACTGGTATCAAAATCGTTCGAGGCGTTTTCAGGCATCGCGGCGACTTTACCCGATCCGGATATCAACGAATCGGAGCTCTGCGACGAGTCCCCCACAACGGCAGGTTCCTTTCTCGGTCTATTCAGTCGTAGCAGGAGCTCGTCAATACGCTCGTTATCCGTTTGCGCGTCAGTCCCTGATTCGCTTTTGCCGCTATCTTGCCCTGTGTCTTTACTGAGGAGTCCCTGAATTTCGAGCAACTGGGTTTTCATCTGAGACAACATCGTAATCGGAATTGTAAGATTACCTCGATCGCGTTCTTCTAGGCTGACCTCTATTTTATCCATTAAGAGGCGATGGTCCGGGGGCTGTCGCGCGCGATCGCTCGAACCACTAGAGCCACCAGAGCCATCGCCGCGGGAGCCATCGCTGTGAGCCCCCTGGCCCGAAGCGACTGCCGCCGCTAAGCAGAGTAGAATCGAGAAGTACATTGAATCCTCTATCTCTCTAGCATTGCAAGAATCGACCCACGGCAGCCCCGCACGCATTCGTCCGCCGCACCCGATGAATACGTGCGTTTGAAATAGTGTTCAGTCCCGTCCGACAACACGTCGAAACCACTTCGCATTCTGAGTCGTCTGCCGACTGGAATACAGACAACCGGCCATTGTTGAGTGAGTCATCTATAGGTGAGCGACAAGAGAACGGTAAGCGAGCGATAGGCGAGCACTTCCAATGGGTTTGAGTGTTCCGGCTGGAATAGTCCACGTCCAGTGGTCAAGCGGCAGTGGTTAAGCCGTTGTGCCCACAGGCTATGTCTAAATGTTTAGCGGGCCTTTTTGCGTCCAACGACAAACAGCATGAGCATCATCGCGCCGAATACGATACACGGTGTGACGTTGCATTCGAGAAGCGCCGGGAACTTGGCGCCGATGTCTATTTTTTCGAGCCACGCGCTTTTTAGCGACAAAAGCGCCACGCCAATACCGGCGATGGAACCGCCAGCGATTAGCCCTGAAGAAAGCAGTATGCCTGGGCCGCTTTCTTCTTCCTCGGTACTGGTCTTGGTTTTGCCTGCGTTCGTTTTGCGGCTGACGAAAAAGCGCACGACCCCGCCTAAGAAGATTGGCGTGGATGCTGACATCGGCAAGTAAACACCCACCGCGAACGGCAAGGAACTAACCCCGCACAATTCCATCGTAACAGCGATAAAGACACCGAGTAGCACCAGAGTCCACGGGAGTTTTTGAGTCAGGATGCCGTCAATAATGAGCGACATCAGCCTGGCCTTTGGGGCCTCGTACTTGGTAACATGGGTGCCGTCATCTCGGGTCTTAAGTCCGCCGTTGATTCCGGGATCGACAAAATACTTCAATTTCCCCAAATCATCGGCCAGGTACTTGCCGGGGGCGAGCGGTGACAGCGGCCCGGTTTTGGGTGTCTCGTTTAGACGAAACGCGCGATACAAAGTGGTGTCCGAGGCATAAACCGGATCCCGAACCGCTTCCCGCTCGTTTGACAGTTCAGAAACGGTCACCGAAACATCGTGGAGATTATTTTTCGAATAAACGGTCGAGGCGTCGTTGAGAAGATTTAACGTATAGCCAATAAAGAGTGCCGAGATCATCGACCCTATCAAGAGCCCGATTTGTTGGGCGCGCGGCGTGGCACCAACGAGAAATCCGGTTTTGAGATCCTGAGAGGTCGTCCCACCGTTTGAGGCGGCGATGCACACGACCGCTGCCACGCAAAGCGCAGTCAGTCTGTATTCCAATCCTACCCAGCCGAGGGCTAGAAAAATAAGGCTCGTAATGAGAAGCGTCGCCACCGTCATGCCCGAGATGGGATTGGAGCTGGAACCAATCTCCCCGGTGAGGCGGGAGCTTACGGTAACAAATAAAAACCCGAAGACGACAATGAGGATTGCCCCCATGAGGTTGAGGTTAAAGGTGGGTAGGATCCAAATGGCGAGTACGATGGCCAAGATTCCGAGGCCTACATAGGGAAGCGGGACGTCACGCTCCGTTCGAATCGATCTGTCGGCCCCTGATCCGTGGCCGAGACTCGCAAGGCCGGCTTTGGCTCCATGAATAATCGTTGGTAAACTCCCGACAAGGCTGATGAGTCCCCCGGCCGCGACCGCGCCCGCGCCAATATAAAGAACATAGGCCCGCCAGATTTCGTGTTCCGCCATCTGCGAAATGAGCTTTGTCCCCGGAAAAAGCGGGGCTGTCAGCGATTCTCCGAATAATTTAATCATCGGAATAAAAACGAGACTCGAGACTACGCCACCGGCCATCATGATGCCGCCTATGCGCGGACCGATGATATAACCAACACCCAGCAGCTCGGGGGAAACCTCGGCAGAAACGGATGCTCCCTTGAACCACGAAATGGCCTTGGACGGTACGTCGGTCCAGAGTCGCAGCACGACATTGGCAAATTTGTAGAAGAGCCCGACGAAAAACCCCAAAAAGACGGTCTGAGCACTGGTCCCACCCTTTTCACCGACGATAAGCACCTCGGCGCAGGCCGTTCCCTCGGGATAGGCTAACTCCTTGTGTCCCTTTACGATGAGCGCCCAGCGCAGCGGGATCATCATGAGTACGCCGAGCAGTCCGCCCAGAACGGCAACCGCCATCGTGCGAAAGAGATCCATGTCGTAGCCGAGGATCAAAAGCGCGGGCATAGTTACCGCTACGCCAAACGCAATGGACTCGCCGCCGCTACCGACGGTCTGAACGATATTGTTTTCGAGGATAGTTGCCTGGCGCAGGCCGAAACGTTTGGAGAAAAACTTAAAGAGAGTGATCGACATGACCGCAATCGGAATCGAGGCGCTCACCGTCATGCCCACCTTTAGGGCCAGATATAATGATGAGGCACCGAATAGAATCCCCAGGAGCACCCCTACAATTATCGGGCCCAGCGTGAACTCAGGAATGTTTTTATCCGCGGAAACGATAGGTTTGTAATCCGTCGCCATAAATGAGGTCTCCAAGGTGATGTGAGCCCGTAAGGATTAGGTAACCTGTACTCACCATGAAATCAACAATTCTCATGATTTACCGAGGCGACGATTTGAAAAATAACACCCAGACCTTCGACTTCGTCTCTAGACGCGATGTCCCAGGTGGTTTTTCAATGGGCCCCATAAGTACTGATTGCACTGGATAGCGATCGGGCGCTAGGATTTTTATCATGACGGAAATACCAAAAATGATTTACGGCACCGCCTGGAAAAAGGAGCGTACCACCGATTGTGTGAAAAGAGCGCTCGCGGCTGGATTTCGCGCCTTTGATACGGCGAACCAACCCAAGCATTATCACGAGCCGGGAATGGGTGAAGCTTTTGCGGGTGTCTGGAGTCAGTACCCACGGGAAACGCTTTTTATTCAAACCAAGTTCACGTCGGTGGACGGCCAGGATCACCGGGTGCCTTACGATCCTAAATTGAGCGTTGGCCTGCAGGTTGCGCAGTCGTTTGAGAGTTCGTGCGCGCATCTGGGAGTCACACAGCTGGATTCGGTTTTGCTGCACGGCCCGTATAATCACCCTGGCCTCGGTCAGAAGGACTACGAGGTGTGGACGGCCCTGGAATCGCTCTGGGATTCCGGAAAGGCGCGGTTTATCGGCGTCAGTAATGTGAACTCGGGCCAGCTTTTGGCATTTGCCAAAAGGGCGCGCATCCGCCCGCATTTCGTTCAAAACAGAGTTTATGCTTCGCGAAACTGGGATGCATCGGTGCGGGATGTGTGCCGCGAATTTGGAATTCACTACCAGGGTTTTTCTCTCCTGACAGCCAATCCCGAAATTGTGCAGAGCCGGGAAGTGGCGGCCATCGCCAAACATAGACGGCTTACGCCCGAGCAGGTGGTGTTTAGTTTTTGCCGGAGTTTGAATATCCTGCCGCTCACCGGAACTACCGACCAAGGCCACATGACAGACGATATAGAGTCGCTCAGTGTGGATCTGCATCCCGATGAGGTTCAGTCGATTCAGACGTGTGGTGTTTAGCGCGAGTAAGAAGCTTCGCGCACCATCCGATCGCAGACTGCGCGGTGTTCTTTAGAATCGGCCAATGTATTTGCCGGATATCCTCGATTGAATCCGAAAAAACCAAGGCGAGGCTCTTGAGAAAGCGGTGAGGGCGGTAAAGAGCGTCTCTCCAGATGTCGCCGTACTCGGTGTTAATCTCGGACTCAATCTTTGTAACCACCGCCTCCTGCTGCTCGAGTTCTACCAGTTTATCGTTCTCCGAGGGGTTTGCGGTGGGACCGGCGGTTTGGTGAAGAAGAGCGATCTGCCGGCGCAGCCCGTTTTTTACCCAGGCTGCGTACCGGGATACGACCCACAACGCGGCAGGAATTGACGCTACCAGCAGCAGCGGGCCCGAATCGAGTTGCCAGCCGGCCAGTGGAAGGGTGACCTTTGCACCGATACCAATGAGTCCGCCGAGTTTGAACGAAAATGGAATTAGGTAAAGTGTCTGGTTGAAAAAGGAAGCCCGGCTCACGGTAGCCGTTGATTTTCCGGAAGAATCCCGAACATTTATTTCGGGCGCTAACTTTTCCACTAGGGGCGCCAGATCGTATTGACCTGAGGAATAGCGAAGATTTTCACGAATTTCTGCGAGTTTTTGCCAGGCTACTCGTCCCTTTTGATTCAGGAGCGTGTTGGTGTGAATCGTTGCGTGCAGTAACAGGCATTCGGGGTCGGTGATGGAAAACACGGTGGCGGACCCGCCGCGGACGATGGCGAGCGAGTAGGCGTACAAAAGACCTATCGATGTTAATTTGAGGATTTTTGACGTCTGTGAGCCGCGGTACGTCCAGACCCGATAGCTCGATGCGAACATCCCGATAAGAGCGGCAAATAATCCCGACAGGATCATCGGTGAGTATTCGAAATCGATGTTGCCGTCACCGAGCGCCACGCGAAGCCCGCCGATGCAGGCCGCAGCCCCTACTTGAAGGGCCGCGCAATAGCTCGCAAGGGCATACGCTCCGACGTGTGGGGTCGTGTAGGTCGCGGCCGAATAATCATTCCACCAGGCAGGAGAACCGGGCGGGTGGCGTGGAAAGTACCTGTGAAGAGATTGTGCGGTTTGTAGCGTATCGCTCGTCAATCCAGCGTAACGAATGACTACAGTGTCACGCCCGGGCTTTCGCCCCTTGGGGTCGGCCTCACCGGCATCGATATGTTGGCGGGCGATAATCTGGCGGAGGTGTGGAGAGTCTTCCGCGATATCGTGCGGAATATAGAGGAGCGCGAGCCGGGTGGCGTGGTGAACGATACGAAGCATCGGTCGGCCGTCGACCTGATTGAGCTCGCCACGAAATCCCGGAATCTCCCACTTGGTTTCGTTTTTGGTAAGATTCTCGTTAAGCTGACTGGGCGAAAACCTGCTCCGTAATTTTTGTAACTCGGCACTCAGAGTGTGAACCATCGGTTGGGCGTCCCGCAAAACCGATTCCTGAATCTGCGCCCAATCGGGCGGAGGCACGAAGTGAGCCTCGGTGATCTCGATTGGAAACAGAGTGGTCTCGGGCAGCGCGCTCGGGTCGATCTGGGTGTCAATTTGCGGGGAGTTTTCTTGAGGTGTGCCATTTTGAGGATAGGCACTGGGATGGCCGGGCTTGTTGCCGAAGGAAAATATGGAAAAGGTGAAAGACCATAGGGTAACTGAGGAAGCGATCAGTCTCTGAGTTTTTCGGCATCCGATCCGATGTCGCACTCAAAATCTCCCAGGCAGTTAGCGTTTATGTGCCAATGGTTCTTATCTGGATGGCGCACAGGTACCAGTTATGATACAAAGCATCAACATAAAAATTGGGCCTAACGAGACGAAGACAGAGAATATACATCTGTTAATTCAATGCTTTATCGGAAATACCGAGACGTTAAGAGTGAACTGGCAATGCTCATGGCGATTCCTTTGCTTGGCATTCTTCATGCTTTCGAGTCGATTGGAATGTTCACCTGAGGCGTTAGTCGCTGAGACTTGCGCCGCTCTCATTGCCCAAATGCAAATTCAGAGGTTGCGGAGTTCAATGAATTTCCGACGCTAATCGCCAGGGTGCTTGCAATCGAAGAGGTGCGAGTGATTGAGTTGCGGTTCGGATTTAATGGAAAGTCCACCGAGGGCCTTTCTCAAAAAGACGCAGCTAAACAATTGGGAATTACACTTTTCACACTGAAAAAAATAGAGTTGTCTGCCCTCCAAAAGCTGCGCGAGGCTCTCGAGGAGTAGCCGACTCAGTCGTTGATTTCACGGATTGCGGTGCTGGTGCGGTGTTCGAATCGAAGGCCCATGGCAAGTCCCGAAAAGTGAGAGGCGTCGGGGAGATGGAGGTAACTCGTGCTCATGGAGAGGCGCCAGCCTCCGCCGAGTCCAAAACCAAGACTCACCGTCGGCTCAAAAACGAAATAGCTCTTTTCGAGGGTTTCGGGTTCGCGCAGCTTGAACCTGCCTTCACCGTACCCGGTGATAATCGAGCACTCGTATGTAAATAGGCGCGACAGACGTCCATCGTAGCCTATCGTGAGCCCACCGTAATAAAGGTACTGCTCCGAGACGCTGTCGCCAGTCGGCGCGCCGTAACTGCCGGCCAGTCCGAGGAATACATGCGACGTACCGAAAAAGCGTGCGGCGCGCAGTCCGGCCATCCAGCCGACATTATTGTCAGGATTCGTTCGAATGGCACGCAAATCGACCCCAAGCTTTGATCGGTAGTTATATCCAATCTCGGCAAAGGCCGGAGTGGCCGCAATCAGGAAAATGAGAAAAAGTTTTTTCACCGAACTCGCCATTTGAGTGTCCGCACGGTCTCATCGGCTTATCGGATAACTGTGAAGGAAATATTAGAATTGTTTGCAACCCGCAGCATCAGAGAAAATCGCATTAGCCACACCGTGTTGACGACGATTTGTTTCAGGGGGGCCGTACAGTTTACGGAACTACGCCATGATCCCGTTTGAACTGGGACAACAGGGCCGCCTCAGAATAGCCGTGTATCTTAAATAGCGCTTCGTATCCGGGAACGGGCAGATCCGAGTGGTCTCTCTGATACAACTTTTTCCCATAAGCATTTAGGATTGTCTTGAGCGTGAGGGCATTTACTGGGTCTTGTCCAACGACATGGGTCTTTAAGTGGACGGTTGAGAATTGAGACCAATTCCCTTGAAGTCTCTGGTTCACAAACTCGGTCAAGACGGCATCCAACTCCTGCAGCGAGTAATCGGAAAGCTTTTTGCGAGGCAGAATCGAACCGAGCACCACCGAATCGTCTGGCAATTGTTTAACAAAGCCGTGTGATTTCTTAAAGCGAGTCACCACTTCCCGTTCTGAATAGCCTGGGTTTTTAAAAATACTATCCATCTGAGGAACAGGCATTCCCGGATGGTCCTGCTCAAAAAGCCTTCTGGCGTATCGATTCAGCACGGTTATACCGGTTATCGTAATGGCGGAATCGACAGGGCTGAAATGGCTCATGCTAAACTCCTTGTTCCCACTCATCTTCTCAATATCACCTTGAAACTTTAAATCGACTATCTCAGAGAGTATTGCGTCCAGCTCAGGGAGTGAATAGTCATCCATTTTTTTACTAACACTGAGTTTCCGAAGTTCCAGCGTGCCGGGGGGTTTTTGATTGGCACCTCCATGCTCCTTTCTCAGACGAGCCAGGAGTTCTGTTTGCGAATACGCGGGTGTTTCAAATATTTTGTGGGTTCGTGGAATAGACTGCAGCGGGTGGTCTTTGTGGAAAAGTCTCTGTGCATAGGCGATAAATATAGTATGTCCCCTGAATCCCTCTGAAGAACCTACCGGCAAATAGTCGCGTGCTGTGGCCTTCGAACCTAGGCTGAACGCCAAATAGTCCCCTCCAAACTGCTTCTCGATGATTTCCTTCAATATATTCTCAATCTCCTCTAACGTGTGCTCGTAGATCGGCTTACCAGGCTTAAGGGATATCAGCTCCAGTGGTGGGAGTGTGGGCCTCTGTGCGTTCTCGGTCCTTTGCAACGCATAACGACCGAGAGCTGTTGCTACACGCCCTTTTTCAATATTGCCAAGGGGCAACGGCACTCCAGCGGGTGAAAGGGGCCTTAAGATTCCCGTGGCAAGTCCAGGATTGGTTCCAGTATTGGCATGGCCTTCCTGGATCTTTTCCAACTTTACGCGTTCCACCCCCTTTACCAAAAGGTCGTGCCTTTCGATGAACTTGACCAAGGACGCCCGATTTACCCCGAGCGATTCAGAAAGGTCATTCAGGTCATCCAAAAAGTGATCCCGCAAATAGTACTGCGCCTGTTTGGTCAGGTGCCCGTTTCGCTTTACCGCGCCGTATTTTGGCAGGGAAATGTTGGGTGGATAACGAACCTCTCTCCGATGCGCAAAGCCCAGACTGTCTAGTTTTGCAGACACAGCCCCCTCGGTTCGGTATTCGGGGTCGGTGGGATTGCGATGAAACACCTGATTGAGCTCAGCCGCAATGGATGCATGGCCCGTAATCCCCATTTCCATCATTCTTTCGAGTAACCGATGCTCGGCAATGGGTCCATAACTCGGGTGATCGACTTCTCTACTCCAGCTCACTCCTCGATTCAGTTCGTTTTCATAGTGCAAAACGTAGGTCAGTGCCTGTGGTCCAACACCCAACGTCTCAGCAATCTGCCGAATGCTTTTGCCATCGGCGTAGAGCTTTTTTGCCGTCGCAAGAAGCCCATTGTGCGCAAACTCACCGGCAATGGACAACCGCAATTGACTGAGATCGGAGCGGATCTGCGACTCAGTGGTACTAAAAAGTTTCGCCATTTCAGGTACCGACAGCTGGGTGACGGAGGCGAGATAGGATAGGTACCTCGCCTCTACTGATGATTTTTCAGGCGCAGTCAGCCGAATCGATCGGTTGAGGTCCTCTAGTCGCTGCCAAACCTCTCGTGACGGGCCAGCTAAGCGAACATCCTCAAAAACGGCCACGGCGTAATAATCGACAATATTCTGCAGCGACTGGACCGAGAGTCCCGTATCCAGAGAAAGCGCCTGTAACTTTTCGGTGCGAAACTCGGGAGCATCGTTGTCGATGATCTCAATGATTCGATTTTCAAGCTCATCAACGGCAAAGCGGTAAAACTCATTGGGGGTATTGCTCTCCACGGCCCATTTGAGAATGGGGTCGCCTTCGGCAAGCCTCCCGACAGCGGCTTTTTGGTAGAAGGAGCCCAGCACTCGAAGATCACAGTGGTGGGGCGATGCGTCGGACGATGCTCCCAGCCGGGGCTCTGACGGAGTGGCAGTCAAACCACTGGTGCCAACTAACACCAGAAAAACAATGAATAGGTGGCCTACACGCATTTAGTTATTGTACTAGGAGCTGCATGCCTTTTAGTCGTAAATTTATCGGAATTCTAATTGGATACTTCAATAAAACCTCAGTATTCGTTCAGTCTTCGGGATCTACATGCTTAAGGCAGTGGATGGGAATACATCTCCGTATTTTGCAAATCCGGACGTCAACTCCCGTATAATTCTTCGATGAGCAATTTTCGAAGCTGCTTCTCATCGGCGCCGGGATTTTCCCTTTTCAAGCGTTCAAGGATCATGAGCTTCGATGATTGAAACATAGACACCCCCATGAGGACGCGCTCTTCGGGGGTCTTAGCGGCAAGAAGTTCTTCTAATCTCCGCTGTATCTCGGGGCGTGTATCAGTAACACTTGGCTTTTGCATAGAGTCCACTGAGTCCCAGTTTATCGATCCATTTTTCAACGTACGAAATGTCCAACCCCTTTACTTTTAGTAAATTAGAAACGTCCCTCAGTTGTAGTTCGCTGTGCGAGTCCCTAGCCCAATCAAGTTTGGAGACTACCAGATCTTCGGCGGAGGAGACCCATACCTTTTCGCCCAATAACACCAGTTCCTGCTTTCTAGAAAATGCCTCCATGGCATATTCCGTCTGCTTCTTGATAACAAAGTCCACCTTGAACGCAGCCTTGTGAAAAATAATATTAAACAGGGAACCTTCCCGAATGGCCTGTATCGCCATCTCTTCATCAGTATAAAATTCAGAACTCAAAGTCGCGCAGAGTTTCTTCACGTCCCTCTCGGTTAGTTCGACGACAATATCGATATCTCGGGTCATCCGTGGGTTCGCATGGAAATGCATCGCGAAGGACCCCGTTAACATATAAGGAACACGCAAGCGTGTGAGTGTGTTGCACACCTTGTGCAGAATCTCGATTTCAGTCGGAGCTTTCACCGTCCCATCCTCACGCAAAAGAAGAGTAGAAGATGACGCGCATCGAGTAAAGACTGGCATTTACGCGGTTTTGCGCCCTTCCCGAACGCATAAGGCAGCGGATTTTATTTTCCTATCGATAGTTCAACCTGTTGACGCAGCCATTTTTGCAGTACATCGGCGTGCGATCGTTCGT
>CAZRVZ010000095.1:0-23017 GCA_964603655.1 uncultured Pseudobdellovibrionaceae bacterium | reverse complement strand
GCTTTTTGTTTTTCCTTCCCATTCTTTTTGTCGATGTAGGTGATCACTTCAACACAGCCCAGAACCAATGACTTGTGAGGCGCCTTCACAGAGCCCCTTCCCCGGGTACCCTCGGCTGGACCGCCAATAAACGTTTCATCTACATCAACTCCCAATTATCTGGTTTCATACTCTGAAACCGGCTTGAACTCTTAAGGATAGGCAGGATAGCCCCATGGTCGGGGTGCACGACAAAATAGTTGGCTGACGCTGTGCATGCCTAAGGTTAGGCACTATTAACGGGCTATGCTGAATGGCTAGGAGCCCGCTGCGAGGGTAAGGGTCAAAACGTAACGATTGTCGATCGTAAACGCTGATCCTGGAGTCAGGCTGCCTTTAATTCGAAAATAAGAGTGCCAGGCGGCTATTTCATTCGAGTAAAAGGCCTCCTTGCGATCGAGTGTGGCGATGATCCGTTTATGAGTCAGGCCCGAGGTCAAGCTCATCACCAGTGACACGGAGGCCAGGGTTGAAACGATCATGACCGCGATAATGATCGGAAGAATTCCGGCCCGCGATTTCAGGAATAAACCCATACTCCTTCTTATCGGTTCAACCGGGAATAAAGCCATAGCACTGTGCGTTAGCTGCGTTACCTGGATTCTTGGCTCAATCAACAGGAAAGAAAGCCGCTGGTAGTCCGAGGTGCTCGCCAGGTAGAGAAGTCTATCTCATTGAATCACTCCCGGGGGTTCTCGATAAGGTGCTTTGAGTAAAGACCGAAGATCTCCGGGTAATAGCCGTCCTCACGGCAGTCTTTGCTCAGGTATTAGCGGATGGTTTTTGGTGTTTCGCTCATTGAGCCCGCCGTTATTTCAATATGTGAAGCAACTTCTCCTTAACAAGTTCGCCGGGATAGACAGACCCTCAGCTGATCGCGGTAATGGAATCTTGGGGCTGGCCCATCGAGGGCTTCCATGACAACCCTCCGCGGTGGAACATCAGCCTCCTAAAAAGTACCCTGACCGAAACCAATAATTTGTTTTGTCGATAGCTTTTCCAAGAAAATTGGTAGTGGCAGAACGGTTAAATTTTCATCTTGCAAAGGTTTATTTCCCAAATACACTCCGAACGCGCGATTGACTAGGTTGTTTCGTTGAAAGTCTTTGAGGACTTTCCCGAATCCCTTTTTCCAGCGATCAGACGCTTTGACTTCAATTCCAATTTTTTGGTTGCCCCTCGAAACTATGAAGTCGATCTCGCTCTCAGATGGCGTTCCCCAATAGGAAATGTCGGCCCGGAATCCAAAATATTCATTCCAGGCCCTCAACTCTCCGAGAATTAGCGTCTCCAGGAGATACCCTCGTTCCTGGTCAGTGACGGGGAGATGCGCACGGTGTGCAGCAACTCGAGCGACACCGGCATCAAAGAAATAGAATTTTGGATGCTCAACTTCCTTAACTTTAGCTTTGGGCCGCCACGACGGCAGGAACGTTCCCAAGAGGGTTTGCTCTAGGACCGAAAAATAGCCCTGCACGGTTGTTCGACCCACACCGGAGTCACTTGCAATATTTGAAAAGTTGACCGTTTGTCCATTGAGAATGGCAGCAACCTCAAAAAAACGGATGAATGGTTCAAGTCTCTTTACAGCCGCTTCTTGCAAAACTTCTTCCTTTAAATAGTTTTCTAAATAGGCTTCCAACACTTCAACTTTGTCTGTCTTTGACGAGGCAGTAACGACAGCAGGAAGCATTCCATAGGTGAGGGCAAGATCACAATCAAACGTATTTTTAATTTCTTGGTAAACGAGTGGAAAAAATTTGCGATTGATCGCTCGACCGGCCAATAGATTAACTCCTGTCCGCTTAAGTTTATGAGCACTGGAACCTGTCAGAGCGAAGTTATATTTTCCAGGCAGATCATTCATGATGGCATGTACTTCATCGAGTAGTGATGGAAGCTTTTGAATCTCATCGACTACAATCCAGCTTCGACCGGGTAAGGCTGTTACACGTTGTCGGAAAAGCTCAGGGTCGCGCACCAATCCTTGATACTCTTTGCTTCTCAAAAGGTTGAACCACTCAGCACTTTCTAGATGAACTTTAAGCCAAGTTGTCTTTCCAGTACCCCTCGGGCCGAATAGAAAAAAAGATTTTTGGGGAAGGACAGGTATTCGAGGAAACATTACTGGCATTTTGACCGTAAAATGGCCAGTTGGCTATACAAATATGCCTTAAGACTCGGTTTCACTTAAGACCAATCTTACTGTAAATTTAAAGCCGTCTTTTCGGACTAAAAGGTTAGGCACTATTAACGGGCTATGCTGAATGGCTAGGAGCCCGCTCCCTCCATAAAATTCATGATGCTTGCCCTGTTGACTCCGGTTACCGCAAATCCTCGAGCGGCAGAGAGCTTTTTCTCATCGAGATTCCAAATTGGGTTTGAAAGGCCGCCATTGGTATTCCCCTCCTATTGAATCGAAAAAATCGAGAGACATTATCATCAAGATAGGCTTGGAGATATTTTGGATCCACTCCGTGGGGAGTGCAGTTTATCCAATTAGGCTGCAACCGGAGTCAACAGGGCAAGCATCAAGCCAGAAAAAATACGGTGCGCATAAACTGAAATCCCTCCCCTCTCAACCCATCGGGTTTTGCTTGTCTAAGGTAAATCACTACTGTATCCTATTGTTTTAATGGGAAGTTTCGGATGAGTCGCTCGGGCGAGTTTTTGGTCATCGCGCTTGTTTTCAGCCTGGCAAACGGCGCGTTTGCCGCGGGCGAAGGTGAAATCGGTGGTTGGCGATGGGCTGGGGATCTTCGCTACCGCCATGAAAACGTCTATTCAGAAGGGACGACATCGCCGACTCCGTCCGCTTACGACCAGCACCGCATCATGTTTCGCCTGGGATCGAAGGTGGCAATGAGCCCCAGCGCCGACACCGAATTTCGACTCTCGACAGGGCAAGGGCGTACATCGACTAACCAGACGATAGGCGACGGATTTGCAAATCTCTTCATTTTGTTGGATCGTGCCTATTTTACTTGGCGGCCATTTTCAAGCTCAGGCTCAGCTTCAGCCGGCCCGAATGTTAGTTTTTTCGGCGGGCGGGTGAAGAACTTTTTTTTCTCACCGAAGGGCAGCGACCTCGTGTGGGATTCCGATCTCAACTTCGACGGGCTGAGCGCGACCTATGCAATGGATTCGGATTTAAAGCCATTTGTTACCGGATCCTTCTTCTGGCAGAAAAAAAACACCACTGCCGAAAATAAAGATAATCACCTCGTGGCACTCCAAACCGGCCTGACCACCAAGATTGCCAGCGCCTCTCTAGCCGCCGGCATCGCCATTTACCACCACACCAACATGACCGCTCAGACGGCGATTGACGCTACGAACTTCAAGGGCAATACGTCCACCGGTTCGGGCGCCACGGCCACCTATGCCAGCCATTTCACGACGATTAACCCGGGCGTCGAGGTGGGCTTTTCGGCTGGAGGTTTTCCCTTAACTCTAACGGGCGATCTGGCTCTTAACCCTGCTGCTACAGCGAGCAACCTGGGGTTTCTGGTCGGGCTTACGATGGGAGAATCCAAGAACCCTGGCGACTGGAGACTCAGCTACGATTACCGCCAGCTCGGGGCCGACTGCACGGTCGCCGCCTACACCGACGGCGATTCCTTTTCCGGCGGGACCGATGCCCGTGGACATCGATTGCGTTTTATATACCGGGTGTCGGCGCCCTTACAGGTAGGCGCCACGGTGTTCCTCGGCGCAAAAAACATCTCGGCCGGTGCCACTGCATCCAGTCGCAACAAAGCCCACCTGGATTTGACATGGTCGTTCTAGCTCCCTAAAAGTAGTGAGTTCCTTTAGGGGGTACCATGCAGGCTGAAATATTTTATTGCGTGATCTGAAACTACAAACCCCATGCCGTCCGTGTGGCGGCTGAGCTGAAGGCGATCGGAGTCAGTGCCAAACTGATCGAAGGGGGCCGCGGCATTTTCGATGTGATTGTCGACGGCAAGAACGTATTTTCGAAACACGATGCGGGACGCTTTCCCCACCCTGACGAAATTGCAAATTTGCTAAAATGACACAGTCCTGAAAGGTACCCGGTACCAAATGGGCTGCACTGTATAACAAAAACCGTAACTGTAGGCCTGACCGATGGCTCGACGGCCCGGTATGCCACTTGCAATTTCAATCGTGAAAGCGAGGGCGTATGCCATCGGTATTCACACTATGCCTGATAATTGCGGGATTCTTCGCTCCGGCGATCGATGGAGCTCAGTTAACACACTCCGTGGTCTCGTGGCTAACACCGCTGTACTTTTCATTTTTAGAAGAGCCCACTGATGAGTATACATCCACCATCGGCCCCCGATACGCGTCGATCGATTCGTACCTGTTCAATTGGAAACGCAAAATTTTTCTTTACGGAACGGCTAGTGTCCCTCCCGATATCATTGCGGCAGTCTCTTCCATTGTCCGTTATCGTACTCATTTGAACACTCTATCCAAGATCGGGTTATTGTCCGATAGCGATGAAAGGTTTATCGAGTTCCTCGACGAACAAAGCCTATGGCTTTCAAACAACATGGGGCTCCTGGACTCCGTAGATGTGTCGGATCTCGAAACCACCCGGGATTATCTGCGAGAGCGGCTCGTTCAGGTCGCGCTGCGAATGGTGCGCTACCTGTCAGACAAAGAGGCCATGCTCAAGAAACAATCGATTGCGCTTCACCCGGCCGAGGTAGCGGTGATTGGGAGTCTCGTTCGGATGCGGCCAACCATCGCGACCGAGGCAAAAGTCGCCAATTTCGAACCGGATAAGCTCACGAACGCCTGGAAAACACACTCGATTCTCCCTGCACTTCACGCCCTCAACGTTGACAGCAATCCCCGACGATTTGCTTACGCTGCCCTTCGCGATCGTTACCGCGCCCTTGCGCAAATGACCGAGCGGAATTTCAAGACCGCCCAGTCACCAGAGGTGGTTAAAAATTTTTGGTTCATTCGGGAGCAATTGGCCAAGCTTTCCAAACCTTCGGACCAGGCGCTGGATTTATGTGTGCGAATGGACAAAATTATCGCCGAATTCCCCGAAAGCGTCGGTCAAATCGATGTCGATAAGCTGGCGCGGCGAATGGCGACGATTCGAGCCGCTCTGGAAGACTACGTATCTCGCCTACCCGCAGATTTGCCAGGCGATTTGGAACAACCAATGGACATAAAGACAGGCATTAAAAAAACGGATCTGCGCCAATCATTCCAAAATGCGGTGAACACCCTCAGAAGAATCGAGCCGAACGAAATATCACTCGAAGACCCGGTGAAGCCTTAACACTCCTTCTTCTCGGCCCGTCATTCCGTTCGGCAGGTCACGGACGCACGGCGCTTAAACACCTTTTCCAGCCAAGCAAGCTTTCGGGGTGCAAGGGATTTTTCTTTCCAACAAAAGCGCGATGGCATCGTAAAGAACGCAGCAATATGATCGGCCAGATCCTCGGACGGGTCATTGCGGGCCAACGACTCTCGAAGCGCACGCTGGGTGACAAATCCATCCATCCCGGTCTCGACAGATCCGATGACCGCATCGGGCAGAATTGAAAATGCCGACGCGCTTGAGAGCGCCACCAACGCATCAATCCAGACTCCTAACACATTTGTTCCCGACGCACTCCACTTATTGCCCGTCTGGGTCCAGCCGGAAAAAAGCGCAAATTCAGAAATCCTGTCGATGCCCCCCAGCTTTTGATCCTGAATCCAAACATGGGCGAGTTCGTGAACCAATACGAATTGATTCAATCGATTATCCGCTTGCAAGAGCGAATGCGACAAGACAAGCGTCGCGATTTCTGGAATGTAGGCAGCTACACCCGGGTTTTGCGTCATAATGACGCGAAAAACAGTCTGTCGATTCCAAAAAGAGCAATCCTTCGCCGGCCCGCAAAGCAGTTCCACGGCGCTAATGATTGCAGCCGTATCTCCCGCTCCCAACACAACGACATCCCGCAATTGGCTCAGCTTTCCGAAGGCCTTTTCAACGTCTGGGAGGCGACGCGGTTTAAGCCGTTGCAGCCGCGGACGGAGCTTTTCGAACTCCGGGCGAGGCACGAGAAATGCCCGGAAAAACAGATCGATATCCTCGGTGCGTGCCGGCACCGCAGAAAGTAGCGCCAAATATTTTTCCTGCAGTGACTTTCTCAGCGTATCCGCCTCTGACCTGCAACCAATCGAAATTTTTTGTTCGAGAGCGATCACGGCCGCAATCAATTGATCAGAGGACCAGCTTGTCGCACCGGCAACCCCACTCAAGGCGGCCGCTGACCGAATTCTCGCCTGACAATCAGAAGAAAAAGCAGGCTCAGCGATACACCAAGCAAAAGCCCATGCCAATAAGGCGCAACGAAAAAGTGTCAGGATATTAATTCCTATTTCAGGTAGCGGCGAGAAACACCGTCCAGGAACTCGTAAAGAGCGTACGTCGTCTCATCGACCACGGCAACGGCACGATCCACCGATGCGTCGTCCTTACAAAGTTGGTCGAGAATATCCGATTCGGTATCTGAGTGTCCGATATCGTAGTGTTCGTGCGCGTTAAAGAATGCGAGCGCCGAAGCTGTTTCGACACCATAAAAACATTTCAGCCCCTCGCGCTTCGTCCTCGCAACCTCGGGTTGCTGGCGTTCATAGGCATAGAGAGAGGCAAGTCCATCAATAGGGTTCGGGGACGCCGCATGTTTGCGAAATACACGCAACAGATACTCCGTTTCGTCAGAATGGAAATGGTCCGTCACGGCATCGCGTTCCACACCCAGCCCCTCGGCAAATTGCAACCAGAGCTCGGGGTGATTTTCGCAGCCCTGCTCCTCGTGAATCAGATTATCCAAAAGCGCCCGTCGGTGATCGGCATTTTCCAGCTTGGCATGTACGGCCGAGATAAACCGCGGAAACTCCGCTTCAAAAGAGTAGTACTCCTTGGCATAACCCTGAAGTTCCGCCTTTGCCAATTTACCTGCCTGCCAGCGCACGTAGAAATCGTGGCAGAGAAGCGGGCGCGACTCGATTGCGCCGTCCATGCGGATGCGTACATTTTGAGTTCGAAGATGGTTCACGGGTACCCCCTTTGAATAAGGCCACTTTATTATAAGGATTGGCCGAGGGTCAACGCCGGCGAAACCGCGCCATTTTTGAGACTCAGTTGAAGGTAACGGCATGGGTGTGGCCGCCGCCCGAGGTACTGGTCTTAGCGACCTGAGTCCCCGCCTTGATGCTCACCATCTCGGCTGCCGTAACACTAATGGTATGGGTATGGGACGACGCGCCAGCAATATCCAGCTCGATGGCGGCAGCGGTGGTGAGCTGAGTTTCGGAAAGTGTCGCCGTGTGACCATGGTTGTCGGCAATGGTCGCAGTCACCCCGCCAACTGAAACCGTGGTGTTGCCGCATCGCGTTATAACCAACGTAATCGGCACCGTTGCCAGCGCTAAAAGAAAATCCTGGATCAGTTCACGTCTCTTCATGAATCCCCCTAAAGAATTTTTTCAAACTTTATCACGACTCACCCGTTCTGGGCATGACTAACACTTTCCAATGCGGGAGCCGCAGGGCTGGCCAGAGATCCGACTGGAAAGACTTTTCAGACCCCCTCATTCAGCCTATAAACATTGAATTAGGGGGACATATGCTGATTCTTCTTTTACTGAGCTTTAACGTTATCGCGTCGACCCAACCGTGTGAAATTGTCGCTGGATCCTACGCCGAGGCGCGAACGCTGCAACACCTGACGATTTCGGACGACTGCACATTTGATATCTCTCCGGAATTAACCACCGGAAGACACCCGATCCGATTCACTTCTTTGTTACGTTACTCGACGTCGATGTTAGGGGCGTGGGTGGGTTATGGCCAAATGGTAACCGGGTTTGGCTGCAACTTCCCGGCCGATATCGTTCTCTATCCAAAAGACCACGGTGAAATTCTCCAAGGTTATTTCCGATATCCACGTTTTTTTACCCCCCGATGTTCCTTCAGCGGCGGCGGCAAACAGAATCTGACCTTCGTGAGGCAGGACTAAATGTACCGAGCACCGATCAGTTTCTTTTTGGCGGCTTGTTTTTTGACGGCCTCATTCGGTTTTTCCAGCCAGCAGGACTGCAAAACCATCGCCGGTACGTTCGTCGAAGTTCGCACTGGCGCACCGCTTGAGATCCAAAGCGACTGCGCATTCGCCTTCGACACTTCCGTTACCGATCCCGATTCGGGCGCCGAGTATCCGGTGATTTTCACCTATCCCTTTCGATTCTCCACATCCAAGAACGCCTGGGTGGCCTATGGCAGATATCGAGATGTCGCCGGGTGCTTCTTTCCGGTAGATCTGCGACTTTCACCACAGGAGTCTGGATCCATATTGAACGGATATTGGGCATCACCGATGTTCGTCAATTCACTTTGCGACTATTCGGGCATGCGAAATGTCCCGCTTCATTTCGAGAAAGTGCAGTGAGGGCTGTCGTCGGGTGACCACTGTGCCATTTTCAACGAAGGGTTTTTGAGTTCCAATGAAGGCATGACGCCTGACGAATTGGACAAGTGGATGCTGCAGGCATTGGCGCTGGCACAAACTGCGGGCGATCACGATGAGGTTCCGGTGGGGGCGATCTTAGTCGCTAATGGCCATACACTCTCGCAGGGTTTCAATACCCGAGAACACTCAGGCAAAACCCTGGGACACGCAGAGCTGGTCGCGCTCGAAAACTACAACGCCCGTGAAAAATCGTGGCGCCTGCCGCCCGATACCGCATTGTTCGTCACAGTCGAGCCCTGCCTCATGTGCACTGGCGCGCTCCTCTCGGCCCGCCTCACCCACCTTTATTATGGAGCCGCCGACACCAAAAACGCAGGCATTACCCGCATCCGACCCCTTATCGACTCGGGCGTTTTCGACCACCGCTTCACCACCGTAACAGGCGCTATCCGTGAGCCGGAGTGCGCCGCCCTTCTGAGCGCGTATTTTAAAGCTAAGCGAGGTCCCGGAAGGACTCCCTAAAGGGAACTCCCAAAAGATAGTTACTACCTTTTGGGAGTGAACTTGCGTCCACCGAGGACATGCCTTACAACTTACCCATCATGCGACTTCTAAGGTTCTTTTTCCCGCTGTGGCTTTCCGGATGCGCCGTTCTTCACCACGCGCAGGTAGGCGATATTGACAACAGCGCCGGCTTTAACCTGCGCCCCTTCGACCTTAAAGTCAGTGAGACTGGCGTTGATTTCGAAGGGGCCAAGAATATCGCCAAGGCATTAACGAAGGACAAGAAAGCCAAGGACGCCTTGGAGAGTATTCACACCATCATGAGCCTCTTCCAACAGGGTCCCCGCACCGGTAATCCGGTTTTTAGCGATGCGTATGCTAAGAATCTGGTTAACGACCTATATCAGGCGTGCCCGTCGGGGCGCATTACCGGACTAACATCGATTCGAGAGTCGCGAAAATACCCGGTCATCAGCGGGGAAATTGTTAAGATTAAGGGCTATTGCATGGAGAAGAAAACATGAAGTGGTTGATTGTATCGCTAGGTTTGCTCAGCGGATGCGCCTATCTAAATTCCGTTTCGCTCACCCAGATTCCCGCCGATAGACAAACTGTGATCGAGGCCAATCGGTCCAAGTTTGTTTTTATGGCATTTAATTTCAACAATGACTATGTCGATGAGCTCACCGACGACCTCAAAAGCAAGTGCCCCGGTGGCGTGGTGAGCGGCATCCTGACGAAAGATGAAACGGTAGTCTACTTTCCAGTGTTTTTCTGGAAACGCGTGGTCAATGCACGCGGTTTTTGCAATCGGAGAGCCTAATGCGAATTCTGGCAACGGCGCTACTTCTCACAGCGTGTACGCATAGCATTCATCACGTTCATACGAGTAGCTTTGAACCCTACGGTGGATTTGGCGATGGTAACCCGATCTCTGCCCAATCGGAACAGTTTGTGGTGATGGGTTTTGCAGGAAATACCGATTACGTGGAACAGGCTCAAAAAGATCTCATGAGTCAATGTTCCGGTGGACGTATCAAGGGTATTTCCACCCAGTACTCAACCAGCCACGGCTTTTTCTCCTGGACGAATAAAATCCTGATGCAAGGGATGTGTATCCCAAAAACCAGTTAGCAGTTTTTTCCCGGAAGGCACTCCCGAAACGCGTTACTACCTTTATGGCTCGTCAGTGTCCAGCGGAACGTCTTCGTCGGCGCGGGGGAGACTCAGGATGCCGTTCTTCACATTGTAAGAAATAATCTCACCGTAACGGCCGAAACCGACAAGGGTATCGAACAGCGTCTCCAGATTTTCATTCGGGAAAAATTCCTGCAACTTAGTGATCACTGCTTCTCGGGAAATTTCCTTTTCGGCAATCTCCTCAATCCAGGATAGCAGACTCTGAAAGACACGCAGCGACCTCACCTGGTGGGAAAAGAGATTTTTTCGCTCGGCGGTGTCGGCCCGGACAAAACGTTTTCCCAATTCGGTAAACGCAACGGCCTGCTTTGGCGTGTCCACAAAATCGAGAAGTTCGGTGGTTTTAGTCACGGCGAGACAATGGCCAAACTCGCTGGCAGTTTCGGTAGCCAGTTTGAAGATATCCATGCTCCCGCCGGAATTATCAAGCACCTCCATCAACCCGATGATTTCGCTGGGGTTCACCGGAGGGAGATTTTCCAAACCCTGGTACCACGCCGGCTGAACCACGAGAGGCTTTTCGGTCTCTTCCGGAATTAATGCTTCGGTGATGACGGCGTGGATGACATCGACAAGCTCCATGAATTTCACGTCCTTGGGATTTCGCGGATACGGGGCCGGATTATTCAAAACGGTGCGAACATGACCCGGTTCGGAGCCAAGCACGAAAATCCGCTGCGCCATGAAAACAGCTTCATAAATATTGTGTGTCACGAGTATGACGGCTTTTACCACCTTGGATTTTTCTCTCCAAATATCGATGACCTCAGCGCGTAGGTTTTCGGCCGTAAGCACATCGAGCGAACCGAACGGCTCATCCAAACATAATAACTCGGAGCGAACAGCGAGCGCTCTCGCAATACCCACTCGGCTTCGCATTCCGCCGCTGAGTTCTCGGGGATAAGCCTCTTCGAAACCGCCGAGTCCGACGAGGTCCACCGCCTCGTTCGTTCGTATCTTTATTTGGCGTGGCGAGAGATCCCGCGCGTGCAAACCCACCGCAATATTCTGCTCGACCGTAAACCAGGGCAAAAGCGCCGGGCTCTGAAAAACCATCGCCATATGCGGGTTTAGCCCGGAAAGCCGCTTTCCGTGAGAAAATACATCCCCCTCGGACGGTCTAAGTAACCCCGCCATGATCTTGAGCATCGTCGTTTTTCCACAACCGGACGGGCCCAAAAATGCCACCACCTCTTCGGGATTCACATGAACGTTGATATTTTTCAACACGGGAAGCTCCCGATCGGGCCCCAGACGAAACCGGTGGGAAATGCGTTCTAATGCGACGAGAGGCTGACTCATTCGTTCACCGAGTCCAGACGGTACTTCGTCTCGGCAAGTTGGTAAAGGCTTCCCCAAAAAACTCGATTGAGAAGTACCACCGTCGTTACCATTGTGACGACGGCGGCGGCGAGCGCGGGGAAATCAGTATCCGTCGCCGCCCGTGTGATCGAAGCGCCAATACCGGTTGCGATGAAGGTGTGTGGCCCGTTTTTCACATATTCGGAAACGATACAGGCGTTCCAAGCACCACCGGCCGCCGTAATCCACCCGTTCACGAGATCGGGAAAAATTCCAGGAAGAACAATCGACGTCCAATACCGAATACCGCGCACCCGAAATACCTGGGCCACGTCCAGAAGGTGGTGCGGGATTCGGGTGGCTCCGCTGATGACGTTGAACAAGATGTACCATTGGGATCCGAAAATCATCAGCACGGCCGCACCCATCTCAACACCGACTCCGAAGCGGGCTAGAAGCGTCGCGATCAGAGGAAATACCATGGGATAGGGAAAAGACGCTGTCATCTGAACGATGGGCTGGAGTCGCCGGGTCCATTGCGGGTGCGTTCCGATCCACACCCCCACGGGAATCGCCCAGAGACTTCCAAAAACGACCGCCACGGCCACGCGAATCATTGTAAAGAACGTATCCCGAATATAGGTCAGCCACATCTCGGTGTGAGTGCGCGCCAGAATTCCCACCAGGTTTTTCGCGCCCAGTATTGAGACACCTAGGATTAACGCCAACCCCACCCACTTGAGAACGCCGAGAGCGCGCGCGGGGTCAAATCCGACGGCCCGGTGCAGAGCCTTACGGCCCTGAATCATCTTGGCCGTGGTGCTTTTGTCCCGACGCTGGAGCCACCCGGAAACAAATGTGAACAACCGTAAAATGACGGATCGTTTCGTCCAGGCGGCCCAGCTGAAATTGGAATCCGACTCCTCCAGCAGGGTTTCCAATCGGAATCGTTCCGACCACCCCACGAGCGGGGCCCACAGCAGGCGATCGACCACCACGATTATAAAGAGCATCGCCACGAGGCCTGCGGCCATGGCCCTTTGATTTTGCTCTTCATAGGCAACCGCGATATACGAGCCAATTCCGGGCAGGCGAAAATTCTTGTCTCCCAGGGTGAACGACTCGGCCACCATCAGAAAGAACCAGCCGCCAGCCATCGACAGCATACTGTTCCAAAGCAGCCCATTCATCGCGAACGGCATCTCGATTTTTTTGAGAGTATCCCAGCGGTTGAATCGAAACACTTGGGAAACGTCGCGAAGCTCCGGAGGCACTCCCTTTACCGATGAATAGAAACTAAAGGTCATGTTCCAGACCTGCCCGTTAAAGATCATGAAGATCGAGGCGATCTCAAGCCCCGTATTGCTGTGAGGAAAGAGGGCGACAAGCGCCAGTACTACGCCCGGAAGAAAGGCCAGAACCGGAATACTCTGCAGAATGTCCAAGACGGCGATCAGAATGCGCTCGGCCACGCGCGAGTGGGCCGCCAGATAGCCGTAGCCGACGCTAAAGACCAGCGAAATGGTGTAGGCCGCAAACCCGCGAACGAGTGAAAAAAAAGCGTATTGAGGCAGTGCCCTCAGACTCAAATCGATTTCGGTGTGGGAATGAAATGGGCCCGTCCATTCGCGCGCGACACCGGCGAAGGCATAGAAGATAAAGACAAGCGCCAAAAATAGGATAAGATCGATTACTGAAATCGAGCGAACGATCTTAACTGGGGCCCGGGTAATATTCACAGGAGTTAAGTTATCAACGGACGTCAACTTTGGAAACGAACTTATGTCGTTATCGAATGAAAAAGACTCAAAACTGGCGTTAAAAAGTCTGCTCAGTCCGTTTTTGCTTTTGACGGCTGTCGCTGTAGCGGCCATTTGGTCGCTTACCACGCCTTACATGGCCTGGGCGACGGCCGCCTACCTGATGATGGTCTACGGACTCTGGCACCGAAAGAATCGCGCTATTCACGTACGCCAGATGAGAATTGCGCTTGGCGCGGACTTGGTTTTGGTACTGCTTCTCGAATTCGCCCGGGACGCCATTGGAACGGCCCTGGCATTTAAGCTCGGCCCCCTTCAGCAGTTTCACATTCTGTTTTCGACGCTGGCTGTGGTTCTCTATTTTCCGGTGTATTATTTGGGAAATAAGCGGCTTAAGAATCTGGGGACTGTCAGCACGCGCACCTGGCACGTTCGCCTTGCCCTGACGGCATTTGGTTTACGAACTATCGGATTTATTCTGATGTTTTCGCTGCTGGCAAAGACTGCGACGTAATTCAAGGTCACTACTTTCCTGCGGACGACAGAATCACACCGTCCGGCAATCGGGAGCAGTTTGCGCTGATGAGATCTTTTAGCTGAATCTGTTCATGTTCGAGAGTCTGAGCTTCCTCCTCGAGAGAAGCCGCCGTAGTCCCCAGCTCTAGCCAGATCTGATAAGCCAGGCCACACACCTCGGCCACCTCAGCCTCGTCCTGCAATTTGTTTGCTGTAGCACAACGCCCGATCTCCTCGCGCGCGGTCTGCAATAGACGCGACGTCACCTCAAATCGCCCAATGAGCTCGGAGCGCTTTCCCTGGGTCTTTTGATTGACCCGACGCCAAATACCGCACTCGTCGGCCAGGTTGCCGATCTCAAAATGAAGGCGGCTCGGACGCACCACCGATGGCACGCCCGAACCGATCTCAATTTTGCCTAACCCGATCGCGCTCGAAACGGAGCAATACAGCATCCACGGCAACGCTAACGAAACAATTCCCCGTTTCATATCCCCCTCCAACTTCACCGTACACCCCTATGACAGAGCAAAGCATAGGCCAAGCCCTTTACGGCTGTAAACAGGACTGCAACGGTGTCGAAGGGATAGGCAGGCGCTCCACTCGAACGACGGAAGCAGTGATTTTAAAGAGTCTTTTCCTGTCCCAAACTTGGACACGGCAACTCGAATCCAGCCCGTATTCCGAAAGTGGGGCCTGATTTGACTGGGGGTTTTAGCGCGCCGTTTCGGCAGTCTGTATAAAGGTACTCCCGAAAGGCAGTAACAAATTTCTATCGCGCTTCGAAGAAACGGGACAGGAATTTATGGCAACTATGGATTACAACTCGTAAATAACCAAAAAAACCCAGAGGGTCTGCAGGTCGGGCACGCAGCTGGACAATTTGCGTTCGTGTCACACGATGCGTTGCAACTGCTAATTTCCGGGGTGTTGGTCGGAACGGGTGGCACAGGCGTGACGACCGTCGTCTGCACGGCCGTCGGCGTGACGACCGTCGTCTGCACGGCACCACTAGGCATTTTCGGCTTGGTACTAGGATTAATCTCCGCTAAACACGTGCCACCAAAAACCGCGACAACTAAAATCAGTATTAAATTACTCATCATTTTCTCCTCTCATAATTTTACCACAGTCAGACGCCGTAGCCCATTTCTCTCTTTTTAACTGATAAGCCATGGAAATGATTTCGATGAGGCGATGCTCTATTCGCGGGAGATCCTTCGCTTCGCTCAGGACACGTCAGTGTCGCTTCCGCGACACCGACTAATCAGACTTTTTCAGCAGAATCTAATTACTACTGCTTTTCGATTTCGCCCAAGCGCAGGCCGTTTCTATCAAACCGCACTAGTACAACAACATCTTCGTTGTCTTCCGTGTAGGTGAGTTTGGCCCACAAAAGATAACCCACGATTTGGGTGGCATCCTTTTTTGCGTTAACGGCATAGAGCTGACTGGCTTTTAAATCGTAATAGCCGTCTCCGAGTTCGACCGCTAAATCAACTTTATCGATATTACTCCGGAGAGATTTCGGAAGCTTTTTTACCTGAGCAGTACCAAGCTTCGTTACGTTAGAAGATCGAATCGAAGCCTTCTCAACCTCAGAAACTGAACTGCAATCAAACGTTCCAATCGTTTGCCACTTGGCAGACTGTTTCTCTCTATAAAGAATGATCCCCCGTTCAGACGGGTATACCTTGAGCAGAACGGCGCTCTTTGAATCGACGTTGCCCAGCAAATACTTTGTAACGTTTTTTTCAACGGTTACCTCAATGGTGTCATCGGTATCGATGATCCAGTGCATCTGCCCCACGCCAATGGCGGCGACGTTGGCTCGGGTTCCTTCAAACGAGACTGCCTGAGAGTCACCATCCACGTCTGGATCGCCAAAGACGCCCAGACCCTCTTCCCAAGGGTTTGCGCTTTCATTGACTGAACTCACACGACAATCTTCTCCGTGCGAAACGACTCCGAACGCGGCACTTTGAGCCAGAAAAACCAAAGACATTAATGTTTTCATGACGATTCCCTCTGATTTTCCTTTCTTTAGCCTAGAGCATGCGTTGCGTCAAATTTGGTGCACTCCCGAAAGGAACTAGTCTTCCCTGGGAGTCGAGCGCCCAGTCGATGGGACGGTCATTGGACCCCTGATCCCCATCGAATTGCAAAAGTCCGCCGATCCCCCATGATGTGTCGGTGCCGCCGTTGGCAAACCGTTTTGTGGCCTGAAAATCATTGTTGGTGGATCCTTTATTTGCATCAAAGCCCGTGAGGAGATAACCGCCACCCGGCATTTTTAACGGCGCGATACGGTGAATTGCGCCATGCGGCCATTCCATGATTCCGCCATTGCCAAAAGTCATGTCACGCGAACCGCCGGATGCGCCGAAACGCGCAAGACCGAAGGTGCCATCGGGCGCGACAAAGGTGCTGAGAAATCCCGTTCCATCACGGGTGAGATCCTTGACATGGTTCCGACCAGACCCCACGGGAGGCAACCGAGGAGGCATTTAACGCAAACCCTCTCCGAATCGCAGAGGACTTTTAGAAGCGGACCCGGAAGTTGTTTTATCCCAGCGATTCGTAAGCAACTACCTTTTGCCGCGCATTTTTCTCTGCAGCCCGATTACCTTCCCCTGAATCGCGAGCTGGCCCTTTTCGACGAGGATGGGCTTCATCGTGCTGTTGGCGGGCACCAGATAAATTTTTCCGTTTCTCTTTTCATACGCCTTCACCGTCGTCTCTCCTTCCCAGAGAGCTACTATGATGTCGCCGTGACGGGCGTCCTGGCCGCGCTCGACGATAAGAATGTCGTCCTCGAATATTCCGGCATCGATCATGCTGGTCCCCTTCACGCGCAGTGCAAAGGCAGAGCCGCTCACCCAGCTGGCGTCGATCCAGGCGCTGCCGAGATCCATCTGCGCAGAGTCGGTGAGCTGTCCCGCCGCGATACTGCCCATCACACTGAGGCGCTTTGATCCGCCGGGCTCAAATCCCTTGGGCACGATGCCTCGAGGGGTCCCCGATTTCATTCGCCCCTGCTCGATAAATCCAGCCGCCATCAATCGCTTCACGGTCTCCTGAGCGGCGTTTACCGACTTAAAACCAAAGTGTTCCTGAATATCGCGATAGGTGGGAGGGTGCCCTTCGTCGCAACACGCCCTGATAAATTCCAACATTTCGCGCTGTGGTTCAGTCAAGCTCATTTCGATCTCCGTCCTTAATCATCTGTAACTTCCGTTATAAACATCCGTAAAAATAGCACTGTACATTTTGTACATCTGCTGTACATTGGTATTGTACAAAATGTACAGTACCAATGGAACTTATAAATTGAAACACTAAATTGAAACCCTCAATGGAACGCCTCAATGAAAACGGTAAAATGGAGCACCCCATCCGATTCCGGCGATTCCGGTTATTCAACCATTTTCAAAGCTGGTGGACTTTTTCATTTCCAGGGGGGGGCTATTCTCTTTGCGTTGTCCTGCATCACTACCACAAGACAGGGCACGGCCCCTCCCTACCCCCCTTCCAATCACTCTCTCTGGATTTCCGACGAAGGCTGCCTAAACCCTGCCGTCCTCGTGGCCCGCCGAATTGATTTACCGCTTCCCCAGTTAATTTTACTCACTCCGCCCAATGCCCAGGAGTGCTGGCGAGTAGCGATAGAGGCGGCCCAAAGCGGCCTTTTTACCTGGATACTTTTTCGCCCCTCTCGGATCCCGGATGTCTCGACGAGTAGGCGGCTGCAACTTGCCGCGGAGAGAAGCTCCACGCGAGTTCTCATACTGGCAGAGCTCGATCTCCCCCACTGGGTACTCAAAGCAACGGTCATTCCATGAACGGTTCTTCCATGAAACGCATCCTTTACCTTCAAGGCGAGTCCCCCTGCGCGAACCTCGGTCTGGCCGAGGCCTGTCTGTCACTCACGCCCAAGATTGGCCACTACCCAACCGGGGAACTCTTGCTCGATGTCGCCGGCACTGAAAAACTTTTAGGGGGTGAAAAGGGGGTTCTCTCCCGACTCGAAAATATTGGCGAGCATTTTCACATAGAAAAAACGGTCGTCACCGATCGCCCCGAGTGGGCAAAGCCTCTGGGAACCGGGCGCCTGGTAGTCGTTCCACCCGGACAGAGTCAAAAGAGGCTCTTCTCATTGCCCATGGATCGCGTTCCCTTTTTGGGAGAGCCTGTTATCGACGATAATGAGTGGAAGGAGCGCCACCGGCTCGTGGCCTTCATGCGTCGAGTGGGTTTGAGTCACATCCATGACTTTGCACGACTCCCTCCGCTGGCCATCAATCGCCGCTTCGGCAAGATGGGCATCCTGCTCCACCAATGGACTCTCGGCACACGAGAATTTCCCATCCCTCTATTTTCTCCCCAGGAGGAATTGATCGAAACACTGGATACCAGCGAGATCCAATCCATCGATTCTCTTCTGATGGGACTCGAGCCTATCCTGCAGCGTTTCTGCCAGCGACTTTTCGGGCGCAATGAGCTCGCCAAAACCCTCTGTTTTAAATTTCGTATCGATTCGGGAAAGAAGTTGAGCGAGATCTTGAGACTGGGCGAACCCACCGACCAGGTCCAAACGATTCTCAAACTCCTTGATGAATTTTTAAGACGTCTCTCCTGGGACGACCCGCTCGTGACGGTTGAGATATCCGTCACCGAAACCTCACCCAAGGTGCCCGCCCAGCTTTCGCTCTTCGACTCCACCGAAAACAGAGCGCACGACCTGGGGCGATTTATCGGCCGCCTCAAATCGAGATGCCCCGAGATACTCGTCGGCTCACCCGTTCTGCAGGAGGCATTTCTTCCCGAACAGGGTTGGAGGGTTACTTGGCCCGTTCCCGCTGTTTCTCCTTCCGCTTCGGTTTCGGCTTCCGCTTCGGCCCCCGCCATCCAGACCCCCTACAACGATCGCCCCCTTTTTCTTTTTGCGACTCCCAAACCCATCCCTACGCCCAAAACCCGGCTCATTCCCTCGGAACGCATTGAAACCCATTGGTGGGAATCACACCCCCAACAACGCGCCTATTTTATTGTTGAGAGCCCGTCTGAACGTCCCGACGAACGGCACCCTAAATACCCACCCAAATACTCGGATAGACTCCGACAGGAACACCCTCCTGAATACTCCAATGGCCGGCAATGGATCTTCACAACCCCCCAAGGTCAGTGGTTTTTGCATGGCATCTTCTAGGGATACCCCTTTCATCGAGCTGCTCTGTAAAACCAACTTCTCATTTCTCGAAGGGGCGTCATTCCCTCAAGAGATGTTCGAAAATGCCCAAGCACTGGGGTATCCCGCTCTTGGAATCGTCGATACCAACGGGGTTTACGGCATTCCCCGGTCCCAGCTGGCGGCTCAAACCTTCGGAGTACGCCTCGTCACGGGAGCCGAGATCCGTTTACAGGACATCTCGATCTTCGCTCTTGCCAAAAATAGAAACGGTTATGGGAATCTCTGTGAAATTTTAAGCGCCCTTCACCGCCATGAGATACCACCGACGCTCAAGCAATTTCCGGTTCTTTTCGAAAAATCCGCGGATCTCTATTTTTTTTGCAAGGGTTTTTCGCGGGATTTTTCGCGGGTTTTTTCCGGGGCGGAAGTTCTCCGTATTTGCGAGCTTCCCAATCTCTATCTCATCGCCACACTTTTTTTCGATGCCTTCCACGAGCGCTCCCTCGCACAAACCCTGGCACTCTCCCAAAAGCTCGATCGACCCGTCATCGCGAGCAATCTCCCCCTTTTTCATTCCCGCTCCCGAAAACCGCTACACGATGTTCTGACCTCGATCAAACACCACACGCCGCTTTCAAAGGCCGGCTTTCACCTGCTCCCCAACAGCGAGCGGTGTTTGAAATCCCCCGACGAGATGCGCGCGCTATTTCGACAACACCCCCTGCACCCTCAATGGCTAGAAAACACTCTGCGCATCGCAGGCGACTGCACCTTCGCTCTGAGCGACCTCAGGTACCAGTATCCCAACGAGTGGCTGCCGCCGGGAGAAACCGGTGATGGTTACCTCAAACGCCTCGTCCTCGAGGGGGCCGAGAGGCGCTATGGCGTCACACTCCCTCTGGCGGTCCAAAACCAGATCCACCACGAGCTTCGCCTCGTCGCCGACCTGCAATATGCCGACTACTTTCTGACCATCTGGGACATCGTGCAGTTTGCGACATCCCAAAAAATTCTTTTCCAGGGCAGAGGCTCCGCCGCCAACTCCATCATCTGTTTCCTTCTCGGAATCACGGCCATCGATCCGGTGCGCATGGATCTTCTTTTCGAGCGCTTCCTCTCGCGCGAACGCAAGGAACCCCCAGACATCGACATCGACTTCGAACACGAGCGCCGCGAAGAGGTGATTCAATACATCTATCGACGCTATGGCCGCCACCGGGCCGCCATCACCGCCGAGGTGATCTGTTTTCGTAGGCGCTCGTCTATTCGAGAGGTGGGAAAGGCATTCGATCTATCGACACAAACGATCGATCGTGCCCTAGCGCACACATCAGGGTCTCGGCACGGCACTGCAATGGCCAGCGGCCCTGGCCGCACCCCAATCACAAATGGCACTGCCCCAAGCCTCGATTGGGAAGGGTTTTATAATGCCTCTCCAGAATATTCCCGCCGCCTTCTCGAGCACTTCACCGAGATAACCCGACTCATTCGCGGGTTTCCCAGACACATCGGCACGCATGTCGGGGGATTTGTTTTGTGCCAGGACAGTCTGATGCGTAACGTCCCCATCGAAAATGCAGCCATGCCCGATCGCACCATCATTCAATGGGATAAAAACGATCTCGACGATCTTGGATTCGTGCGAGTGGATATTCTCGGGCTCGGTATCCTGACCTGCCTCAGAAAGGCTCTGGCGCTTCTTTCCGAACGCTCCCAGACACAGTGGACGCTAGCGTCTCTGCCGGCCGAGGACCCCAGAGTCTATGATGCCCTCTGCCGGGGCGATACCGTCGGTGTGTTTCAGATCGAGTCACGAGCGCAGATGAACATGCTGCCACGGCTGAAACCGCGCAATTTTTTCGACCTCGTCGTGGAGATTGCGATCGTGCGCCCGGGTCCTATCCAGGGCGAGATGGTTCACCCCTATCTGCGCCGCCGCAGCGGAGAAGAGCCCGTCACCTACGCCCACCCTAAACTCCAAAATATCCTCCACAAAACCTATGGTGTTCCTTTGTTTCAGGAACAGATCATGAAGATGGCGATGGAGGTGGCTGGTTTTTCTCCCGGTGAGGCCGACGCGCTTCGCAGGGCCATGGGAACCTGGCGAAAAGACGGCTCTCTCAGCCACCTGGGTAATCGCTTTCGCGAGGGGCTCAAGGCACAGGGAATCAGTTCGCAGTTTGCCGAACAGATTTTTCACCAGATAGAGGGCTTTGCGGAGTACGGATTTCCGGAATCCCATGCGGCATCGTTTGCCATCCTCGCCTACGCCACCGCTTATCTTAAAATCTACCACCCCGATATCTATCTCACGGCGCTTTTAAACTCCCAACCGATGGGGTTTTACCAGAGCCACTCGCTCATTCACGATGCCCAGCGCCACGGAGTGAAATGCCTGCCCATCGATATCAATCACTCCACGTGGGACAACCGGCTTGAGAAATCGGCAACTGAAGAACCAAGAGGCGTGCGCCTGGGTTTTCGCGAGATCAAAGGCATTTCCCGGAAATGGGTGGATAGCCTCATCCCACAACAGCCATTCGCATCCCTGGACGATCTGGTATCGCGTCTGCGGAGCAAGGGAATAGGCAAGCGCGATCTGCTCCTTCTCGCCGGTGCCGATGCGCTGGGTTCCATAGGCCTCACCAGGCGACAGGCTCTCTGGGAGATTCAGTCCCTCCCGATTCCAGACTCGATCTATATGGTCTCGGATACGGCGGACGGAGTGGCATTGCCCGATGAAAATTCCTGGGAAAGGATTTTATTGGATTACGACTCTTCTGGAGTTTCACTCTTTGCTCACCCCATCCAAGTTTTAAGAACGGATCTCGAAAAGCAGAAAGTGGTCAGCGCGGCGGGCCTCAAGTTTTTAAGAGACAAAGCGCCCGTTCGGGTGGCGGGGCTCGTAATCTGCCGCCAGAGGCCCCCATCCGCATCGGGTGTCCTCTTCATCACTCTCGAGGATGAGTTCGGTTTCATCAATCTTGTGATCTGGAACGACGTCTACCAACGTTATAAGGAATGCCTGAACTCACAGTCCTTTTTATTGTGTGACGGGACCATTCAACGGGCGCCCAAAACCCAAGTTATCCACGTGATTGTTAGGTGCCCATCTACTTTTCAGCTGAAAAGGTAGCGGGTAATAGAAAACGTTTTTTGTAACTATTCAGCATAAAAGGGGTCTATCCGGATCTCCCAAAGCGAATTTAGGGTAAATTAGGAAATCTTCGCCACCCAGCGGCGCGACAAAAATACAAATGGCGCTTTCCCTGTAGGTTGAGACCAATCAACCCCACAAGAGATAGCGCCATTTGAATACATCCAAGTTTATCTGCAAGCTTTTCAGGTTCAAGAACATTCTCAAGGTAACCGATTTCCAATTTCTTGATCGTAATCGAACCCTCACCATTGTGGTCAAGCCTTACAAGAACGGGTGTCGATGCCCCCAGTGCGGACTTCGTGGCAAGATCGTCAATCAGACGAAGATGCAGCGGGAGTGGAAGGACATTCCCGTTCACGGGATCGAGGTGTTTCTTCTCTATGCTGCCAAGGAGATCCTTTGCGCCACTCATGGCCGAGTACAGGAAGAGATCCCCTGGGCCGACAACTTTGCCAGGGTCAGTTATCGCTTCGAGTATGCGCTTCTTCGCTTCGGACAACAGATGACACAAAAGGCGGCAGCAGAACTTCTTCGTATTCCTAAGTCGACGCTATCGAATCTGATACACAACATCGTCAACCGAGAGAGAGCCGACCATAAGGTCAGGGACCTGACACACATGGGTGTTGACGAGATTTCTTACTGCAAGGGACATAAGTACGCCACCATCATCTATGACCTGAAACGCTCCAAGGTCGTATGGGTGGGAGCCGGAAAAGGCGGCGAGACTCTGGAGAAATTCCTCAAGACAAAGTTGAGCGAATACCAGCGCTCGAAAATCCAATTCGCCTGCTGCGATATGGCCCAGTCGTATATTTCGATGATAGAAAAATGGTTGAAGAAAACCACTCTTGTCATCGATAGATTCCAT
>CAZRVZ010000094.1:0-3391 GCA_964603655.1 uncultured Pseudobdellovibrionaceae bacterium | reverse complement strand
CCAAGGCATTCTTGGTAGCTTCCAGATATGTCGGTTCGTCATCAACGACGAGGATGTGATACTGCACGCCTTACTTCTCCTGTGACCTTTCTACTTGGCACGAGCTAAGAGCAACAAAGGGGCCAACTATAACTCATTGCATCATAAAATTACCAGTGGCAGGTAAGTAACAGTAATAATTATATTAAATGTCGCGATGGCGAAAACAAGTGGATCGGAAGGCGGTTTTGGATTTTTTCAAAATTGAACCGCTATTGGTTCAATTCTCATAGGCAGGCTCAAATGAGCGAACCGAATTCGGTGCACCGATTCGGTCCAGCTTTCAGGTTAATGCGATTAGTCAAAAAATCTTGGTAACTTGCTCTAAGTTTCAGGTTCGAACCGGTTTCGGTTCGGTCATCGATCCCCTGCTCCCAAGCGCGCCGTCGCTTGCGGGATAAGGCAGGATGGCTGTAGATGCTCGAACTACGCTCAACTCTCCCAAATCCGATCCAGATCCTCTGCGTACAAGAGCACCGCGCGCTTGAAATTGGTGACTTCCTTATCGCTGGATGTCTCGGCAACAATCGTCAGCAGACTGCTCACGGCTTCTTTGGCGCGCCCGTTATTATCGAGGGCCATTGCGAAAAATATTCGGCTTTACGGGGAATGGTGTGATTCCCAGGGATGCTAAGGCCCCGTTCTTCAGCTCAGGGAGAGGCATCATCATTATCGAAAATAGTGAGCCCGAGATTGCAGCGGCAATAGTATGAAAGCATGATCAGTCCTCACACATCGTCTTGATAGTTCCATCTTTATCTTTGACTAGCCAACCACAACCCTTACCAAAATGATCTTTTGCGCATTGTCCGCGAAAACATCCAGCCTCGCACTCTTCCGAAGACTTACACGGTTTTCCACCATCTTTGGTGGACGTGATGCATCCAGGAGTTCGCCCTCTGCCCTGGATGTGTCCGCCCCACTTTCCGCCGGCCGTCTCGCATTTCGTTTTGGACATTTGGAGACACTTATCCGAGGGATTCGGCTCCTGCCAACACTCTCTCTCTGCGCGACCTTTTTGGATTGATTCCGCAGAAATGGCTCCGTAACAGAGGATCGAAAAAAGAACTAGTCTTGGACAATTCATTTTTACCTTTCGCACTCAGTCGATCACATTATTTTCCTTTTGCATCTAGCTTTTGGATCAATTTGGATGCATTTTCAATCGGCAGCGCGATAGTGGAGCACATCCCCCAAAGACTGTCGGGCGGCAAGTCGGTTACGAGGAGATACCGCTGCCCCTTCATTAGACCGACCGCGCAACTGGACTGAAGCGCGTCGAGAAAGCTTGTAGTTCCCCCCTGAACTCCCTTCCAACTCCGAATAACGCTCAAATGAATTTTGTGGATACTCCCTTTGTCTGGTTCCACTTTCGTGACCACTCCGACATACGACACCTTAGCTTTCGTTGGCTCCTCCGCCAATGCATTCACAAATTTAAAGTTGCAACGGCACGCAATCAGCGGGCTAGGAATGAATAAGAAAACGGCCACCAACAAAACGAACACGGTAGAACCTCAGTTGCAGTGCCATCGCCTTGTAACAGGATCGCAATGCTGCCCAGAACAACTCAATGGGGATGGCCCACAAGAATCGCCTGAAGGTGGTATATGCAGCTTCGGAGATACGGCAGATTTTAGTTTTGCTACGCACACCCTATTTTCACAAGCTGCTGTATACCCCTTTGGATCTTCCCACCCACACTTATGATCTCGGATATAAACTTGATGCCACCTTTTGAAATCGTTTAGATGGGATTGATGAACCGCGTTTACAAAACAAATAGTCGTTCCTACTACGCAATCGGAATCCCGCTCGCAACGGTACCAGGCAGGGTCTCCATGTATGGCTAGCGTGATGGCAGGGGATAAATGAAAGAGGAGACTAAAGAGTAATAGCTGCACTAACTTAGCTTAGAAAACGAAGAAGCAGCCGTCACCTGAATTCTATTTGGGACAAAATCATTCTGATCCTATTCCGTTTGACGAACATCTCTATCACCGAGATGAAAGCGATCTCTCGTCCTGCGCACCGTCGTACGAGATTCGGTTCGAATGATTCAGACTGGATTAGCACAACGATCTTCAGACCTTTTTCCCATTCGCAAGATCACTGACCCTATCTGAACCGGTCATGGGTCAACCGCTCCCACGACCACAACTTTCCGATTCCGCTCAGAATATTCTGGACTCGATAAAAACAACGATCCAGATTCGGTTCGATTTTGTCGACGATTTATTACTAGAGAACCACGTTGTTTTTGCGGAAATCGAAGCAACCACAGAGTGTTACAACCCCTCTGAATATTCGGCATGCCAATTGTATTAGCTCTCCATCGAAATGATGACATCAACCAAATCAGAATCGGGAGGAAAGATGAAAGCCACTCTTCAACAGCTTGAAAATCAGTTTCTGGACGCGTGCATGTTGCTCAGTCTGAGCGAGTGTGCATCGAATCGGGATCTTCTTCGAACCATCCGAAAACTGGAGCGCCTCTTTTTAACCGCAAAAACATTGGGAGGACGCGATGCGAACGTCGAGTAATACTCAACCCTCGTCAGAAGGCATGGTCCGTCCGGATACGACTCCAATCATCGATGATACGGCGCGCCCTGTCCTCCTCGGCATACGGACCGCCGTGCGCCGCTTCCTCTTGCAGGTATCGCCCCTTGAGCGGCGGACGAACCCGAGCCTACAACGCAAGATGAATGAACTCCGAAAGTCACTTGATGTGCTTTCCGCATTGAATAGGGGGCGCTCATGAGCCATTCAGCCAGAACTCGGACTGAAATATGCGGAGTGACCGATATGCCGCGCAGAACCCCACGCAGCGTGATGGCGATTTTCCGACGAATCGCGGTCAGATGGTTGGGCCTTTGGAATCGATTTGTGTCGAGCGATTTAATAAAAAAAAAGGTACTGGGCGATCTCCAGCGTTGGATAGTGGCACTGATCTGGATCGCCATTTTCATCGCGCTATTCAGTTACGGTGATCGCGGGTCTCGAAAGGGGAAGGACCACCGGTCCGAGACCTATCAACGCACTATCAACTTTTAATGCTTTCCCACCGGTACCGGAGATCAATCCGGGCCATACCGACGGAAAAATGAGCGGAATCCCTCGGAGGAAATAGGAGATCCCTCTTTGTCTCCCTGACCTCTGTCCCACCCAACTCCCGCGATGCGTTTGTCGCTGTCACGGGAGAAAGGGATTCCGTAAAGAGCCCCTCTGTCCCGCCCCCCTGGGCCCAAAGGCCGGTTTTTTGGAAGGGATCTAGCTCAAACGTCGCATAACTTTTTTTCTGGATCCGCACTAGCCTTGGAAAAGTGCGGGTTCATACTCCTTATCCTTT
>CAZRVZ010000093.1:0-6134 GCA_964603655.1 uncultured Pseudobdellovibrionaceae bacterium | reverse complement strand
CGAAAAGCAAGAACCCTGGTCCTCGTGCATCGCATGCAGCTTCTTGAACAGTGGAAAAAGCAAATTTCACGTTTTCTCGTAGTGTCGGAGAAAGAAATTGGCGTGATTGCCAGTGCAAAGCGCAAGCAGACGGGAAGAATAAGACACTTAGTATCAGCGCGAATTTCAGACTACTCGATCAAAAAATGAAAGTGGAAAAACCCTCTGGCGGACAGGTTTTGTTTGATTCAACCGGGATTTCCCTATCTAAGCCAGCCATTGTTCTCTGTCTCTTGATTTGGCAGTTATTGGTATTCAACTTCACAGCCAGAAAAGAACAACTTTTGAGTTAGTGCCATGTGGAAAGCCTAAGAGACCAGTTTTTAGAGAATAATCCTGAACTCACGCCATTTGAGAAAATGGCATGGAAGTTCTACTGCGACGTTCAGGATATGTGCCGTGATAATCCAAATTGGGTAGAAGAAGTCACGGAACTTTTGGATCAAGTAAAGAAGAGCAATCAGTTCAAACCCTCTTCTCCTGAAAACCCTGCCGCATGCGGGGATAGCGCGTGTTGGAACTGAATAAGCCCGCTTAGGTTAAGGGTTAATCCTTAACGTTAACCCTTAATAGTTTTATGGCGGAGAGGGGGAGATTCGAACTCCCGGATCCCTTTCGAGATCAACGGTTTTCAAGACCGCCGCTTTCAACCGCTCAGCCACCTCTCCGTGGGCGTGTCGCCATTGGTTTAGCAGAGACCCTATGCTATCGTTTCGCCCTCATGGATGCCAACCGGAACTTTCACTTTCCATGGCCAATTTTGCGAGTAGTGGCCGAGGGGATGTCGATCTTAGATGTTCCGCGTCTGGAGTTGAACTCGATGGAGGAGGCCACCAATTTCGTCAGGGCCTACGGGTTTGAGCCCAACGACAAGGATGACACTGAATTGTTATGGCGGGTGTTTGACGATGCTCTTGGTTTTATTGAAAAGTCTTTGAAGGATCCCCGATACCCTCGCGTGCCCAACCATTTTCGCGATCGGGAGTCGGTGACCGACTTGAGACGGTTGTTATTGCTGTGCTCATCGAAAAAGCGGGACATCGATCAGGTCTGGGCCTGTGGTATTTTGCGTATTATGCACGTGCTGATTCACCTCACTCACGATTCAAGAATGCGGGCATTTGATCAGGTTCAACAACACGTTTTAGGACGGCTCGATCGCCATATTTATATCGACACCTCGACCGGGACGACCTATCTCGGCTCAAAAGAGAATGGGAATGCCATCAAGCTGCTCTTTTTCAAGAAAAAGGATCGTAAGGACCGAGAGCGTGAGATCATCAAGCTATTGCATAAAGCCGGAAGTACCGTTGAGGACATTTACGATAGAATCGGGTTTCGTTTGGTAACCGAAACGAAATTGGACGCCGTAAGAGTGATGCGCCTGTTAATGGAAAAAAACATTATTAGTATTCCGAATATTCGGCCGGGTCGTTCGCACAATCGACTGGTGGATTTAACGCGATTGGAGTCAGAGGTACTACGGCTCGAGGATCAGTTGCAGAAGAACCCGGGGCTTTCGGATGTGGATTTTCAAAAACTGGTGAAGCGATTGGAACGGCGGGTTGCGCTCCGCCAGCTGGGTCGAAGTTTTTTGAATCAACACACTAGTGAGTATTATCGGGCGATTCAATTTACCTGTCGGGAACTCGTACGGATTCGTAATCCAGAATTCAGAATCTATACGCAGTTGAATTCGCTGATAAAAGATTTCCCCGGTGGAAATCAAATGGTTCTGGAGGTTTTCCCGCGGATCCCTCCCGAATTTGACCACATTTTTTTCCCCTACGAGATCCAGATAATGGATGTTCGTTCTTACGCCGATAGTATTTTCGGCAAGAGCAACCATGAGGAGTATCGTCGAAAACAGCTGGACACGGCGCGCATGCGAGTATTTGGCGTGGATATCGGGACGGGAGTCTGATGGTAAAATCACCTGGGGCAGCGCGTTTAGAGACAGTTTTGGAGCTCGGAATGTGCACAAAGTAGTGACTTGGTAGTAAATCCCCCGGGCCTCAATTCAGCCATGCTATAATTTGCAAATGTCAGATGCGGCGCAGTCACGCCAGTATTTTTTAGGAATCGGTGGCCAGCAGAGCGGCCCCTTTTCCGAGGCAGAAATGGTTCAACAATGGCAAACGGGACAAATACCCGCTGAGGCGTTGGCTTGGTATGAAGGGCTTGATGATTGGAAGCTGGCTGCCGAGGTCTTTGCCGGATTATCAGCAGGTGCAGGCAGGCCTGTAACTTCTGCTCCAGGTCTCTTAAGTCGGCCCCATAAAGATACCGTAAATTTCTCAACATTCGCCACCAAGGAACAGGGTCTGAACCCGGTATTCGATGATGACGATGCCGGCGGAACCGAGTCGTTCTTTTTGCGATTTCGTCTTCACATCTTTTTGGGAACTGTCGTTTTTTTTGGTTTTCTGGTGGCCGCGGGATTTTACATTTACACCAGCGTCAACGGACCTCGTCAAAGTAAGCCCAGCGTACCTGTCGCAGCGAAAACTATTGATCGCCGCGACACTGAGTATCGCAGCGCTGTCGCCGATGTTTTGCTAAATCCAGATAGGGCCATGTCGGTATTCGAACGGTTGGTAATGGACAATTCGTCCGACGAAATCGGCAAACAGTCTCTGGAGTCGGCAATCGATTATTATAAAAGGAGTCAGCGATTCCACGAAATCGGCAGGTTGCTCGTCGCAGCAAAGAGGCCAGTGGATGCCATCGGGTATTTTCGCGGTGAACAGCCGTCTCCCAACGAGGAGCTGAATGCTCTTCAGTTATCATTTGTGCAAACGAAAAAACCCGAATTTTTGCTTCAGGAAATCGAACTCCTCTTAGGCCCGTTAAATTCATCTTCGAAAGCCATCGAAATGATCCGTAAGCTTGAGCAGGAGTTCCCTAAGGCGGGGCACCCTTATGGTTACTTTTTGAAGTCCACTGACGAACAGATTGCAGATCTGTTTTCTCGGATTTCATTCTATTTTGTTCAATCCCTTCTTTCGTTTATCGAATCGGAGTTGCCTCAGATTCATTTGGCCAGGCGACCATTGGTTGAGCTGAAACGAGACAGGGCGGGGGGGTTTCGTATCGAAGGCAGTTACCGAGGCGATGTTACACTCAGCCGGGATCCTCTAAAAAATATTCACCTTGTATTTTGGTTTGTTGATGACCTCTGGGTTCTCGTCGAGACCAACTTGACCAAGGAGCGAGCCAAATGGTCGGCCCGGGAGAAGGAAAAACTGGCGAAGACCACGATGACAGCTTCCAAGCTGCTGGATAGCCTGGAACAACGATTTCGTTCGCAGTTTCCAAAGTCCAGTCTGCATCATTCCGTTAGACCGGCAGACGCCGCGAAGCAAACCAAAACTGAAGAGTAGGGCTCTCGCCAGAAACTCCCCACGTTTTCCAGGCCTTTCCGCCATCGGTTAAATGGGGCCATTGCAACGAACCGGGTCAGTAAACAAAACGTTGCGTTATCGGGCTAGCCCATTTACAAAAATAACTCAGTTTTAAAGCCTGGATTTTGTGGGGCTCCATTTTCATTTTGTTTTCAGTGTCGTGTGATCCATGAACTCCATTTATCTAGTCCTGGATGGGATCTGGCAGTGGGTCGCCGAGCGGGTATTCGTCAGATTTGAATTCGAAATGCCGCTCGCTGAGCTACGCGAGCATTTCAGGGGCGGCGACGCTTGGTTTAAGATGACATCCGGCGGGCTCGTGGAGTGGTTGATTCTTTCGAGTTGGTGTCGTCGGGAGGGGTTTGGGCCAATTCTCGTTACTAATCGAATGCGGCTTTTGTTTTTGGGGAAACCGCTCTGTTGGCTTGCGGTCGTACTTAGAAATCGAACTCTGGTTTCGGTGTTTCAGGGAGCCGATACTGCGGGACCTCGACTGATTTTTTCACGCCCCGATGAACGACGAAAGTTGTTCAGCCCGTCGCCAGTTGAAAAGCTCTTGGCGGCGGTTTATCACGATCGAGTCTCAAATCAATGGGAGCGCCCGTTGGTGTTTGTTCCTGTCCTGATCACCTGGCGAAAATACCAACGAGGAGCTTCGCGTAATGCCAGTGAATATTTCTTCGGTTTGAGCTCCCGTCCGAATGTGATCGGAAAGATTTGGTACCTGATACGCCGTCGCAAGGACTCAATGGTAAAGGGATTGTCGCCATTCTCGATGCGAGACTGCGCAGCGGGGGCACCCGACAATATTTTGGGTGAAGACGATGCGATGCGAGTGGCCAAAATGGTTCGCCGGAAAACGATTGTCGCTATCAAGGAAGAGATGCGTATATTGCTCGGCCCCCGATACGTTTCGCCGACTGCTGTTAAGGAAACGCTCCTGCACGACAGCGAAGTTCAAAAAACGCTCAGCGAGATGGCTCAGGAAGGCCAACTCGACAAACGTAAGATGATGCTGGGTGCCTATCGCATGTTATCGGAAATCGTTGCCGATTACTCATATCGTTTTGTTGAAGTTTTGTACGCCCTACTGGCGTGGCTTTTTACACGAGTCTTCGATGGGTTGGACTACCGGGAAGATGAGCTTGAGAAACTGCGAGGAACATTGAAGCAGAAACCCGTCGTGTTTGTTTCTGCCCATCGGAGCCATCTTGATTATTTGGTCATTCCTTATCTTCTATTCCTGAACGACATCGTGACTCCGCACATTGCAGCAGGGGTGAATTTGTCCTTTTGGCCGGTTGGGGGGTTGCTGCGAAAGTGCGGTGCCTTCTTCATTAGGCGCTCGTTTAAGGGAGACCGACTCTATGGCCTGTTGTTGAAAAAGTATGTTTGGTCGCTCACACAGAATCGTTTCAATATTCTTTTCTTTATCGAAGGAACCAGGAGCCGGACCGGAAAGATGCTCCCGCCGACGTATGGAATGTTAAAAATGATTATGAACGGTTTTCAGAAAAACCTATATGAGGACATCGCACTTGTTCCGGTTTCCTTGAGCTACGATGAAGTGTTGGAACAGAGTTCTTACGCGACCGAGCTCGCCGGCGGCCAGAAGGAAAAGGAAAACGCTCGGGCATTAATTCGATCGCGCAGCGTGATTTCTCGAAACATCGGTAAGGTGTACGTGCGACTGGCCGATCCGGTGTCGATCAGGGAGCTATTTCGTGCCGCCCAGGTATCGGACCTGGATGATAAGCACATTCTTCAAAAAACTGCCTTTGATCTTTGTGTTCGTATTAATTCCGTCACTCCGTTAACCCCTAAATCTTTGCTTGCCTCGATACTATTGAGTCAAGCAGATCCGGTAACGCTGGAGCAGGTAGGCTTGCTGGCGGATTTTTTGTTTCGATATGCGCATGCTACGGGTCACCAAACCACTGCTTCGGACGAAGACTCTTCCCGGCGGGCGATCGAGCTATTATTAAGGCAGTTTCAACGATCGGGTCTGATTCAGGCAGTGGAGGGGTCGTTACCGCTTGCCTTCGAAGTGGACCGATCGCGGCGCGTTGCCATGGTTTTCTATCGAAATAACGCCATTCATTGTTTTGTAGTCCCTGCCCTGGCTCAGTTAGCTCTTTCGTTAGCTGCGGAATCGACGGAGCGGTCTAAGGACTTATCTAGTGGTGTTGAGTGCGAGAAGATTGTCTTAGAGTGGGGTGTTCGGTTGCGTAATTTGTTCAAGTTTGATTTCTTTTTTTCGGGTTCCCGTGATTTTACGGCGGAATTATCCCGGGCCGTTTCTCATCTTTCGGGGTTAGGCCGGTGGCAGCGCGAGCCGATCAATTCGGTATTGGCGGCCGTCAACCGTAATTCCGAATCTAGGATGGCGGCCGGTATGTTTCAGACATTGCTGGGCGAGCTGATAGAGAGCTATGCGATCGTGTTTAGATTCGCTAAGCAAAACGGTGACTTGAGACTGGACCGGAAAGCACTCCTTCAGCGGGTTTTGAAAGAGTCCCAGAATCTCATAGCGCGGGAAGCGTTGGTGTTTCCTGAATCGGCATCGATTCAGAATTTCGGAAGTGCCGTTCTACTCCTTGAAAATCTCGGCCTGGTAGAAACTCAGTCGGAAAATGACAAGCCCACCCTGCTGATTGGTGGATGGCGCTCCGAGCCTGAAAATATGCTGCT
>CAZRVZ010000092.1:0-34252 GCA_964603655.1 uncultured Pseudobdellovibrionaceae bacterium | reverse complement strand
AGCGATCAGGCAGGCACCTGTCCATCACGACCCTCAAAAGCCCCCCAAAAACACTAATTTTTGCCATTACAATTGCAACCGATTAGGGTTGTGACTCCATGGGAACGGTTTTGAATCGCGTTTTGGTGACTGGTGGTTGCGGGTTTATTGGGTCGCATTTTACCCAGTACCTGCTGGCCAGGTATCCCGAGGTCAGCGTTACCAATATAGATTCCTTAACCTACGCCGCCCATCCAGATACTCCGGTTCGGTTATCGAATTTGGGGGGCGATCGGTATCACCTAGTCCAAAAGAATATTTCCGATCCCGCGCTTCCCGGCGAGCTCGATAAGCTGGCGTTTGACGTGGTGGTGAATTTTGCGGCTGAGACCCATGTCGATCGAAGCATTCTGGATCCGGGTATTTTCCTGCAAACCAATGTGATGGGCGTACAGAATCTGCTCGGGGTGTGCCGCAAGCGTGGCGTTCGCTTCGTGCATGTCTCGACCGATGAGGTTTATGGTTCGCTCGAGCCGACGGACAGGCCATTCACCGAGCTTTCGCCGCTTTCGCCCAATTCGCCCTATGCGGCGTCCAAGGCATCAGCCGATCTGATCGTGCTGGCGTCGGGCCGTACTTACCGTCAAGATGTCGTTATCACCCGGTGTTCGAATAATTTCGGACCGTATCAGTTTCCTGAAAAATTATTGCCGCTGCTGATTGCCAATGCAACGGAAGGGCTGCCGATTCCCGTTTATGGCGACGGCCTGCAGGTCCGTGACTGGATTTATGTGACCGACCATTGCAGTGCGGTCGACCAGGTGATGCGCCAGGGAGTCACGGGTACCGTTTACAATATCAGTGCCTATGGCGAAAAACGTAATATCGATCTCATTCAGCGCGTGCTCGACATCCTTAAAAAGCCGCATTCGCTCATCCGTTATGTAGGCGATCGCCCGGCTCACGATCGGCGATATGCCCTGGAGAACACGAAAATTCAGAACGAACTCGGGTGGCGGCCCGTTGTTTCCTTCGAAGACGGACTTCTCAAAACGGTCCAGTGGTATCTGGCGAGTGAAGACTGGCTAAAAAAGGTGCGGGACAAAGACTACCAAAAATATTATGCCGCAAACTATGGCGACAAATTCAAAAAAACGACGGGGCGAAGCGCATTATGATTAAGGGAATCATTCTTGCCGGCGGAACGGGATCGCGCCTTTTCCCGCTGACGAAAGTCACGAATAAGCACCTCCTCCCCGTGGGTCGAAAGCCGATGATTCTGCACCCGGTGGATAAGTTGGTGAGCGCGGGTATAGTGGATATTCTCATTGTGACCGGTATTGAGCACATGGGCGACGTGGTGAATTTACTGGGCTCAGGGAAGGATTTTGGCTGCCGCTTTACGTACAAGGTGCAGGACGAAGCAGGGGGAATCGCGCAGGCGCTGGGACTTGCGGAAAATGTGTGCGGCGACAGCAAGACCGTGGTTATCCTGGGTGACAACATCTTTACTGACGATTTAACTCCCCATTGCCGGAACTTTCACGAGCAAAAATCGGGAGCGAAGGTACTCCTCAAAGAGGTCTCAGATCCCCATCGCTTTGGCGTGGCCGATGTCCGCGACGGAAAGATTCTCGGCATCGAGGAAAAACCCAAAAAGCCAAAAAGTTCACTCGCAGTCACCGGAATCTATTTTTACGATCCCGATGTTTTCAAAATCATCAGGACTCTCAAACCGAGCCACCGTGGCGAGCTCGAGATTACCGATGTAAATAATCATTATGTGTCGCGAGGTGAGATGACGTACGATCTTCTCGGCGGTACCTGGACGGACGCCGGAACCTTTGAGTCGCTTTGGTTTGCCAATAGCGTAATATTCGGGGAAAAAAATGGAATTTAAGATGGGCCTGATCGAAGGCGTTGCGATTACTTCATTGAAGAAATACCCAGATCCCAGGGGCTGGCTCATCGAAACCTTTCGCCACGACGAGCTTAAACCCGAGTATTTTCCGGTGATGGGTTACACATCAGAATCATTGCCGGGAGTGAGTCGCGGACCACACGAACATGTGGATCAGGCGGATCTGTTCGTGTTCATGGGGCCGGGCACGTTTCGAATGTGGCTTTGGGATAATCGCCAGGACTCCCCCACCTTCAATCATAAGTGGGTTTTCGAGGGGGGATACGAGAATCCGGTCCGCGTGCTGGTGCCTAAAGGAGTGGTGCACGCCTATAAGAATATCTCAACGATTTCCGCACTGGTTCATAATTTTCCCAACCAACTTTATGCGGGAACGAATAAGAAATCGCCCGCGGACGAGATTCGCCACGAGGATGACCCGAACACCATTTACCAACTGACGTAATGCCATCTCACCGCATTGTGATTACCGGTGCCCACGGTATGCTGGGCACGGACCTGACTCTGGAGGCGCGTAAAATTTTTGGCGAGTCCTCGGTGATTGCCATGGGCCATGGGGATTTGGATATCACTCTAGGTGGCCAGGTTGATCTCTTATTGGGGGAACTCAAGCCGACTCTGGTGATCAATGCCGCCGCCTACACCAATGTGGACGGCGCCGAGATCGAGCGAGATGCGGCACGTGCGCTCAACTGCCTGGGCCCCATGAATTTGGCCGCGACCTGTACTCGGATCGGCGCCAAGTGCATTCACTTCAGCACCGATCAGGTCTTTAATGGAGAATCTCTTCGTCCCTGGGTCGAGTCTGATCCGGTGGGTCCGGTGAACTATTATGCTCAGTCGAAGTTGGACGGCGAACGGGCTGTGCTTGCCCACCCGTTTCACTCAGTATTTCGGGTGCAGTGGCTTTACGGTTTGAAAAAGGAACGTTTTTCCCAGATTCGCCAAAAGCCGGTGTTTACCCCGTTCGCGGATCAGTGGGGGGCACCCACTTGGACTCGCGACGTCGCACGTTCCATCATGAAAGCGACTCACCTATCGGGGCTGTTTCATTTTGCTTACGATGATTTTGCTTCGTGGGCAGACGTATTCGCATTTGTGAAAACCGAATGGAATCTCGAGGTTCTATTGGAACCGCGCAAAACGAGTTCGGTGGCGCTCCCGGCGCGGCGTCCATTGTATTGTGTGTTGTCGAATCAAAAACTGAAGGACAATTTGAAAATAGATCGCGTGGGAAGCTGGCGGGACGCGCTTTCCGAGTTCCTGAAAATAGTGCATTGAATTGCTTGTCTTCGGAACCGGTATTCGTTAAATTTTTCACTCTCTTACATGAAAAAATAATTTTTCTAAATGTTGGCGGAAAAATGGGCGTAAAAAGGGGAAGTATGAAGATCATTCCGGGCGGAATTTCGATGTCGAATCAAATGTCGCTGATTCGCGACACCGAAGAGGTCGTAAAATTTTTGGAATTTGCCGGCAAGAAACTTATTTTGGATCCCCATGCCGTAAATTGCCGCCTAACCGCCTGCCACAACCTGTTTTCAGTGGTGAATGACGAGGAGGATGGCGTCGAATTCATGTTGAGTAATCTGGATCTTTTGATTAACCGGTTGCGAAACAAGAATAAGGGTGTGAACGAGAGCACTCTCAAGGTCTACAAATCCCGGCTTAAAAGCTCCCTCGACGACTATAAGGCGTGGGCCGCAGATCCCTTCGCGTGGGAGCGAAGCGTAACTGAGAAATCAAAAATTCAGGTGGCCCAAGCCAGGAAGGCAGAGCGAAAGCAAAGCAAAACACCCAAGGGCGAAGTCAGCCGTAATTCCAAAGTGACGGTCAAGGCAGTAGAAGGGAATGGTGAAATTTCTGCCCAAACGGTGCAGGCTGAGGTCGAGCGCCCCGCCTCGGGACATAGTCCCAGACTTCGTCGATTAAACCTTCCGATTCGTAATGGGGTCGATGTCGAGGTGGTGCTTCCCACTGATGGGATTACGTTGCGCGAACTCCAACGGATTGGGCTGTTTCTTTACCCGTATTGCACCGATTCCGATGAGAATAGGTCGGTTTTTCAAGGCTTGACGAACTGAATTTTGAATTCACTTTCTTTGAAACTAATTCAACCGCCTTATTCCCCCATCGCCTTTCAAATCGCCACCTTTCTTCTGATATCCTCATTCTCAATTGTCCGGTCTTGAGTAGCCTTAGAGATCGCGCCGGAATTACCTGGGCTATCGTCGAAAGTCCGCCCGGAAGAGTCGATTCGATGCCACTGAGCGCCCTTGCATAGCCGTAGCCACCGACTCGAAACCAACCGTCAATGAGTGCGTCGGTCACCTCTCCAATATCAGCCAGACTGAGCGATGAGTGAGAAGCCACCTGCGAACCCCAGTCATCGAAAAAAGGGCCTATTGGTAAAAGCAGGTCTCGAAGGCGTCGAATAGCCCGGGGCCTGCGAAGGCAAAAATGGCGGTGGTTTTCCTTGGCCATCATCATCTTATTCAACTCCCCCGCTACTCCCAAAAGTAGAAAATCGCGACTGGTTTCCATTTGTCCTAGGCCGCAGAGATCAGCAATTGGATTAGTGTAGCGTTCCAGTCCCCACGCTTCGTAAACGCGATCCAGGTCGCCCAAATTGTGGGCAATGAGCGTTGCGGCTCTCAAAAGATCGAGCCCTTCACGCCGCTCGAAAATATCCTCAAATACGGTCTGCTCGTTTTGGATCTCCGAGCGGATCGCCACGGCCAACTCCTCGGCAAGGCTCGAGTCGCCTCGTCGATTGGATGCATAGGCCGCGACGGCCATACTGAACCATTCCCCCAGGTGGCCTTGGAGCGTTCGCCCATCCGGACCTGCGACCCAGCGCCCGGAGAGGTGACTAAAATCAAAATGCCGACTTTCCAAAACCCACCGGCCCGCACGCGATCGCTCAGTCTGATTCATAGCCGACCAGAGTTTCAGGCGAACGGAATTATCCAGGTCGGTAGGCACAAAGGTGGCCACGGTGGCATAGTGAGCACTGGCAAGAAGAATGAAGTATTCGGCGAGGTCCGGAGTGTCAGACAAGGGCCAATCTCGAATGCATGCCGCCTGCAAAAAGGCGAGGTGCGGTGCTCCCGAGAATTCACTCGAATCGGTGAAGATGTACGGAGCGGTGTTTCTTACTTGCTCGACGACGAGGGGCGGGGCCATTCCGGGCCAACGGGGGCTGGGGGGAAGAGCAACTTCATCAGGCATACCGGACTAACTAAGCAGTTCCTAAATCATTAAACAATCGGAGCCTTCGATAGCGTCTCTAAACGCGCTGTCCGAGGTGGTTTTACTATCGATCCCGTGAGTATGGTACAACGGATGTCAGTGCGCAAATACTTTCGAGATCCCGTGAGCGGTCTAACCCATCTGTTTGGGGCGTTTCTGGGTGTGGGCGGTTATTTTTTCCTGGCGAACCGGATACCGGAAACGGCCGATTGGGTTTACAAAGTTTCTATCGTTGCATTCGCGGCCAGCCTAGTCCTGCTTTATCTTTCCAGCAGCGCCTACCATCTGCTTCACGTTTCAAATGAGCGTCAGCGGCTCCTCAGGCAGATCGATCATTCGATGATTTTCGTTTTTATTGCCGGGTCTTATACGCCTTTTTGTTTAATCGCGCTGAAGGGTTCGATTGGGATCGCCCTTTTGATAGGGGTGTGGGCAATCGCCATTTCGGGTGTGATCGTAAAGGTATTTTGGATAAACGGGCCGCGGTGGCCCTCTACCTTACTTTATATTGCGCAAGGGTGGATTGTAGTTGTCGCCATCATCCCGCTGATTAAGGCCGTCTCGCTGCCGTGTCTGCTCTGGCTCGTTGCGGGTGGTGTCGCCTACACGGGCGGCAGTGTCATCTATGCGCTCAAACGGCCGGATCCCTTCCCACCCTATTTCGGTTTCCACGAGATTTGGCACCTGTTTGTTTTGGCGGGAAGCTTCTGCCATTTTATCAGCGTGACAATGCTGGTGGCGTAAGGCCGGGATTCGGTTTTGGAAGAATTTTGACCTCAACATTTGTATTCGGCTGAGTCCGATGCTCCCATTCGCCAGGGTTTTCAGGTGAGCAAGCTTTAGCGAAGCGTTCGAGGGCCCGCCAAAGCTCGAGGCTCCCAGCATCCTATCCACACTCGTAACGTAGAGCGATTTTAAGGCTAGATCTTCAAGGGCCGGGCCGCTGTTTCCCCCTGAGAGGGAGTTTTTTATCCCAACTCCGTTTGAAATATAGAGACCACGATTGCCAGCATTGAGAACGAGGGAGGCGGCATTGAGGGGGTTACTTGAGGTGTCAATTTGAGCCGCGTGGCAGAAGCTCCCCAGCCGCAGGTGAGTACGAGCCTCGGGACTGGCATTGGCTAGCCTTGGTTCATTGCAAGAATTATAAAAAAGCCTGAAATGAATTGTCGTGCAGTGGCTTTTTGCACTCAGAGCAGTAGTCCCTGAGATCCAGCCTTGCACCGCAAAAACAGACCCGGCCGACACCCTTGGCGGGATTGCCAAACACCAACGCATGAGGGGCCACGTCTTTCGTCAGAACGCTTCCGGCGCCGACCATCGAAAACTCGCCTACCGTGATCCCGCATATAATCGTCGTATTGGCGCCGACGGTGCAGCCGCGTTTGAGCGTGGTCGGTAGAAAATTTTCAATGCCGCGTTTAATAAACGCCCGTGGCCTCAGGTCGTTGGTGAAAACAACGTAAGGTCCCAAAAAAACACTATCCTCGAGTGTTACGGTGTCCCAGATCGAGATTCCGTTTTTGATCGTGCAGCCGTTACCGATTCGTACCCGATTCTCGATGAAAACGTGCTCACCGACATTGCAGTGTTTGCCGATCACCGCCCCTTTTAGAACATGCGAAAAACCCCATATCCGGGTTCCCTCGCCGATTTGTAACGAATCGCACAGCGCCTTTTCATGCACGAAGAATTGAGCTTCAGCCACGTCCATAAATCTAACAAGTTCCCGCTCAAAAAGGTACCCGGTACCTTTCAGGACCGCGTTATGCTGCACTTTACTTGTTCGAGCAGGTTTCATAAGGTCAACGAATGGAACAAGCACTGGGCGCCGAGCTGAGCCGGGGAGGAAAGGCGCGGCCTTTCTGGATTGCGGGGCCATGTGTAATCGAAAACAGGACCGTTCTATCGGAAGTTGCCCGTGCGCTTTGTACGCAGAGGGACACTCACGGCACGCCATTCGTGTTCAAGGCGTCCTTTGATAAAGCGAATCGAACGTCGCACCGGAGCGCGCGAGGCCCAGGCCTAAAAGATGGCCTGCGCGAGCTCGCGTGGGTGAAGGCTGAATTTGGATTGCCGATCCTGACCGATGTCCATGAGATTTCACAGGTGGGCGCCGTCGCTGAGGTGACCGATATCATCCAAATTCCCGCATTTCTTTGTCGACAAACGGATTTGATCGAGATGGCCTGTCGTACTGGCCGAATCGTGAATGTGAAAAAGGGGCAGTTTCTTTCGCCCGCCGGCGTAGGCGCTCTGGTTGCAAAGCTCAGGGCCTTCGGCGCGAAAGATTTTTGGATAACCGAGCGGGGGGCTTCGTTTGGGTATCAGCGCCTTGTTGTGGATTTTGCCGCTTTTCCGGAGATGGAACGACTGGGCGCACCGCTCGTCATGGATATCACCCACAGCGTTCAACTCATGAGTGGTGATGGCCAGTCGAGTGGGGGCGTGCGTGAGGCGATTCCCTATTTGGCGCGGGCCGCGGCCGGTGTGGGTGTTTTTGGTTTCTTCGCCGAAACCCACCCGAATCCTCCCGTTTCGCTTTCGGATTCGGAAAATGCCTGGCCGCTGGCTCAGCTGCCCGAATTGGTGAAATCGGTGATGCGAATTGCCCGGAGTTCCCATGGAGAATAGTGAATTTTCCGATTGGCTGATTGTAGGACGTCGAACGATTGAAAAAGAATCCACCGCGCTGGCCGAGCTCGCCCTAAATTTGGGCGCGCCATTTGTCGATTCCGCCCAACGGATCCATCGGTGTCAGGGAACCGTGCTTCTGACCGGGATGGGAAAATCGGGTTTGGTGGCTCGGAAGTGGTCCTCGACATTTTCCAGCACGGGAACGAAGTCCTATTTTATCAATCCGGCAGAGGCTCCCCACGGGGATTTGGGCATTGTCCATTCGAACGACCTTTTAATTGCACTCAGTAACAGTGGGGAGACCGAGGAGTTAGGCGTAATTTTGCGTCACGCCCACGAATCGAAAATTCCCACCATTGGCGTGACCAGTATTGCGACAAGTTCTCTCGCGCGTCAGGTGGATTTGGTGCTTCCGGTGCTGATTCGCGAAGAGGCGGATCCGCTGAACCTCTTGCCGACCACTTCCACGACTTTAATGATGGCCCTGGGAGATGCTCTGGCCATAGTGCTAATGCAAATGCGGGGCTGGACGGAAAAAAACTTTGCCAGACTCCACCCGGGGGGCACCCTGGGACGTCGATTGTGGCTGCGGGTCGATCAGCTGATGCATTCCGGAGATGCCTTGCCGATAGTTGCCACCGATACCGATTTTAATACGGTACTGCTTGTGATGACGGAAAAACGGCTCGGACTCGCCATCGTCATGAAAAATGAAATAGTTGCCGGCATCGTCACCGATGGCGATCTCCGCCGATTTTTTCAAAAGTCCAGGCGGAATGCGGGCGTTGTGGCCGCTGATTTAATGACGACTCAGCCCAAATCGATTGCGGTTGAAGCGCTGGCTGTCGAGGCGCGGGGGCTGATGGAAAATAATAAAATTCAGCACTTATTGGTAATGCAGGACTCAAAATTGGTCGGAGTGCTTCACCTGCAGGATCTTCTCAAAGCGAAGGTGGTGTGATGGAAAAGCCGCGCCCCGTAATTTTTCTCGATCGTGATGGTACGCTCATTGAAGATACGGGGTATTTAAAAGACCCTGAACCGGTACTTCTTTTGCCTCGCGTGGCCGAGGGATTGGCCGAGTTCAAACGAAAGGGATACCTCCTCTTCGTGGTGAGCAATCAGTCCGGCGTCGGGCGCGGGTTAATTACCGACGCCCAATTTACGGCGGTTCATAGTCGGGTGGTGTCACTCTTGGGGGGCATCGGTATTGAGCTCGATGGGTTTGCCTATTGCTTTCACCGTCCCGAGGACGGTTGCGCGTGTCGCAAACCGGGCGTTGGCCTGATTCCCAAGGAACTTTACGGAACACCGCTCGACTTAACCAAGAGCATCGTCGTAGGCGATCGCCGGGTTGATCTCGAGTTGGGCCATGCGCTCGGCGCCAATGCGTTTCTCGTATTATCCGGAACGGGAATAAAGACCCAGGATGCGCTCAGCCGCGATCCAACACCGGCGCCCTGGCGAAAGGGTACAGACCTGCTTGAAATCGCCAAATTAGTGCCTGCAGTGCCTTTCCTGTATAATTAAATTCTGTGACAGTTCGTCCGGGAATAAATCATAAATGTAGTGAAGGATCTGAACGAAGGTTCTTGATGCATCACATTATTCTCGGGTTATTGCTCACCTGCGCCACTTTGCAGGCCATTACGGTCGCAAAGGCATCCAAGAACGCGATGGCAATCGGCTCCGACCCAGAAAAAGCCTACACCCTGAACGAGGCGGTTTGCGCAGTTCGTGGCGATCTCAAAATAGCGTGCGGGCGCATTGCGAAGATAACGGATAATGGCGCCATCGTCCGTTTATCGGTCGTAAAAGGACAGGTGGAAATCGGCGATGAAGTGATTCGAATGGGGGAGCGCAAAACAGCGTCGAAGAGCCAGATGAAAGAGTCGATGAAACGCATCGAGATCGCTCCCAAAAACGCGCTGGGCGGCGGAATCATCGGCGGGACCGGCGGTGGCGCCTCCTATGTTTTTGCGGTCATGTCCTATGAACGGACGCTCTCGCAAAAATTTTCGTTTCGATTCGAGCCCACCTACTTCGTGGCCCCGGGAGACGGTTTTACCATCACGGCCCTGGGCGCAAAAATTGGATTGTCTTACGATTCCATCGAGGCGTTTAAGGGTGCGTGGGCTTCGGTGGGTGTCGGTTATTACAGCATGGTGATGGAGACGAATGGCACGAAGACGCATGCAAGTGTGCCGGTTGGCACGGGTCTCTTAGGTTATCGATTCAGACTCGGGAAAATTATTTCATTGGCGTTGGGCGTCGGCGCCCAGTACCTGCCTTTGACGGATTTAAATCTGCTTACCCCACCATCGAACGTTCTCCCGGTCGGAATGGGCGCATTGGCCTTTGTCTTCTAGCGCGACCGCGTAATTTCAGCGGGCGTTACCGCGCCATTGAAGGATAGGCGAACATGACTCAATTATTTCTGTCACTATGACGAGCTTTTTCCGTACGATAAGAGCCTCTAGCTTACTGTCAGGGTCAATCCGCTTTTGTATCGCAGTAACTCTGATAGCAGAAACCACATATTCCACGGACAGGATCACCGATTTTAACCTAGCCAGTCTCCATAATTTGCCAGATTTTTCGGTTCCTGCTCGAATGCAAGGTTCTTGTTTTTCGGGTCTAGAAAAATTTGGAATTGATACACGAGATCACCTTCGCTTGATTAACCGGGCGCAAGTACAGGCCACTATGACAAATGACCGTAATCTAAATGTGGTTTCGTTTGTGGGCTTGGACGGACGGCTCAGTACGAAATATTTTCCTTCCCTGTGGGACAATCTGCAGGGCCGAACTGTTCCCATTTTGGGTTTTAAAGAAATCCCGCTGCCCAAAAAAGGGGTTGTCCAGAATGAGAAGGCTGGTGGCAAAGTCGATGTTCTTAATTTTTCTCGGCTAAAAGGAACAAACTTAAAGTTGTTTCAATATACGGTGGATAGAACTAAAGACGCCCAGCCGATTCAAATAAAACTCGGCGGCTCCGAGGACCCGTAGTCTAGCCCACCGAATAGGGCCGGGTATTACCGCATCCAATTCTCGAAATCGGACACGAACTGCCTAACGGTTTCGTCGGTCTTGGGGTGCTTTACCATCTGGGGAAAAAACTGCGGCGGAACGGTGACGATGTGGGCACCGGCCTTGATGGCATCGTTAATATCATGAATGTGGCGAATGCTGCCCACGATAATCTCGGACGGGGAGTTCCAAGTGCGCAAAGTGCGCGCGGTTTCCTGCACGACCTCGAACGCGTTGTAGCCCGTGTCGCGAATGCGCCCGTAAAAAAGCGAAATGAAGTTGGCGCCGGCCGACGCGGCCATCATCGCCTGGTTGTAGGACATACAGCAGGTGCAATTTACATCAATACCGCGCGATCGTAGTGTGTGAATTACCTCGAGTTCGTCCCAACCGATGGGTATCTTGATGTTGAGCTTTTCGTACTTCAGCTCGGACAAAAATGTTTCGGCCTGCCGGATCATTTCTTCCTTTTTCGTGGAAAAAACCTCGACACTCAGAGGAACGATCGCACGGTATTCGCGCAGGAGAGCCACTATCTTTCGAACATGCTCCAGAAAGTCTCCCTTGGGCTCCTTGGCCAGGATGGACGGATTCGTGGTGACACCCGCGACGATGCCCCGTTTCAAACACTGCTCGATATCCAATAAGTTGGCGGAATCAATGAATAGCTTCATGGCGCCCACCGTACCGGCTAGGACCCCGATTCGTCAAAGGGCGGTAGTTGCAAAGGTTCCAAATTCTTCTATTCTAGGCCCACACATGGCCTATCGAAATCCCATAGCCGAGTGCGTGCAGTTCCGGGATGTGCTCAGGAACATCATATCCCAGGATCTCAAGATTAAGTACCGGCGAACGGTCCTGGGTTATCTTTGGTCGCTCTTAAATCCGCTGTTACAGCTTGCGGTTATGAGCGTGGTTTTTTCACACCTGGTGGGTCGATTCGGCGTGGATAATTATCCGCAGTTTTTGTTTTCTGGTTTGATCGCCTGGATTTTTTTTCAGCAGGCGGTCTCGATGAGCGCTATCTCTTTGTTGCAAAACGAGAATTTCATCAAGAAGGTCTATCTCCCCAAGGTCCTCTTTCCCTTAAGTAAGTTATGTTTACGAGGCGTCGATTTCATTTTTTCACTGGTGGCACTCACTCTCATCGGGTGGGCGATGGGCTTTACCTTTTATTGGACGCTGGCGCTCGTTCCGCTCGCAACAGTTTCGCTGTTCACCTTTACCCTGGGCATTGGGATTTTCGTTTCTATACTGACGGTCTATTTTAGGGACGTGGAGTATTTTTTATCGATTGGGCTTCAGTTATTCTATTTTTTAACACCGATTCTTTACCCGGTTGCTGCGTTACCGGAGCGATATCAGAGTTGGGTAGTAATGAACCCGCTTTTTCACCAATTAGTACTTTTTCAAAAGCTGATTTATTACGGGAGCGTGCCTTCGCTGGCCGATTGGTCCCTGGCAACCTGCGGTTCCTTGGTTTCGATAATCATCGGGTGGGTGGCGCTTCGTGTCTTCGAGGATGATCTGGTCTATTTGATGTAGGGTGGTTCGCGTGGCTCAGGTTTCGCTAAATCAGGTTGGGGTCAGGTATCGCAAGCATTCGCACCGGTCGCGCGCGTTGAAAGAGGCGGTGATGCAATTTATTCACCCACCCGAATGGTTGAAAAACCGTTCAGGCGATACCGAGTGTTTCTGGGGACTGAGGAACGTCAATCTCGACCTGAAGGATGGCGATCGCCTGGGTATCATCGGCCGCAATGGAGCGGGAAAAAGCACGCTCCTCAAGGTCGTCAGCCGGATTTATCGCCCTACCGAGGGAACGGTCGGAGTGACAGGGCGAATCGTTCCGCTGATTGAAATCGGTGCCGGCTTTAACCCGGAGCTCTCCGGACGGGAGAATGCATTTCTGAACGGGGCCATCCTAGGAATGTCCCGACGATTTATTGCGCAACGAATGGAGTCGATAATCGATTTCTCGGAACTTCGAGAGTTCATCGACATGCCGGTAAAATACTATTCTACGGGGATGCACCTGCGACTCGCCTTTACCCTCGCAACCGAGTTGCCACCCGACATTTTGATTCTCGATGAACTGTACGCCGGTGGTGATGCGAGTTTTATCGAGAAGGCCAATGTTCGTCTCGACAGGTTCGTGGCGGATTCTAAGATTCTGATTCTAGTGGCGCATAACTTGGAGTACATCCGCCGGTTTTGCACCCGTGTCCTGATACTCGATCGGGGTCGGGTCGAGGCCGATGGTGCGCCTGGCCCGATGGTGGAGAGGTATCTCGCCCAGGCTGCTGCCGGTGGCACTGCGAGCCGACCCCTATGAGATTATTTCCGCTCGAACACATTCCCTGGTCGACACTCGGCCGCCCTGAAGCCTTCAGCGAACTACAGTCCAAAACGGAGGCGCAAAAATCCCTCGTCAAGAGTCTGGCGAAGCACCCGCGGTTTTGCATCGTTACCTCAATGGGTACTCATGGCTCGGCCCATCAGTCGATGTTATTACAAAGTCTTTCCGCCCAGTCCTACCCTTTTTGGGAATTGTATGTTGTTGGAAAACCATGGGTTTGCGACGATGCGCGTGTCCGGTTTGTCGCAGCGCCTGAAGGTGAAGCCCCCGATCAAACAAATGCGGGTAGCGCATTTGAAGCGGCCCGAGCGGTATGCACCGGAGACTGGATTGGCTATCTGGACGTCACCGATGTGCTCAGTCCGGGGGCGCTCTTTGCATTCGCGTTGGAGTTGGAGCGTCGTGCGCTTTGCGATCTGATCTACTGCCACGAAGTGCACCTGACACCCGACTACCGACAAGTAGAGCGCTGCTATTCGAAGAGCGACTATAGCTGGTTCAATCTGATTCATTTTAACTGCGTCGGACGGGCCTGGTTCGCCAAGTGCTGCGCAATCGAGACTTTGCCACCACAGTCCGAAACCTCCGACAATTTCGAGCGGGATCTGTTTTTAAGACTTTCAGAGGAGACCGAGCATTGGGCGCTCATCCCCTCGTACCTCTGTTACCGTGTCGGGCAACGAGAGTCCGAACCCGCCAGTACGTCTCCTAATCAAGTTACCAGTCTCCAGGCACACCTCGCGCGGAAAGGATTCTCGGCCCGTGTCCGGCACGTGAGTAAAACCATCACAGTGAGTCCAACCGGAGTGATTCCTGAGGGTTCTCTCATCTCGTGCATTATCTGCTTTCGCGACAGAGCCGATTGGACGATCCGGTGTCTGGAGTCGTTGGACTGCATGAAATCGGAAATTCCGGTCGAGATCGTACTGGTTAATAACGGTTCGGAGCCGAACGAACGCGAACGGGTAGCAGCTAAGGCCACACAATTATCGTACACTGTTCGCTGGATTGACGACCCACGCCCGTTTAATTTCGGACAGATGCACAACGATGCCATCGCCCACATCGCTCGCGGCAATCTGATTTTTTTCCTGAATAACGATGTGTTCCTCGATCCTGGATTTTCTATCGATGATTTGTCACGCTGGGCCCTTCAGGACGGTGTGGGCGTGGTGGGTGTTCAACTGCGGTATCCCGATGGGCGAATACAGCACTCGGGGTTTCGGGCCCTCTACGGCGGTTTTTCCCGGATGGCTCGGGTAGGGCATGGCCGGGAGCGCGACGTGTTTGCCGGCATGAGGCGCGAGGTGTTTGGGAACACCTTTGCCGCCTGCATGGTAAAGCGTTCGCTTTACGAAACTCTGGGCGGCCTTCGGGCAAATGAATACCCCAACGGGTTTGGCGACGTCGCCTTTAACCTAGAACTTCATCGGCGCGGATTTCACAACCTCTATCTGGGCGATTTATCAGCAATTCATCTGGAGAGCGCCTCGCGCGGGATTTCTTACGAGTATTGGGAAGAGGTGGGCCTGGAGAGGGAATTTGCCGACCTCCTCCACAAGATGTTGCGGGCCGATGTGGGTTACGATCGGGTGCCACAGGCCGACTACTCGCTCAGGCAGTTGAAGGAAATGGTGCTGGGAATTTTGTATCGTAAAATGCCCCGGCTGCTCGCCCTGCGGCCTAAAGTGAAACAATTTCTGACTTTGGGAAAGCTGACTTCTACCGGGTACTCAAGACAGAGCTGATGAGGCCGCGTCCCTGTGCGGTTGCAGCCAGTCCGATTGACGAAGCTCCCAGCCCGGCGAGTACCTCGGCACGGGTGGCTCCGGGGTTTTTGGACAGATACAAACCCACGACCCCCGCCACGTGGGGTGACGCCATACTCGTTCCGCTCAAAGGTCCATAGGTTCCGTTTAATAGCGTTGATAAAATGCCCACTCCAGGAGCGGCGAAGGCGATTTCACTACCCTGATTTGAAAATACGGCGACCCTGTCCGTGCTGTCCACGGCGGAGACCGCAATCACGGTGGGGTATCTCGCCGGATAGCCGACAGGCGCGATGGTTGTCTGGGTACTGCTGTTACCGGCCGCTGCGATGAGCACAACGCCCGCAGCTGCAGCCCGCTGTAGCGCATCTTCGATAATCGGAGTTGGGCTGTCACCTCCCCAACTCATATTAATGACGTGCGCCCCGCGAGACACACAACCGTCGATCGTTTCAACGAGGTCACTCGCGTTTCCAGAACCATTCGCTGCTAGGCCCTTGGCCGCTATCAGCTTAGCCTTAGGTGCAACGCCGACGACACCTATCGAATTATTCAAGGCCGCAATGGTTCCGGCGACGTGAGTTCCGTGTCGGTTGTCATCCTGTCCTGATTTGTTTGGGTCGATGGTGTTGAAGTTGGCGATGATATTACCCCGAAGGTCAGGGTGAACAAGATCGATTCCCGTATCGGATACGCAAACGACGACACCCTCGCCGCGGCTACTCCCCGCAAAGGATCCGATCCGCCGAACGCCGTAGTCGATCGTTTGGGTAACCGCCATAGCGGAGATTTCGGACTGAGAAAATGAACTAGTCTGCAAGGGAGATACCGAATAAATAATATCCTCCTCGATTGTGATACCGCCTCCAAAGGATTTCTTAAGTCGCGAAATCTCATCCGGACTGGCCAAAACCACCACGGCACCGCTTAGGGGTAACTCCTTAATCATCGGAATGCTTTGCGCCTGGATAGAATCACTCAGGGTGTTCATTATTGTGCTTCGTTGCGATAACACACCCAGGGACCCGCCCAAAGTCACAATGACGCGCTTACGACTGGCCTCAGCGTTTGTATGCCAGACAAGCAGGCAGAGGATAGAAAGAATTAATAGACATTTTTTCATGAACAGCCCAGGTCTCATTCAGGCTAAAACTGCAAAGTTAGAGCCATCGCGTGATCGCTGCGTAGATCGTCCATTCAGTAGCGGTTCACCGAAGCCCTAAACACGTGTCGAATCTTCGACAATTATCAGCGAGACCCTCAAAATAACTTGGTTAAATCAAATGCTTACAGGCGACTAGAATGTGGTTGTGTGAATGTGTCTAGCCCTTGAACAACATTTATGGATTAAAATCAGATAATTAGATTTTTTGGAGGATCTTTGTGTCCAAGGGATAAACACCTTCAGGCCAAAAACCGCCAGTTTGGAGTGGCACGAAAGTTGGAGATTAGAAATTTGAGAATTTGCTCCCTATTTCAGGATTTTTCATGGCGCATTACCTATTGATTCTTTCGACACTATTAGGATTAATTGCTTGTACCCAGTCTCAGCCAGACTCAACCGATTCCGGAAATGGTCAAAATAGTGAAGTTGGATTTCCTCGGCAGCTTGCCGTGTCCGCGACTCTGGGAATCTGGGTAGGTCAATGTGCTTTAGGCGTGACCCTCAATCTCGAGCAGACTCTCGGGTATAGCAAAGCCGACCCCACATCGACATTTTCAATCAACAGCTCCGACATTGGGAAGTTTTATTCCGATTCCGAGTGTAAGAACTCCTTGGCTGAGGTCGCTCTAGGGGGCTCTAAACCCAACTCTCAAGAATTGTATTTTAAGGGCGAGAAGGCAGGTGAGGCTATTTTCACTTTAAAAGATCAAGCTGGGAGAATTGGTCAAAAATCAATTTCGATCCGGTCAAGGGGAGCTTGCGATGACTCTCCAGCGTTTGGGTCCTTGTCTGAACGATTGAGCTCATTAGGCGGAAATGAACGGGTAATGAAACTAGCAGTTCAAAATGACGGAAAGATTTTGGGAGTGGGCGTGGCGCAGTCCGGGCCACAAGAGGTAGCAATTGTTTTCCGCACGAATGCATCAGGAGCTCCCGATGGATCGTTTGGGTGTCAGGGGGGGAGTTTCTACACATCGTCACTGGGCGATTCCGCCTATGCGGCAGTGGCTATTCAAAGCGATGGAAAAATTGTCGCCGTCGGGTATCAGGAGCAACCAAGCGGCACGCTCGATTTTCTCGTTTCACGCTTCCTCCCCAATGGAATTCTCGATATCACCTTTGGTACAAACGGATCTATTATCCTCGATTTTTCGAGGAAAAATGACAGGGCGACCGCCGTGGCCCTGGACAGCCGACAAAATATCATCGTCATCGGCTCCGTTCAGGCGGCTGACGGCAGGAGAGTCTCAGCGGCTATCATTCGGCTGACACCCGCTGGCAAGCTCGACAGGTCTTTTGCCTTAGATGGCCTCCGCACTATCCAATTCGCAACACCCGGAAATTCCGAAGCGACCTCACTGGCAATCCTTCAGGACGGAAAGATGGTTATCGGTGGCAACTCCATCGTTGGTGGAATCTCCAACTTCGCATTTGCTTTTATTACAGTGTTGGGCGAGTTAGATGCCACGAAGGGAACTGCTGGCATTCGCATTGTTGATCCTTCGCCCAATCGTTCGGATGCATTGAGCGCGGTGATCATTTCAAACGGAGAGATATTAGGGGCCGGTACGTCTCATAACGGACTGAACTCCGATTTTTCAGTGGTTCAGCTGACCTCGGAAGGTTCAATAAATACCACATTCGGTAGCAACGGAATCGCGACATTTGATGTGGTGGCCGGAAAGGATGACGTGCTGACCGGAGCAGACGTTCAGGCTGATGGTAAAATCTTGCTGACCGGCTACAGCAATACGGGTCCGGTAAAATTTAGTTTATCGCTGATTCGCATGTTTGCGTCAGGTGCTCGTGAGGCTAACTTTTCCAGTACAATGACCCAGCTAACCGTCTTTGGGCCTGATATCAGCCACGGCTTTTCCGTTTTGAATCACCCATCCGATGGGATTTTTGTGGGCGGTTCATCATATAACCCCGCCTCTCTTGGCGCCCAATTCGATTTTGCCCTGGCTAAGGTCGCGCGCTGACCACCTCATTTATCCCCGTGTAAACTGACGAACGACGCTGAGTTCGAGTCTTTTATGAAAACAATTCTGGGCGAGAAGGTGACTCGCGCCGACTTTCCGTAATATTTTCCGTCCGGGTCGCTGCCTCCTTCACCCGCCACAGATACAGGTATTGCGCCAATACGTGCATGAGTTGCTGGTGACAGTCCTCGACCATGCCATAGTTTTGAACCGCGACGTGGAGGTTGATATCGGACAAGGACATCAGCTTTCCCCCATCAAAGCCCGTGAGCGAGATCACATCGATATCCATCGAGCGAGCCGTTTGGGCTGCGCGAACAATATTCGGACTATTCCCCGAGCAGGATATCAAGACGACCGCATCCCCAGAACGGGCATAAATTTTTAGCTGTTCCGATACCGCCTCTTCATAGCTCATATCGTTGGCAAGGGCCGTCAGCATGCTGGTGTTTTCCATGAGGGAGTGAACCTTGAGCGAAGGCTCACCTTCCATTCGAGTTCCCTTAACCCAATCGCAGCAGAGGTGCGCCGCAATCGCCGCAGAGCCACCGTTGCCGGCAGAAAAGATGTGAGACCCGTGTAACAACTTATCTTTAAGCACGGAAAGCACGAGATCCATCTTTTCGGGCGAGACCGACTGCACCGCTTGCCCAACCCGTTCGGAATAAGATCGCAGATATTGAGAAAGGTTTGTCGCAGTCGGCGCCTGGTTTTTGTCGCGGGGATCAAACATAAATGGCTCTGTTCGTCTAACTTTTCATCAGCTCACGATGCGTTCTGCCTTCGCGATGATTTTTATCATCGAGGCTTTCGAGCACGATCTCAAGTCTCGGCTCAAGTCGCCGTTTGAGCTCGCACTCTATCACCAGGAGATCCTGGCCGCTCCGCGGAAGTTTTGAAAAATCATTTCGGGCGAAAATAATCCGCGAGTCGCCCTTGATGGCCAAGGCTTCGAGCCCTTCGTAGGGGATCTTGAGATCCCGGACAATCAAAGGAATCAAATCGGCAATGTCCTTTAATCGGGTCTCAGTAGTCATCTTGAGCCAGCGCTCGGAACAGGGCCGCTCAAAGTCGTTCCAGGCCTCGTCGATTCCCTGGATTCCCTCGGCGTTTCGCCATTGAAGATAGATGTCGCGCGCGAGCGATTGGGGCACCGTGAAAATGGGATCGGCGTTTAGCGGAGTGATGAGCCCCTGGACCGGAGGTGGAACGTACGGGTTTCTGAGCATGCGTTCGAGCGCGAGAGTGCCGTGTTCGGCCCCCTCCTGAATGGGGCACCCGATGAGAACATCGCAAAACCTGTCGAGTAGCGGCAGAAAGGCCGCTTGCGCCCCTGAGTGTTTTGCCTCTAAAACCCTGCCGTCGAGACCTTCAAGGATAGTACAACTCAGGGAGCCACACTCGTGATTTGCATGAAAAACACCGGCCGCCGGCTGAAGCGCCCCCTGGTGGCGCAAATCGTGCGCCGCGTCGCTGAGCTCCTTTTGATAGGCCGGGTGAATGTGGTGAATAAGCTTGTGTTGGGAAAACTGCATGATGAGTTGAAGCCCGGTCGGAGCGGTGTTGATGGAGAGCGAACCGAGCGATTTGAGATTCTCCAGGAGCCAATCCTGATTGAGGGTGGGGCTGATTTCGGTGCTCAGATTCACGCTTAGGCTTTTAAGCCCATGATTGTGAGCCGCCTCAAAAATGCCCAAGAGACTTCGGGTGTGGTCTTCGTCGTGAACCCAATCCTCCAAAAACTCGGGCCCCGGCCTGAAGTTGCGAAGCGTGTTGTAAAGGTTGTCGTAGTAGGATTTTACCAACTCTTCGTAATTTAACGCCTGCGACATACTTCAATTACACAAAATTCAGGTGTTGTGGCAACTCACCGGCGGGAACCTGGAGGGGATGACGGCCCTTCATGTAACCATCCATGTATTCATTCACCTTATGCTGCAGGCATAGAGTTCCGCACATCTTTTGGGCGTTGAAATCCGGCGAGGCCAAATGGTTCATAACCTCCCAATAGCGATCGCTTTTTACGATATCGCGGAACCGATCGGTAACGATATTTCCCATGTGCAATTTCTTGAACTGCTCGTTAAAGAGCATCCCGCAGGGGGCAATAAGGCCCGACCCGGAAATTTGAAGCAGAAACGGCGGACCATAGCACCGCTGATACGAGCGACGCCCTTCATTTTGAATTTTGGACCATTTTACCTGCACCTGATACGTATCGTCCGAGAATCCCTCTGCCTCTCGTAGGGTGTCAAACAACGAGGCGTACTTGGAATAATCGACACCAAGAAAGCCGTCTTCATTGTCGCTGCAATGCTTAATGATTAAGTAATCCGGTCGAAGCTCCTTGCCGAGCCGGGCCAGCGGGATGATTTGATCTGCATAATCGGGCATGAGAACCATCTGCAATCCGATGGTAACGCCCAAGCCCTTTTCCTTCTTAATGCGGGCCATATTGCGAATGTTATCGCAGACTCGGTAGAACCAATCCTCTTTGACACCCATAATCTCAGCGTATCGCTTCGCTTCGCCGGCGCTGATATTGATACGTAGGTAGGTCAGGTGGGGCAGAATCTCCTCAAGCTTACGCTCATTCAAAAGGTAGCCGTTGGTACCGACTGCCATGGAGATGCCGAGCTGATCCCCCTTGATCACAGTATCGACAAACACCGGAGACAGAGTGCTTTCGCCATCGGACACGAGGCTGATCGCCTTGACTCCAACTTCAGCGCAATCATCGAGGAAATTAAAAATAACCTCTCGCGTTATGGGAAGGCGATCGTTTTCCTGCATCATCGCGTAGCAAAAATGGCATCCGTAATTGCAAGCTCGAGTCAGCGCCATATCGATGGTGATAGGGGCAATACGCTCGCCTTTTGCCCACTTTTCAATGCGTTCCTTATGCCAGGCAATCTTGGTTCCGTCCAAGATCAGGCGAGTGTGGTCCAGAGCAAGACTCATTATCCTATAGTTATATTTCAGGGAGTTGGGGCTGTCGAGGCTGAATGTGGTCGGGCGGCGGAAATCCAGGCTACTTTGGCACAGAGGGCACATTCGAGCCTGTTTTTGTTTGGCTATCGTGCCTGTGTACGATACAAAAAACGTCAATGGAACCTAAAATTAGCGTGGTGATGCCAGCGCTCAATGAAGAGCAGAATGTGGCTAGGGCGATTAGAAATGCGCTGCATGCTTTCGAAAAAATTGGAGTGTCGGGTGAGGTAATTGTCGTCAACGATGGCAGCCGAGACCGAACGGCCGAGATAGTTGCCGAACTCCAGACCCAGTCTCCCTTCGTTAAGGTGGTTACGCACGGCACCCCCCTAGGAATCGGTAAAAGCTTTTGGGACGGCGTGCAAACAGCCAGGGGCGAAATCGTAACAATGCTTCCTGGCGATGCCGAAAATGACGCTTTTGAAATCCTCCGCTATCTGCCGTTGATGGACCATGTGGATATCGTTGTTCCATTCGTGTTCAATCAGGGCCAGCGTTCATCGGTGCGCCGGATTGTATCATCTGCATACCGGGTGATTATCAATTGCTTTTTTGGGACCTCGTTGAATTATATGAACGGGACGGTTCTCTATCGCCGCAGTATTCTTAAAACCATTCAACTGAGCAGTGCCGGTTTCTTTTACCAGACCGAGCTCCTGATTCGCTGTTTGAGCGCGGGCTACCTGTTTGCTGAGGTGCCTTATGGGCTCATGCAACGAGAGAAGGGGCATTCCACGGCACTGTCGGTGAAATCGCTGAGGCGGTTAATTGTCGATTTCGTAAAATTAAAGTTCTCCCTGTGGGCCGGCGAATCGCCGTCACTGCACCCACAATCGCTCTCTGCAATTCGCCGAGTAGAGTTCACAGATTCACTGTCACTTTCCGCCCCAACCGCGCCCTGTGAAACGGCCGTAGAATACTAGGTGTCTCGACACTCTTTAGAAACTTCGCCGGTCAAATCAAAAACCCTGCTCTTTTGCTACGTCGGACTGATGCTTCTCCTGATTGCCTTCGTACAGTTTTTTCCCGATACGTTTTTCAGGCAAATGGGCCATTTCACTTCCTATGCCCACATTAAGTTCATCCACATACTTACCGTAACTCTTTTTTTTGGAAATGCGGTCATTGGAACGCTCTGGGAATTCAGAGCGCTGCTCTCAAAACGGGCCGAGATTATTCGCTACACTTACGAAACGGTCACGTGGCTCGACGCCGTCTTCACCGCCCCACTAATTCTTTGCGCTGCGACGTCAGGAATCATGCTCGCCCATCTTTACGGTGGCATCTGGACCATCGGCTGGATTTCCTATTCTCTATCCGCGTTTCTCCTGTCAGGAATATTTTGGCTCGCGGCCGACATCCCTACCCAATACAAAATTCGAAAGGCGCTGCAAATCGAAAGCGAAACATCGGATTTGTTTTCCCCTAGCCTTCTCCGGCTCTTTTGGCTTCGAATGGGAATCAATCTGATAAGTCTAATTCCGCTACTATTCGTCTTTTATCTCATGGTCCACAAACCCGAAATGTAGCTCCCGAAAGGGCGTCGATGGTGTAGGTGATATTGCCCAAATGATAGAATACCGAGTCGGGCTTTCGCGAAAAGAACGGGGTTTGCAAAGTCCACTCGAGAAGCGAATCCGGCGTAAAGCTCGTAAAACGCGCTAGCGAGAAGGAGCTGTTACTCGTGACGCGATCAAAGGTGTGCCCCCTATTAAAGAAAGAGATATCGTTGTGAATCAGGTAGTCATCAGAGAGTTTCGAGTAAGATTTCTCCTTATTTGAACTGCCAGTTGAAACTGATGCGGCAAGATCGGCAGTTATTCCAGAAGTTGTAACCTTCAAAGTTAGAAGACTGTTGGTTAACTGGAATTCTAGGGGAACGAGTTTGCCACAGCCATAGATAAACATGACTATCCGTTCAGCTACGTCGCAAATATAACCCAAAATTCCGGCGCCGGTGTGTTTGGAAACAAACGGCGATCCGCAAAACACATATATCCCTTTGAGTTTGTTCGGGCCCGAAACGAATGTGTTGATTTCACAGCGGCTTTTGACGACGGAGCTGAGCTCTTTCTTAGGGTACCTGATTTCGTAAAGATTGAGACTGAGCCAATAGTCTGAATCGATGTCGCTATCCAATAGCCGAATTTTCTGCAGGCTGTAGCCGGGCGCAAGCGCGTCTTGAACTGCCTGTAATTCCGTAGAACTCAGCCGAAAGTTTATAAAGATTGGGTTACGGGTTTCCAAGGAGAAATGGGTCTTGAGTCCCAATCCCAACTCGAGACATTTAAAGAGGAGCTTTCTGAGAAAAAAGAACACCCGACCACCCCAGTCTACGCTAGCCTGAGCACCAGTTTATAGAACCAGCCCACTAAAGGTATTACCCCGATGGATTCCATGGGATCGTAGTACTCGCGCTGATAACAAATTCTTCCATTTTCGAGAACGGCATGGACCAAACCGTGAATGGTGAACTGAAACGGTGTCCATCGGATTTTTAGGCAAATCGTCCACCGCCACACAACGCGGACTTCTGTATCGACCAATAATTCGAAGGAAAATGCGCCGCTGGCGACTCGTGGAACATATTTCTTTAGCATCGCGAGAACAGGGTCCTTACCGTGGAGTTCGTGTACGGGATCTACGTAATGAATCTCACTAGCGATTAAAGTTTCCATCAAGAGTAAATAACGGTCGATGTCCTTCTCGGGAAGAACGATCTTCGATAAATACTCGACCCGTTGTCCGACGGATATACAGCCTGAAGGAAACGCCGCGATCAAGCCGAGTAGCCGAAAAATGTTCGAATGCTTTCCACGACCCAGTTCATCTGGTCTTTGGAAAGGTACGGGTTGCAGGGGAGCGACAAAATTCGATTCGCCTGCCGTTCGGTCACCGGCAGACTGCCCAATTCGTAGCCCAGATAACGGGCGGCCTCTTGGAGGTGGATTGGAATCGGGTAGTGAATTTTTGTTTCGATGCCGCGGGAACACAAAAAATCGTGAAGTTCATTTCTGCGATCGGTTTGAATCACATAGACATGATAGGTGTGGGGCCTTTCCGAATCATCGGATGGGCATTGAACCATTTTGCTCAACTCGCGAGTGTAGAAACGAGCGTTTTTAACCTTGGTTTCGATCAGTTGATCGAGCTTACCAATACGAACGTTGAGTATGGCCGCTTGAATCGTGTCCAACCGTGAGTTGAATCCCCAAAAGGCCACCTCGTCGCGGTTTTTGAGGCCATGGGCGCGAAGTCCGCGGAGTTTTTGCGCCAGAAAATCATCATTTGTCGTGAGGATGCCAGCATCGCCCGCCGCATTGAGATTCTTGAGAGGGTGCAGGCTGAAGCAGCCCACGGTTCCAAGCGATCCTGAAAAATTATCGCCGACTCTCGCCATCACCGCCTGGGCTGCGTCCTCAATCACGCTCAGCCGGTGCCTGCTCGCCAGATTCATAATCTCACGCATGCGGGCGCAGCGACCGGTCAAGTGAATCGGCAGGATCGCTTTGGTTTTAGAGGAGATTTTTCTTTCGATGGCATCGGGGGAGATGTTTTGATCGTCATCGACGTCAGCAAATACCGGTGTCGCACCCACAAGGGCAATGGATGCCGTACTAGAAATCCAGGAATTAGCGGCTGTGATGACCTCGTCGCCGGGTCCAATGCCCAGAGACTTCAGTGCAAGGATAATGGCATCCGTACCATTGGCGACCGAAATCGCATGACGAACGCCACAAAGCTCCTTAAATCGGCTCTCGAAACGGGATACCTCCTCACCGAGAATAAAATCCCCGACTTCAAACACTCGTTCGATTGCGGGCATCAACTCCGCCCGTTGGTTTTCGAACTCGATACCAAAATTGGTGTAAGGAACCTTAATCTGCGTCACAATGCCCACCCTACTCAAAATAATTACCGGCCGGCAAAAAACTCCTCAACGACCGACGCGCAATAATCAATTTCACCATCGGTAAGGTGTTGATCGACGGGTAATGTAATCACCCGATCGGATTGGCTATCGGTGACAGGAAAATCTCCGCGCTTGTGGCCTAGATGGCCCAACCCCTTTTGCAGGTAAAGGGGAATCGGGTAGTGAATCTTGGCTTCGACTCCTCGATCGTGCAGGTACCGGTATAACGGATCGCGGTCAGACTCGCTTACCTCGAACATGTACAAGTGAAATACCCGTTTGGCCTCTTTTCGTCTGGGCGGTAAGAACACTCTCCCATCCAGTTTGGAGAGCCGTGAATCATAGCGTTCTCCGTTTGCAATGCGCTTGCGGGTGATCATCTCGGTGTCCTTGATGAGCCAATTCCCCACGATTGCCTGGATGGAATCGAGTCGACTGTTAAATCCAAGAATCTCGATTTCATCACGATTCTTTAGCCCGTGGTTGCGCAGAAGCCGCAATTTTTCATCGATCGCCGATGCATTGGTGACAATAACGCCCGCGTCTCCCCATACATTGAGGTTTTTGAGGGGGTGAAGACTAAAGCCGGCGGCAATTCCGATGGTGCCACAGCGCCTGCCATTATACTCAGCTAAAATCGACTGGCACGCGTCCTCGACTATCGGAATGTCGTGGCGCATGGCAATTTCACTGATGGCATCCATGTCGGCCGGCTCCCCGGTAAAGTGAACGGGCAATATCGCCTTCGTGCGGGGCGTGATGGCCCTTTCAATGCGGGTGGCATCGATTGTAAAGTACGCGGTGGCATCGACGAGCACCGGCTTCGCTCCCAATTCGTGGATGGCGCCGACCGTGGCTATAAAAGTATTGGCCGCCGTAATTACTTCATCGCCATGGCCAATTCCGATCGCTTTCAGCGCAAGCTTCAACGCATCGGTACCGCTACCTACTCCGACCGCGCGTTGGGTGCCAATCAGCTGGGCAAACGCACTTTCAAATTGGGCCACCTCGGGACCGAGCGTGAAATTGCATGTCTTCAAATGCTGCCGAATTTGCTCGAACACCGGCTCGACATCGGCGAATTGCTGGGCGAGATACGAATACCGCACTTTCATTTGCTGTTCCTTTGATATTCCTTAAAAAAATATAAACTGCTCAATCAAACGTCCCACTCAAAACGGACCGCCGAAACTGAGGTCAGGGACATCGTGGGGCAGTTTCTGTTCCAACTCCGTCACCTCTTTAAATATCCTTTCACCGAGATCAGCATGTCCACCCAGCATCCCCCAAATTTGCTTCACCAGCGTCGACGCTCGCGGATAATAGTCATCGGCCAGCCCGTAGCTCGACGGGACGGCGATATCCGGTGACGCCACCCGCAGAGGCGGGCCTTTGAGAAGGGTAAATAGATTCTCAACAGCAAAAGCGGAGATCTCAGCCGAGATTCCAAAACTTTTATGCCCGGTATCGGCTATCACGAGCCGCCCCGTTTTCCGAACCGATTGCAAGATGGCCTCACCATCAAGCGGCCGGAGTGTGCGTAGATCAATGACCTCGGCCTCGACCCCGTACCGCGCAAGAGTTTCGGCAGCGCGATAAGCCTCAAAGACCATGTAGGAAACAGCAACTATCGTAACATCCTTGCCGGAACGAACGAGACGCGCCTTTCCGATCGGCTCGCGAAAGATGGCTTCGGGAACCGGGCCCTTTATGTTGTGCAACCAGCGGTGTTCCAAAAACATGACCGGGTTATCATCCTCGATAGCCGCAACGAGCAACCCCTTCCCGTCGTGGGGCGTGGCGGGCATGACCACCTTCAACCCGGGAATGTGAGCGAGTAGCGACTGGTAGCTTTGAGAGTGCTGGGGACCTTGCCCCCACCCACGTCCGATCAGCATTCTCACAACGATAGGACATTTGAGCTTTCCGCCGAACATGTAGTGCCATTTGGCCGCGTTGTTAATGATTTGATCGAGAGAAAGTAGAGCAAAATCTATCCGCTGGTGGGTCAGAATCGGGCGCATCCCGAACGTTGCCGCGCCGATAGCCGCGCCGGTCAACGCATTTTCGGAAACGGGAACATCAAAGACTCTCTCCGGGCCGAACTGTTCACTCAGACCGGAGGTCGTGCCAAAAATCGCCTTGGGATCGTCCACTCCCAAACCCATGACGAATACGTTCACATCGGCCGCCATCGCCTGGGCCGTCCCCTCTTGAATCGCCTGGGCGAATGTGATCTGCCGCTCGGAAAGAAAAGGGGGTGGTGGCGAAGAAGGCGATGGGGACGATTGTGATGAATCCGGACTAGGCATACTCATATCCTGCAAGTTTTTCTTTATCGAGATAGGAACTCTCCTTGGCGAATCGAACCGCATCCTCGATTTCCAGTTTTATCTCAGACAAAAGCGCGGTTTCAACCGTTGGGGTCAGGGTATTCTCGCTTACTAACGCGTTTCGAAATCTGTCGATGGGACACTTTTCCCGCCACTCCTCGTATTCGGCCTCCGTACGATAGCCGATATGGTTGTCGTAGTTGACGCCACAGTGTTCCCGATGGCGATAAGTGATCGCCTCGATGAACATTGGGCCATTGCCCTTTTTTACGTGATCGACGGCGTGCTCGGCGGCCGAATAGACCTCCAAAATCGCATTACCATCAACTGAAACCGCCGGGACCGCATGTCCCTTAACCAGAGTTTCTAGCCGACGTTCGGGCTGTCTTACCTTGAGATGAGTGTAGACCGAGTAGAAATTGTTTTCGCAAAAAAAGATTATGGGTAGTTTCTTGACGCTCGCAATATTGATCGTCTCATGAAAAACACCCTCTTCAACGGCCGCATCTCCCAAGAAGAGCACGGTTACAATGTCGTTTTTGCGAATGGAATTGGCCAGTGCCGCGCCCATCGCGACGGGTATCGAGCTGCCGACGATTGGAGTGGCAGCGATGAGCCCCGCGTCCAGGTCGATGAGGTGCATCGAGCCGCCGATGCCTTTGCAACACCCGGTTGATTTACCATAAATTTCAGCCAGAAGACTTCGCATGGCCCCGCCCTTGGCGATATAGTGCCCATGCGATCGGTGAGTCCCAAAAATAATATCTTTCTTTCGCAGCGCCGCGCACATCCCTACGGGTGGCGCCTCCTGGCCAATGGAAAGATGGACAGGACATCGCATCTGTTGTTCTGGGTAGAGTTCGCAAATCTTTTCCTCGAACAGACGGATGCGAACCATGTCACGGTACAAGTTGAGCTTAATGGCCGGGTCTAAGTTCATTGAAGATTGGCCGCCTGCATCGTCTTGATATTGAAATAACGGGGGGCATTCAGCGAATCAGGAATGAGCCCTTCGGCAAAAGCATTCTTGAGATCGCGGATCGCCTCTCGCACTGAGTGTTTTGAGGTGAAACCCAGTTCGTCCGCTATTTTCTGAGAGCAGACATGGTAGGAGCGGTGATCGTCGGTTGGCTCGGTCTTGATAGGAATCTCCGGGCCTATCTCTTCGCGAACCATCTCGGCAATTTCGCGCACGCTACGGTTCTCATAACCGACATTGTAGATTTTCCGGTGAATTTTTTCGTGGGGCCACCTCAAGGATTCGACATAAAACCGCGCCATATCCTCGATGTGAATGTTGGGACGCTTCTGGTCCCCGCCAAACACAAGGATCTGCTTTCGATTGACGGCGTGGTTGGTCAAGATGTTCACCGTCAGGTCCAGTCGAAGCCGGGGCGCATAGCCGCAAACGGTCGACGGCCGGGCGATCAAGACCGTAAACTCATCTTTTACCCTATCCAGGAGAACCTCTTCGCATTTCGCCTTGAATTTCGAATAATCCGTGAGAGGTTCGAGGGGTAGATCCTCAGTAACCTGGGGATCGTCCTTCACGCCGTAAACGCTCGAGCTCGAGGCGTAAACAAATCGTTTAACATGATGCTTTTTCGACAGCTCGACCAGCGGGATAAAGGCATCGAAGTTGATGGACTTGCCAAGATTTGGATTGAGCTCATAGCTGGGGTCGTTGGAGATACACGCCAGGTGAATGACCGCATCGACACCATCCATCGCATTCTCTAAAAGCGCGACGTCACGAATATCCCCCCTGATGGCTTTGAGATTCAAGTGGCCAGCAACCGAGGGGAACACGTTCTCGCCATACATAAAAAGATCGAGAACGCGCGTCTCGTAGCCGGCCTTTACCAATTTGGGCACCAGGCAAGAGCCGACATAACCACCGCCACCGGTGATTAGAATCTTTCCAATCTCGCCGAAATTTGATGGGGTAATTCTGGAACTCATTTGGCCCTCACTGTAAGTATTTAAACCAGGCGCCGGTCGCCCTTTCAATGGATTGTGGAGTCCAGGCTGGTGCGTCAACCCAGTATTGAATATTTTCGAGCGTGTTTTGGACCCCCGCTTCAAATGAGACTTTAGGGACCCAGCCGAGCATGCGCTTGATTTTGCTGATATCGGCATGGGTACTACCTGGTTCGCCTGGGCGTTTCGGGATATAAGTAACGGGCCCGCCAATTAGCCTTGCCAGATCGTTGACCGATCGTGGTTGCCCCGTGCCTACGTTGAAAGCCTCTCCCGAAATATTGCTGGCAGCGGCCATGACGATTGCATGGGCGATGTCGGTAACATAGGTGAAATCTCGGACCTGCGTTCCGTCGCCCACGATGGTGAGCGGAAGCCCGTTGAGTTTCTGAGCCAGGAAAACCTTAAAAACGGCGCCGTAAGTTCCGCCTGCTCGGGCACGTGGGCCGAATACATTGAAAAACCGAAGTGAAACCACCGGCATCCGGTAAAACCGGGACCATCCGAGTGCGTACTGTTCTCCAAGGGCCTTCGTCAGCGCGTAAGGATACTGCGGCCCAAGCGGCGCAGTCTCGGGTGTCGGGTACAGTTCGGGAATTCCATAACACGAAGACGACGCGGCATAGACGAGACGTTTGACGCCGGCGGCACGCGCACATTCGAGCACGCTGAAGGTGCCCATGACATTCGCCCGGTGGTAATCTTCGGGCCGTTCCATTGAGGGAACGATGTCGGCGAGAGCGGCGAGATGAATCACCCAATCCGTTTCGCGATAGGCTGCCGCGGTTTTAGAAATATCATTGATATCCGCCTCGATAAGCTCGAATCGGGGTTCTCGTTCATGTTGAGAAAGGTGAGAGGCCTGGCCGGAGGTCATGTTGTCGATGGCGATGACGTGCCACCCTTCACCGATTAATTGGTCCACGACGTGGCTGCCGATAAAACCGGCCCCACCGGTGACTATGGCTCGACGGCTGTTTTTGGTTCCGGTTTTCATTACGTTGTCATTTCGCCATTCACTTTGCCATTCACTTTGCCATTTATTTCAAGATGGCCCCAACCGCTTTTACGAGCTGGGCCTTGGTGACGCATTCCTTATTGCCGATGATTCGAGTTTTGAGACCAGCATAAATATTTCCCAGAAAGGGGATAAGGCTATCGGGACAGCCCACCTTAACAAGCAGAGACGTCAGTGCATAGAAGGCATCGCCGGCACCGGTGGCATCGATGACGTTGTCGGAAAAGGCAGGCGAGTGGTAGTGGCGTTTACCGTCCGCGGTAAAAAAGTATGCACCATTTGGGCCGGTCGTCAGGGCAAAGGCAGCCCCCATTTTTGAAAGCTGGCGTTGCGTTTCTTTCGCGAGATCCAGCGGTGACGTAAATCGATCGTGATAAGCAATTCGAACTTCCCGGGTGTCAATGTTGAGAAATGAAAACGATCGGTGCTTGGTATAGGGATTAAACCCGTAGTTGGACGAGTTGGTTTGGGCATTGACCGATACAAATCCCTCGAAGCGTTCAATCGTAGACAGGACCTTCGATTCGATGAGGCCGTGGCCGAAATCGCAAATGATCGTCATGTCGTTCGAACGATTGCCATCCAGTATCAAATTACAAAACCCGGAGTCGTCGTGATGAAGCCACTGATCGCTGGCGAGATCCGTGATTTCAAAAATACGCTGCTGCTTGAACGCTTCAATGTAACGGGTCTTGCGCGGCGTCGGGACGTTAGTCAAAACCGGCGCGTGAATCCGAACGTTTGACGCCATCCGCTCCGTCAGAAGTTTTTGAAAATACGATTCCCCACCATGGGTGAAGCAGAGATTTACCTCGTTCACAAAGGTCGACAAATGATTTGCCACCGCCAGCGAGCCGCCCGCGTAATTCTCCTCCGAGATGAACTTGGCCGAAATCGAGGGGCTTTTGCTCGAAATGGCCTCCGGATGGCAGAAGACGTAAGTGTCCACGATGGGCTCGCCAACCACCATCACGCGCAGATGCGCGATACGGCTCAATACCTTCTCCACCAACTCGACTCCACCCGATTCGCGTACCATTTCGATAGATTGCAACTGATCTTCCGACCACTGAGCGAAAAACTTGTTGATGAGTGTTGATGAACTATAAGTTTCGTCCTCGGTGAAGACGAGCTTACCACCGCCGGCCTTTACGGCGTTCTCTTCGTCATAGATGGCACCGGTTATATCGGCCGCCTTATCGCGATAGTCGGGGCCCTTGACATAAAAATCGGGTTTCAGGGCCTCGATGACGCGACTAGCGGAGGGAAAGTTGCTCACGCAGACGTTGTCCACGACGGCCAATGCGGCAATCATGCGCGCCCGAACCATCGAGGTGAAATAGGGGCGATTGGGACCTTTATTGACGAATCGATCGGCGGTAAGAGTGACAACCAGGCGATCGCCGAAGCGCTTGGCGGACTCGAAATAGGCCAGGTGTCCACCGTGCAAAACGTCGAAAACCCCGTGGCAATGCACAATTTTTTCATGGGGATTGCGCTGGCGAAGCGTTTCAAGCTCAGCGTGCTCTAGTATTTTGATGGTGTCGTTACGAGTCCCCATTACGTTGCCAATCCTGTGTTTATAAAGCCTGATGGCGAGGGTGTAAAGCCGAAGCGTCTTCAACGCTTTTCAACGGTCGATGATGAGCATATCTAGTTGAAATGATGCTTTCGATGGAGTTTTGGTGGGTGGGTCTTTTGACCTATGCGCTCGGGCACGCCGTTCACATGGCCTGGTGGCGACTCGTCGTGGTTCGCGGGCACTTGCGGACCCTGCTGGTGATTTTTCTGGCACCCGTTTTTGCTTTTTGGGCGGTGGTCGAGAGTGTCGGATTCTTCAATTGGAATGAGATAGCGGCGCCCCTACTGACCCACCTCTCGCTCACCGCACAGTACATCGCTATCTACCCGGCATTTCAGGCCACTTCGCCTACGCTGGAATTATTGGAAATGGTAGCCAGCTCCGGGGGGATGACTCGAGCGAACATTCTGGCTCGTTTTGCAGGTCAGTCGGTCCTTGAGGCTCGCATTCTGGATCTCGAAACCGGGCGGTTAGTTAAGCGTACCGATCACGGGCTGGAATTGACACTGTCGGGACGATTGTTGGCCCAGATCTTTATCGGCTACCGGGCACTTCTCAGGCTGCCCTTGGGGGACGGATAATGACCGTGCAATCTTTCTGGATGTTATTAACTCACTTTCCACTCGCTGCTCTGAGCCATGCTTTGCTTTCGCGGTGGTTGGGAGATCGGATGGCTCGGCAAAAGACGGCCGTGGTTGCGGTGATTGTCGCAGCCTTGGGAACGGTTACGGTGATCGCGACTCTCGAGTTTTTTGGAAATGGCGGCGATCGTGGTCTTCACTGGTCGGGCATATGTTTTTCACTCGTCAACGTATTTTGTATATCTCACATCTATTTTCATTTTTTCAATATGAGTGAAACGGCGCGCCGAATTCGATTGCTCATTCAGCTCAAGCGCGGGGAGTCGCTTAATGACGGTTCCTATTCGGCCCGTGAGCTGATAGAGATTCGCATTCAAAGACTGCTCGAACTCAATCAATGGCGTTTAGATGGCGACTGGGTTCGGCCCAAAAACACCCTCCTCACCTGGGTTGCCCGCCTGATGATCTCTTATAGAAAGATGCTCTTTAGAACTTAGGAACTCAACTATTCCGAGTCAGTTCCTTAAGAGACTTCCGCCACCTGCTTGGCGATCGCCAGCGAGGCAGTAAGGCCTGGGGATTCAATTCCCAGAAGGCTTATTAACCTATCTTGGGAATGCAGGTAAAAGTCGGGGTGGGAAGTGCCATCGATAAAAAGTTTTGGGCGAAGACCCACAAATCCTGGAGCGAGATCTCTGGGCTCCAGCGATGGTAAAAACCGTTGTGCCGATTCTGTAAACTGGCGCTTGAGCGTGTCGGGCCACGCATCATCATACAAAGCCGGAGAACGGTCATATCGATTTTCTTTCGTCCAATCGATGTCTGGCCCGAGTCTTGCGCTGCCATCGAGCGCAATCGTAATGTGGATTCCCAACCCATCTTTGGGAGGAACCGGGTAGACCAACTTCGAAAAAACTCCATCAAAGCGTGAACCCAGACTGAAATAACGCCCACGACAATAGCGGTGCTCGAAGCGTTCAGTTCCGTGAGCCAGGTTGGCGATCTGGGCAGCAGCGAGCCCAGCGCAGTTGATCACGGTGCCGGCAGAAAGGCGCAGCGGACCGTCCGGAGTGTCCAATCCAATTTCCCAGCCGGAGTTCCGCGTTTCGATAGTCGAGACTTTATTTCGGTACCCAAAAATTGCCTCCTGACGGAGCGCCTGGGACTCTAACGTCGCCATCAGCGCGTGTGAATCCACGATCCCAGTGCGAGGAAAATGAAGCGCGCGAACAACTGAGATCTCGGGCTGCATATTCAGGACGGCCTTTGATTCCATCCAATCACAGGGCACGTCGAGTTTCTGGCAGTGAAGAAAAACCTTTTCAAGATACTCGATTTCATCCGAGTTGGTCGCGACGAGCCATTTTCCGCACTGGCGGTGGGGAACATTCATGCGTTCACAAAACGAATAAAGAAGCTCACGTCCCGTTATGCACCACTCGGTTTTTAGCGAATCCGCTGCGTAATAGACGCCACTATGAATGACCTCGCTATTTCTAGACGAGGTATCCTGGCCGAACTTGCCTTGTCCCTCAACGACAACCACGGAGTGATTTTGGGAAAGCTCGGCGGCACAGGCCAAACCAATAACGCCCGCGCCAATAATAGCCACCTGGCACTCCAGCGAGGGAATCGGAATTGAGATCTCAATACTCATGCGAATCCAAATGTGCGTTCAAAGCTATTAAACACCCCTTTAGTTAACAGCTCCAGTCCCTGTTTTCAAAAAAACCTTAAAACTTTTGGCAACGCGCTAACCC
>CAZRVZ010000091.1:0-8752 GCA_964603655.1 uncultured Pseudobdellovibrionaceae bacterium | reverse complement strand
TTTTCTGACGTTAAGTCTTTCGTGGTTAATTTGGCGGGTGATGAAACACCGTTGAGGGGGCGCGTGGGGTGCATTCCGCGTCAGTATGTGCCGGGCATCAGTATAACATTCGCAGTGTGGTACGATTATTCTTATGCAACCAGTGAAGCGCCAAAGCCTTCCCCGTGGACGCCTGCGCAGCGCACTGTCTCAAGCCAAACGGTGGGTGAGTCGTAGAAGGCAGTTCCCGTGGCCACTGGGAAATGAGCTTGCTGCGGTTGGCCAGGTTTTGCGCTCCTCGCAATGGAACATGGGCTATGGCGCCGGTCTCGTCCATGAAAAGCTGGAGCGCGAATTCGCCGAATACACCGGAAATGCCGAAGCCGTCGCGGTCAACACCGGGGGTATGGCCATCCAGATCGCCTTGCGGGCTCTGGGGCTTCGTCCGGGGCAAGAGGTGCTCCACCCCGTCGACACCTGTATCGCGAATGCCTTTTCAGTCATGAACGCAGGTGGCAGCCCGATCTTAATCGATTGCGATACAACCGCAGTAACGCTTTCAATCGATTCGCTCAAACAATGGGTTGGACCCTCGACGCGGTTTATCATCCCCGTTCATCTCTGGGGATATCCGCAAAATCTCCAGCCCATCCGGCAGCTCGCCGATTCCCACGAACTCATCGTCATTGAGGATTGCTGTCTCGCGCTCGGTGCCACTGTCAACTCAAAGAGCGTTGGCAGAGAGTCCGCGGCCTCGGTTTTTTCGTTCGGGTGCGTGAAACCTATTCAGGCTGGCGAGGGCGGAATGATCGTGACTCAGGACGCGGCTTTAGCGCGCGAAATGCGATCCATTCGCAGTTGGGGCGAACGCTTTCGGGAATTTGGAGAAGACGACGTCACCACCCTTTCCTGGAACGGACGGATGTCTGAAATCGTAGCGGCAGTCGCGCTGGAACAGCTTCGGGGTTATCCCTTACTCTTGGAGGAAACCCGCCAAAACAACTTCGCATTTCTGGAATACCTGAAACGTTACTCGTGGTTGCGACCGTTTGAATCGTGCGGCCAACCCTGTTTCAACCAGCTTCTGCTCCATTTTGATTGTGAACAGGCTGAATTCTCGATTTCCCAATTTAGGCAAGCCTTGCTCGCTCAAGGCGTGGGCGCCACCTCCGCGAATTTCGAGCCCATCCCGCGGTATTCATTTTTTCGAAAGGGAAATTGGAAAGCGTGGATCGCCCCGAACGCGCATACACGGCTCGAGAAAAACTATATGGCCGATTTTCCAAATGCGAACCGCTGTTTTGACAGCTCGGGGTTGGGGATTTGTCGGAACAACTTCCTGGGACGGGATGCCGTGAAGATCCTGATTAGAAGTTGGGAACGGGCGTTGGGGGAATTGCAGACTGCTGTGTCGACGAAGCGATCGGCCTGACTCAAGGGTTAGGCGGCCTGCCTAATTAATCGAATATCCATTAAGCTGTTACAGATGTAGCTGACCTGATCCTCACTCATACCGTACCAGGTCGGCAGGTTGAGCCCTGATTGCGCGATGATTTCTGCCACCGGAAATGATCGATTGCCACTCCGATACGGTGGCAGCGTGTGAATCGGATAAAATACGGGTCGGGTTTCGATTCCACGAGTTGCGAGCTCCTGCATGATGACATCACGAGGAGGCCATGAATCGTCGAAACACGCCGTGAACAGCCAGCACACCGGAGTCGCCCAATCCTCCTCCTTTTGCAATCGTACCCCTGGAGTCGCGGCGAGCCGCTTGCGATACCAGGTTTCGATCTCGGTCCTTGCCCGAACATGTTCATCCGCCCGTTCCACCTGGGCTAGGCCGATGGCGGAGGCGATATTGGTCATTCGGTAGTTGTATCCGACAATCGGAAACCAATAACGTCTATCGGGATCCTGCCCCTGGCTGCGAATAAGGCGAATGCGCCCAGCGAGCTCTTCGTCATTTGTCGTGACTATCCCACCCTCACCGGTGGTTAGAATTTTATTTCCAAAAAACGAAAACACCCCCGCATCACCAAACGTGCCTACCTTTTTTCCGCCCACTTTCGCTCCGTGCGCCTCAGCCGCGTCCTCCAGGACAAACAGCCCGCGCGGGCGCGCGATCCCCAGTAGTATTTCCATGTCCACCGGGTAACCGTAGAGGTGGACAGGAATGATGCCACGGGTTTTAGGCGTAATCGCCCTTTCGACACATTTCAAATCCATATTCCACGTATCCGCCTGGGAATCCACGAATACCGGTGTGGCTCCGCACATTTTCACGGCATTTACCGTCGCCACAAACGTCAGCGTAGGAACAATAACCTCATCCCCCTCGCTCACCCCCAGTGCCAAAAGCGCCGCGTGCAGCGCTGCAGTTCCGTTGCAACAACTCACGGCATGGGCCACGCCACACCAGCGGGCAAAATCGTTTTCAAAGCGTCCGATATATTTGCCGATGCTGGAAATCCACTGACTGTCCATGCACTCGTTTACGTATTTTTTTTCATTTCCCAAAAAAGCCGGGCGAGCGATCGGAATCTGTTTCATGCGGCAATCTCCTTGGGCTGTTGCATCCAATCATTTGAAAGCAGTTCAATATCATCGATTCCCAATGTAGCCCCCGCACACTGTCGGTAGAGGGCACGATAGGCGCGCGCACTTCGTCCCCAATCGAACACCCTGAGCCGCTCGCGCCCGAGCGCCTCGAATCGTTCTTTATGTGCGCGAAGTTCGAGAATGGCTTCTCGGATAGCAGAGACGCGGAAGGGGTCGAATAGGACCGCAGCTCCTGCCGTTTGTTCAGGGAGCGCAGTGACGTTGGCACATGCTACCGCCTTACCCGCCTCCCAGGCTTCGAAAATCGGTTCGCTGGTCGACTCAAATAGCGTTGGAATGATAACAAACTCACTGAGCCGGTAGAGTGTGCGGAGATCCTCTCCGGGAATGAGGCCTAGGAATCGGACGCGCGAGCCCAAATTCCTCATTTCAATTTCTTGCTTTATCCTGGGCCAATGATCGTTTTGGTATCCAGTACAGATCAGATCGAGCCCCTCAACACCGGCCATTGCCTCAACCATACGAATGTGATTCTTGTGCGGCCATGTCATCGAAGGGTACAGCAAGAACGGGCGTGAAAGGCAGTAACGTGCCCTCACCGCCTGAAGTGAGTCGGGAGTCGGAGCTGGAAAAACCGCTGTCGGTGGAGCCAGTGGAATTACTTGGATCTTATTCCTCTGAACTGCGTACTGGCAGATTACATCCTCTTTTACCCACTGACTTCCCACCACCACTCGTTGCGAATATCGGCAGGCGGTTCGGTAAAGTTCCTCTCTCCACACCAAGGTCTGGGCCGAAAAAAACTGCGGAAAGTGGAGGTGCTGTAGGTCGTGGGGGCTAAATATCGTTGGAATCGCGCAGATGGTGTAGTCCTGGTAGGGAAAGTGAATGACATCGCCATTAAGACTTTCCAAAAACCCGTGTGAAACGGACGGAAAAAACCATTCAATTGGTGGCGGGACCATCCTGTCTTTGATCGGCTTGAGCAGACGCCGCGCAAACCCGGGAATTCTCGGACCCGTGGGGTGCTTGGCGGTGGGCACGACCACAATTCTCGAGTTGGGACCCAGATAGGGGCTCAGCCATTCTTTCCCCTCGTTTCTGCAGACCAGAATAAATTCCTCAGGTCCATCGAGTTGGCCCAGCGCCTTCACCATGGCCGCAAGGACCGTTTCGACGCCACCCGCACCTCGGCCGGGTATCAGCTGTGCATTGATTAATATTTTCACTGAACTAGAAGGATACGCCGTTGTAGATTTTACAATTTTATCATACTCGGCCGGTTGTTTCTCGGCTCACGAGGGAATACATCGGAACCTCCCAAACGACGATATCGCCGCCACGCACCGATTCGCCAGCCAGTTCCATTTGCCCAATTGCACCCCAAAGCCCATTCCCAGTGCCGCAGTACGTCTTGAGGCCGGCCTGCAAATTTTCTGCAAGAAGGTTAGACAGCCCGTACTTGGTATGCCCCAGCCTGAGACAAAAGCTGGTACCCAAAATCACCAGACGATTCGCACGTAAGTCAGAGCCGCGCATGGTACTTGGTTTCGACAGGACAGCGAATCGATAAGTCGGCTCCCTGTGACGCGCAGATCCGGCGTGTCGATTCAGGTACCAATCGGGAAGCTGGAGCATCTGTTTTGCGAAGTGAAAGTCCTCAAATGCGTCTGCCTCCGTCATTTCCGGCAGCGGATTGACGCCCAATCTTGCTAGCGTCGCCCGTGCTGCAAGGCCGATTCCGAGCGAACTCCAATGGGATTCGTCAGGTAGGTAGGGATCCAGCCCCTGAAGGTATTGCGAGCGATACACCGCAAACAGATCGAGTGCCTCGGGAACTCTCAGCACGACCTCGGCGTAGTTTGTTTGGGCACTCTCTACTTGTGGGGCGTTACACCTCGACCACACCTGACACGGAGGTAGTTTGGCGGGGAATCTTTCTCTTTCGATAGAAAGCTTAGAGGGAATCGGGATCACCACCACCCGTGCGCCGCTATTTTTCCACGCTCCGATTTGCCTAGACATCTTATCCAGATTTCCGGTGAGCGTCGGCAGCACACCGGGGTCGAGAGTCAGGATATCATGGCGTTCGGTCATTTCCAGATCACCAGAGCCCGCTCCCTCAATGATAAAATCCGGAATTTGCGATACCCAATACCGGATCACATAACCCACGCCCTTGAGAGTTATGGAAGCCAAATCGAAATAGGTGGGGCTCGTCGGCCATACCGTTACAGTCGGAATTCTGATCGAAGCGACACCTCGACTTACCAGGATTTGCGACTTCATCCAGTGCGCCCCTGGTCGAAAGTGCTCACCTCCAAATCCGTTAGCGAGGTGAATCGCGATTATGAACGTTAAGAGAGTATGGGTGAGTCTCATTTAGAATTGAAAGTAGATAAAGGGGATCGTTTTTTCGCTAAACCCGAGAATGAGTGACGTTCCCAACATGGCTAACGCCAGCCATATCCGACGAGAGGTAACCACCACTCGCTCCTCGAGAGCGGTGGCGTCCACGCGCTTTTCAAACCAAAAGCAGTGCCACAATCCCAGAAGGCAAGCGGCGACGGAAATGGGGTGAATCCTAAGTGCTTCAGGATTGAACGCAAACGAGTGAGGCCAAAACATCTCTCGCAGTATGGGACCGGACTCACCCCCTTGGGACCGGAAGATGACCCAACCCACACATACGACCACGAGCGTGACCGATTGATTCACACACGGAGGCAATCGTCCACGTATCGGAAATCGACGTTCCAAAGACAGCCAGGCTCCGTGGAAGGCTCCCCACACTACGAAATTCCAGCTGGCTCCGTGCCACAATCCGCCGATAAGCATCGTCAAAAACAGATTCAGGTAGGTTCGCCAAGTTCCTTTACGATTTCCCCCCAGAGAAATATAAAGATAATCCCTCAACCAGCTCGACAGGCTCATGTGCCAACGACGCCAAAAATCCTGGGCACTCAACGCTAGGTAGGGGCGGTTAAAATTGGTAGGGAATTGGAATCCCAGCATCCGCCCCAGCCCGATGGCCATAAGGGAGTATCCGGAAAAATCAAAATAGATGTGAAATGTATAGCTCATGGCACCGAGCCACGCCCCGACAAAATCCAAGTGCGCGTTCCCGAAGGCGTATCGGGTGAACACCTCGAAATTATCGCCAAAAACAACCTTGATGAACATGCCATAAATGAACAGAAAAAGGCCTGGTTCAATCTGCATGCCCCGGTATCGCTCAAACTGATTGATCATTTCGCGGTAACGGACGATTGGCCCAGCGACGAATCTTGGAAACATCCCAATAAATCCGAAAAATTCACTTGCCGATTTCGGCGGGGTGATATCCCGTCGATAGACGTCGATCACGAAGCTCAGCGATTCAAAGGTGTAAAACGAGATCCCGGCCGGCAGGGCGAGCGAGCGATTGTCGAGCATGACACTCCACTCGGGCAGCCGAATCCCGAGTGCAATGAGATTGTTCCAGATAAACGAACGGTACTTGAACAGGGCCAGAAGGCCGACATTCTGTGCGATTGACATCGTCAACCAGAGCCTTCTGGATCGTGTGGTACCGGCCGTCGCAATCCTCGATGCCCAGAAAAAATCAAAGCCAATACATATAAAGAATGGAATGAGCCACCACGGCTCCCTAAAGCCGTAAAAAACGGCCGTAAGAGAAAACAGCATCAGTCGCGCCGTAACCGGAAATGAACGGTTCATGTGGCGCCTAGTAAACAGGCGCATGAGAATCAAACTCAACGGTAAAAAATAGAAAAGGAAAATGGGATCGGTAAATAGCATGCGTTAGCCCAGCTTAGCGTTGAACAACTCGAGCCATTTGTCTGGAAATTTGGTGCAGATAGCGGCTGCAACCGGAGCAATTTTTTCAAAAGCTCCCACGCTTTCAATGGCCTTCCCATGCAATTCAGGTGACACTAGACACACTCGAAACTTGCGCGCGATCGATTCTATTTGCTCAATCGGCATCGGTGTACCCTCGAAACAGTCGAGCCACAACCACTGGGCGCGGCCCGCAAACTTATCAGCGAGCTCCGGGGGCTCAAAAGCTGAAAGGCGCACCGCAAATTCTCTCCGTGCGTCCCTTATTGTCCAGCGCACGAGCGTGGGAAGGGTCGTATCGAGAAAGAAAAAATTTGTCATCTTACGTTGTTGTAGCGCCATGATTGCGCGTTCTTCCAAGCCGTCCTCTTTGGTATTGAGAATGACCGTACCGGAAAGTTTGCGCAGACAAAATTCATCCAACCAATCCTCCAAAAAATCCCCCCTCGTCCAAGGGTCGTGGGCGAGAATAATGCGGCCAGCCTGGGTAGCGATCGATCGCAGGTCTATTTCCGCCCCCCATCCGGGGCGTAAATCACGCAAATCTTTGATCGAATTGACTCGGTGCTTGATGAATTGCATGGACGTTCCCAACGCGATGGGTGGCTATCCTAGACTTGAAAGTTAGCCGAGTCTTCCCTCGGTTTTTAGGATCAGCCACATATATCGAATCATACCCAAAATTGTTCGGTGGCGCTGAAAAAGCGTCCCCGCCCAATTGGAAACTCCGTGCACTCTCGGTGGAAAGCTGACTCCAACCATCCTTTGCTGATACCCGGCGCGCCGTGCTCGATAGAGCGCATAGAGATCGAATCCAAAATGCTTGGGAGCATTCTTGAGCTCATTCAAAAAGGCACGGGCAAAAACCTTGGGCTGAGCGTTAATCTCCGTCTCGTGCATTCCTAGAATCATTCGACTCAAAAGCTCGAAGACACGACTCACCACCCGATCGCGAAACGCTCGGTCGGTACGATAACCTCGTACCAGCGTCGGTACTCCGACCGCCCTCAGAACCTCCAGGGCCTTAAAGGCGTCTTTCGGGGAGCACTGCAAATCGGCGTGCGACCAGGCCACGAATGGCGCGGTCGTGGCTTTGAGACCCATCACTAGTCCGTGTCCATAACCTTGGTTATTGGTAACTTCAACGATACGAAACCACTTACCGTGGAGCGCGAACAAACGGACCGCCTCAGCTTGAGTTTCGTCCGTACTTCCATTTTGAACGAGCACTAGTTGAAAGCGATCGGGCGAAAAGCCATATCCTTGCGCCGCGGCAATTACATCGTCAATCAACCGCCCCAACGTTTTTCCCTCGTTGTAGCACGGCAGGACCAATTCAAATTCAAGCATACTTGAGTCGTCGATCTTGGGTGTTTTGCAACAGAACTATTTCGATAACGGTGTATGGTAACGACCTGCCGCCAACCGTCAACTGGACAATTCACGTCGAAGCACAACCCTACTATTTTTATTCACCCGGAAGACTAAGCGGCCTTTTGGATTTTAAAACATTTCAGAATGTCGTTTAGCGTGGATACGGTTGTCACGCCCTGGGTTACAACGCGTTTGCTCCTACGAAATTCTTTCGTCCAAATCGCACGACAACCGAGCCTAAGCGCCGGCTCGATGTCACCTTCCCAGGAATCCCCAATGACCCAACATTCTCCGAGCGGAAGCCTTAGACGTTCTGCGGCCGCGGCGAATGCTCGAAGATCTGGTTTTTCAAAACCAAGTTCCTCGGATGTCACCACATGGCGGAAAAGCGTACCAAACGGATCGATTGCGGCGAACTTAATCATCTGCGTGCGCGTGTTCTCGTTTGTCAAAACCACCATGGGAAAACTACTTACCAGCTTTTCGAGCAGCGATGCCCGGCCGAGATCCAACCATTGGAGGGAGATGATTCGGAAAAGCGCATTCTCATATGCCCGCGTCAACTCAAGCACCTTCTGGCCGCTGAACTCCCCCTTTTCCTCGAGCATCGCCTTAAAATACAACGCCCGATTGTGACCGCACACATGACCGGGCCCCAGCCGGTCCTTTACCAGTGCCTGCGCCCGCTCGAACGGGGCGTGGTTTTCAGGTATTCCCACCTCGGCCAGCGCAGCCGCATAGGCCCGCGTCGAATCGATGAGAGTGTCGTCTAGATCGAAAATTATGCCAGGGGAATCCACAATTGAGCTTTCGGTTGAATGGTTTTTTAGATGGGGTAATCGAAGTATTACTATTTTACCAGGATCGGACCGCTTCTCAAACCCTCTGTTAGATGATAGCTTAAGCGCGTCATTACCAAATGCCCTCATCGTCTAGAGGCCTAGGACGTAGCCCTCTCACGGCTAAGACCGGGGTTCGAATCCCCGTGGGGGCGCCA
>CAZRVZ010000090.1:0-1983 GCA_964603655.1 uncultured Pseudobdellovibrionaceae bacterium | reverse complement strand
TTGCCCCAGGCGGTGTGGTATAGGCTGTCCTGTTGAAAAGCCGCGTAATCATCGACGTCGTTAAACTGACTGCGATCCGATCCGGCGATTTCTCCCGACTCCGGTCCGTTTCCCGGCGCGGACGCGCTTTCCCGGAATCGTTGCCCGGATATTTCCGCCATGAGGGAGTTGGCCAGGAATACGGCCTGGGTTTGCAGGCTTGTATTGGCCTCTTCGCGAAAGGCCAGACCGAAAATGTACCCTACCGAGGGGACCGCGATCGCAAAAATAGCCAGCGTGAGGACGATTTCAATGAGAGTGAATCCACGAGGGGGCCGACCACGAAACCTACCAGGGAGCCGGCCACGGATCCTACCAGGGAACCGACCACGGAACGTACCACGGATCCGGCCAGTGTTATAATAAAAGCACCTTTTCATGACGCTATCCGTAAAAAGAAAACCGGCACCGCTACTCGAGAGCCTTCCACGCCTTTGCAATCTGCTCGCTCTGGGCCACTTTACGGCGTCGGTTACACTCGGACTTGTTTTCAGGTTCTCACCCGCCGCGCCCCACACCCTTAATTTCAGCGTGCTGGCAATTGTTGTGGGTTCGCTCATGATCACCCTGGGATTATTCGCCAATTTATCACGACATCGGGAAATCGTCTCCAAAATCTGTTTCTCGATCCTGCTTGCCGAGGTTTTCTACCTGATTTTCCTCACGCGCGATCTCAGCCACCCCGTGGTCATGGTGCTTCCGATCCTATTTTTGATCGCGGTGCCCGTTTTGGGAAATTGGAGCCCCTACTATTTGGCCGGAATCAGCTTTTTGTACCTATTTTCGCTGAGCTCTTTGAGCCTCTCATCCCATCTGGACTGGCCAGACCTTGTTTTTCTATTTTTCGGATTTCTGATCATCGCGAGAATTTCGAACTTCATGTGGACCGCGGTCTTTCAAAAGGAGACGGAGCTCGAGGCGGCGCTTCTGGAGCTTGAAAAGAGGGCTGACCAAATGGAGAGCTGGGTAGAGGAGCTGGTTCGCATCACCTCGCTGACGGGTGTCAACCACATCACGCTCGCGCTTCCCACGACCCCCCCCTATGAATCGTTTGCGGCCTTAGCGGCCAATTTGGAGCATCTGCAGACAAAACTCGGCCATTACTTTGGGGGGCTCGTGGTGCGCGACAGACTCAATAATGTTGCGCTGCTCGCAAGCGGTCTGGCGCATGAGTTAAATACGCCGCTCACGACGTTGGAGTTTCTGATCGCCTCAAGAAAGGACAGCCTCCCGGCGAATCTCTTCGACGGCCTCTCGGACGAGATAAAGAGAATGGGGCTCATCACGCGGGGGTTTCTATCGTTGACCGGTACGAACCATCCGGTGGAAACGCTCGATCTGAATGGGGTGGTCCGGGAGACCATCTCGGTACTGGAGCGGATGAAAACATCCCCGATCACCATCGAAACGGCCCTTGAGGCCAAAGGCATACCATTTCAGGGCACCCGCAATCAGATGAGCCAGGTGATGATTAATATTTTTAGAAATGCGGTGGACGCTACCGCTGGCAAAACCCCGGCGGTATTTCGCATCGAAACCGGGGTCACGGCAATGGGAGAGGGGCGGCTCGTTTTAAAGGATAACGGGTGCGGCATCGAGCCGGACGCTTTGTCAAAAATCTATGATCCGTTTTTTACGACAAAGGCGCCGGGCAAAGGCACCGGACTGGGGCTCTACATCGTTCGTGAAATCCTGGAGCAACACTACGCATCGCTCACCGTGAAAAGTGCTCCCAACGAAGGGACGCAGTTTGAGATTACCTTCCCGCGGGGCAATTCCACGCACAAGCAAAAAGAGGCGGCGTAAGGGCCCGCCCAAGAATAACTTCACATTTTGGACATCGCATCTTCGGCCCATCTTTGAACGCTGCTCGCTCACAAAACTTTCAACATATCGTCGAGATATGCCTCAAGTTTTGTGAGCTCGGATCGTTCAAATCTGGGC
>CAZRVZ010000089.1:0-13323 GCA_964603655.1 uncultured Pseudobdellovibrionaceae bacterium | reverse complement strand
TCGACACAGGTTTTGCAACGCACGCCAAAGGCGTTTGTTCTGGCGGCCAGCGACCCCGACCAAAATCCGATTAGCTTTGTGATTATCTCTCAACCCCAAAAGGGCGCACTCTCGGGCACCGCGCCCAATCTAGTCTATTCGCCTAGACTAAATCTCGCCGGTGCTGATTCATTTACCTTTAAGGTCCGTGACAACCTGGGGGCCGAATCCAATGTAGCTACCGTCTCTATCTCAATTGAACTGGTCAATCGCCCGCCGGTCCTTAGCGCACAAACGGTTACAGTCACCCCCAATACCGCAAAGACCATCACGCTCATCGCGAGCGATCCCGACAATCAGGCGCTGACCCATATCGTCACGACGGCACCTGCGTACGGCGCGGTCTCTGGCTCCTTTCCCAATATTGTTTACACACCAAACGCCAACAACCTGAATCCGGACAGTTTCTCACTCCAAGTTTCTGACACGCTCGGCGCGCGTTCGAACATCGCTATCTTCAGTATCACGATGACCGCGCCGATCGGAGATGCACCGGTTGTCCCGCCGACCCCTGGCCCGGCACCGGCACCCATGCAGGCGCTTCGGATTTCCGCAACGCAAAGCCTCGTCCGCTCGGCGTATGCCGACGGTGGGAGCGGTTACGGTTACGCTCCGTCCATGATTCACGAGGGAAATAGCCTCCACGTGTTTTATTGCAGTAACGGAGACGCCGCCTCGTGGGACGTCATTCGCTACAGCCACTCCCCCGACAACGGATTGACGTGGACATCGCCCACGGTCGTACTTCGCGCTAAGGGAACGCGCGATCGCGCGGCCTGTGATCCGTCGGTCGTCAAATACAACAACACCTACTACCTTTTTTATACGGGCAATCACCGGGACAACGTATTCGGTCGCCCGGACTATTGTGATCCGGTCGCAAATCCTTCGATCCTCACGTTTTATCGTTATGACAACGACACGTCGCCCGTGAACAGCCGCAAGACTCCGCTCTCGGCCTGCGGCCAAAGTAGCGTCCACGTGGCACAATCGACGAGCGGCAGTATTTCGGGTCCGTACCAACCGGTCGTTGATTTAAGCCTTCAGGCATCCTTCATGGTGGTGAGGCGTCAGCTGAGCCGCCCGGCCTCACTGGGCATCACACTCCCCAATGAAATGCCCTATTCCTATGGCAGTGGCCAAAACACGATGGTCGTAACGCCCAATAACGAGCTCTGGATGTGGATTTATGACGATTCGGATTTACCGATTCACCAGGGCCGCTCGTATCTTTACAAGATGAATACGTCGGGTTTAGGCGTGGCCTCGGTTCACCCGACCAATGTTTTTGACGCCACATCGGCCGACGTCAAATACGATCCGTATCTTCAAAAATATGTGATGGTCCATTACCAATGCCTTGCCGGAGATGATTGTGATAATCCCCGCCCGGCCATTCCCGCCGCTCAGGCAAACGCGTGTTTAAGTGCCATGCATCCCGGGATTCCAGTGACGACTTCACCGGCAATCCCATTTGATACGCGTTACTGCACCCAGCGCTTCACGCGCCACGGACACCACATGAAACAAAGCTCTATCGTACGCAGGCTCTCCTCTGACGGCATCATTTGGTCCGAGCCCCAGGTCCTGGTGCGGACTCATAGCCCAATGGAATGGTCCCACAATATCGGCATCTCATCGGATAATCGCGGCCATCTCCTACCCGGTGCCGCCTTTATAGCGGCGGGCGGTCTTCCGAATAATTTCCAAAACTGCGCTCCCACCACAGGCTATCCCTGCTGGCCCAATTGGAACATCGTCGGGCTCAAGGTCATGACCCACCTTCCCTACGGTTACGCCGATAGCCTTTCGGATTCCGGCGTCATCAGTGGGTGGGCGTTAGATCCCGACGACTCGACCCAATCGATTGCGGTGCAGGTTGTGAAAATTCTGGGCGGCGTCCGAACGCCACTCACCACGATTCTAGCGAACCAAGCCAGACCCGACGTCAACGCCGCCTTTTCCATCACCGGAGCGCACGGATTCTCCTATCAAATCCCAGCCGTGCACAGAAGCGCGCAGGCCGCATATGAAGTACGCGCAATCGACTATTGGTCAAACAACCAAACGGGCCAGGGGGCCAGTCCGGAACTGCAGCAAAGCCCAAGATCGAATCCCAATTTACGGTAGACGCGACCATTCACGTAATGGAATAACACCTCTCCAGCGTGGCCTGCGACTAATTTTTGGACACCCCAATCCGATCGCGCCAAATTGCTCAGTTCAGTTTGAGGGCTGCGCTTTCTATACTGGCTGTATACGCGAAGACTCGCAGCCAGGTTACCCACCCAAAGCGTAAGGTAAATTGCAGAAGGATAATTAGAGTGCTCAATCGCAAATTCATTCTGGCGGTGCTGTGGGTGATGACCGGGATCGCACTGCTAACATCGTGCGGCCGAAGACCACTCCAGATTGGCCCGGCTGTGTTATCGCCCAATCCTGCACTGAGCCCCGCTTCTGGCCTAACTCTCGTCTCATTAGCCCGCTTTCGCGCCACAACCGGCCAAGTCGCTCATGGTGACATTGATTTGGTATTGGACTTTCCCAGCGATGTCCGTGCGTATGTTCGGGTGAATATTCTGCGGTTCGACGCCCAGGCGAGTTCACAAGCGCCCGCCTGTAATCTCGGCGAGAGAGTCCGAGTTTTTACTGCCCCGTTTGCCAATAGTCGGTGGACCGACAGTACTAACGCTCCTTCGAGCCGTCAGTACCAGTACCTAGCCTGTGCAGTGGATGGCCAAAACCAAACGGCGGCCCTGCAAACCGAAACTGTTAGATCTCTCGATAAACATCCCCCTCCGCCGCTAACGGCATTTTCGGCCGCCACTGGGACTCAAGCCGATGGCGAGATCACTCTGTCGTGGTCATACGCCGCGGATTCTACCGATCTTTTTAAGATCAAACTGATTCGGATCCCCGGTATTGTTGCACCCGCAACCTGTGGCGTGGGAGTCATCGTGGCAACGCTCGTGCGCCCGTTTCCAACGGTAGGCACTTTCAATGACCAGACCGGCTCTCGGCTTGGCGAGCCGTTTAGTTACCGTGCGTGCCTCGAGGACTCCGTGGAAAATCTTACGAACACGAACAAAGTGGAGAGCGTTTCGGCGCGCGATACGACACGCCCCGGTCGCTTACGAGTTTTTACGGGACAAACCGGACTCAACCAGGGTGAAGTAAACCTGACCCTGAATTTCGACCCTATCCAAGTCTTGGACTACGCGCGCGTTTCGATCCGCTCGCAGGTGGGCCAAACGCCGCCCACCTGCGCGAGCGGCACCGTTATCGCCACGCTGGCTCCCCCATTTATCGACAGTATTTATGTGGACAGGACCTCGGCATTCTTTGGCGAACCGTTTAGCTACCGGGCCTGTATTACAGACCGGGCGGAAAACCTCACTTTCGACGATGCGGTTGCCGGCATCGTCTCGCGTGACCGGATTAGCCCTCCGGCGCTGGCGTCTTTTAATGCCCAAACAGGCGCGGGGGCACGCCAAATCCGAATAGAAATCGGTTACCCAGAAGATGTGCGCGATTACCTTCAGGTCACCATACGCCGGCAATCGGGTGCATCACCGCCTGCAAACTGTGCGGAGGGCACCCTGGTAAAGACTTTTGAAAATATCACGGAAACACTTTTTATCGACACGGGTGTGGCCTCTGCAATTGAGCCTGCAATCTATAGTTACCGCGCGTGCGTCTTTGATCGCTCCGGTAACTCAACCAGTTCTACCCGATTAAACGTCACGGCGCGCGCTCAGTGCGTCCAGACGGGCACACAAACAATGAACGTTTCACAGGCCCCGGCGGCCCACCTGGATCCATTATTTTATTTTCATCTTGGCGCGCGGACAAGCGCCGCGCCCATCGAGGTATTTCGAGGGATAGCCATGAGATCGACCGATCGCCTCACGCTCACCTCCAGCTTGGGGGTCAGTATTCGACGAGTGTATGAGAGTGGCTACGTCTTGGCTTCAGAAATTTGTCCCAATTCCTGGAAACTTTACTTCAAACGCGGTAACGACTCGCTGATCGATGCCACCCTCGCAGGTGCCAGCCTGGGCCTCTACCAGAGCGGTCAGTCAGTGCCGGAAAATGCCCTGACCGCCTGGATCGGTTTCCATGATGATGACCCGAGTTTTGAAACGTATGAGGATAACGAAGGCAATCGCACTCGTACATCGGGGGCACCTTCAACCGGCGGGTGTAATTTCACCTTTCGACTCGATCAGGTTTCGTGTGAGTAGTACGATGCCCCCGAAAGTGCGGACAGACTGCGGATAGACCACGGATAGCGCCTGGTTAAAGCTCGGCGTTAACCGCGGGGCTTTGCGACATCATTAGCATTGCCAGATTTTTTCGAAACTCGAACGCCTCGTTTTCAGCCCTATCTTGGCGAACAATTACGGCCGCAATGCCATCCAGCACGATTCGATTTTCGGATCGCTGTTCTTCCATCAGCACTCGCATTCCGTGAACCGTGGATGAAATGCTATCGACCTTGGACTCGACCGAGCAGATTTTGGACTCGACTGAGCAGATCTTGGACGCCAATGCCGAGACCTTGGCATCAACCGAACTAATCTTGGACGCCAATTTGGATTCAACCGAGCTAATCTTGGACTCGACTGACCAAATCTTGGACTCCAACCGTTTTTCCGCGGCACCTATCTCTTTACGAATGGACCTCGTTTCAAAGAGAAGTTCGTTTCGGACTTCTTTGACCAAGCGCACCGAAGCTGGAACGTCATTGCGCCTTAATCGACTGAGCTTGGCGAGCGGCATTACTTTTTTTCGTTGCGAAGGCATCACATCCTCTGGAGAGAATTTATTTCATAATCGGGCACAGGTTTCAACGAATCAAGGGTAGCCTTTGAGTGTATTTCTATTGATAATCGAGCGGCGCAGCGTGAACCAAACGCCGCATTAGTGTATCGTCGTGACATCATCCATTCACGGGGAGGCAAACCATGCGAACACCCACTCTTATCCTCGTCGCTGCATTTCTGGGTCTGGCTCCCGGACTGCGTGCCAACCAGAGAATCGCTTGCGCCGCTCGAGTGGCTCTGAATCGGGTATACATGGCGTCGGTGGACGAGACGACCCGTGAGATGCGCGTGACGTCAGATGTAGGCGCGGTGTGGGAGGGCGTCGCCAGCTTCTATCGCAGCTCTACCGGCCGGATACGCACCTATTATATTCCGCTCTACGAACCCTACGGCATGACCAATTACTACCCCACCGGAATGGCGCTCGATATCGATTCGGGTACCAAAGAGATGGCACTCTGTTTACGAACGAGTGAATGTTACATCTGTCAGTAGATAAGTAGACGATTTGACGATTCGAAGTCTCGACGCTTCGACGTTTCGATGTTTCTAATGTCCCCCTGACTCAGGCACCGGCCACCCCACCAAACCGCACCAAAACATCCCGCCAATTTGCTCTGTACGCTCGGCAATTCGTAACTGATACGTTTACGCACAGGAGCGTTTATGAACCTATTATACTCGACATCACTCAAGGGATTACTGGGCACGGGATTACTGGGCACTCTAATGGTATCGCTGCCCACATGGGCCAAGCCACCCATCCTTCAAGAACACGGAAACGACGGCCATGGTGCAGTCGCCGGCCGTCGTTTTCGCTTGGCGGAGAAACAAACGAAACCGGCGGCCAAGCCCCCCGGAGAACCTAATTGCGAGCCGCTTCTCACACTTTCCCACATCGCCAGTTGTACGACTCTGCTTGAGGGAGAGTTGCGATACAATTATCAGATCTATGCAAGTGCGCAGCAGATCAGCGAGTGTTCCAATCAGAAGTTGCAGTCTATCGTTACGCTCGCCTCTCACGAGGAAGGCGAGCCACTAAGTCCTCAGACCGCCATGGCGAATGTGACGGTGGAGCGTAAAGACTCAAGACTCACGCTTTCCGGGAACCTGATTGTGTATGGCGCCGCCGAGATTGAATTCGATCTGACGAAGAAAACCCAGAAGGTTGCCTTACGCTATATCGAAAAAATAACTGGAATTAAAAAATCGAGAGAGCTGGACTGTACGTTGAAGAATAGCATCCTCCAAAAACTGGATAAATAGTCTCCTTTGCAGCTCCAGGACTAGCGGAGCCTCAATCCTCTCGTCGAATAACTCTGCGCTGCTTTGCTTTAATATTTTCCTGTGTAATCTGCATTCAGTCCAAGCGCTTAAGCGATTAACGGCCCGCACCCTGTAGGCACCTTTAGATTTTTTGTCACTCATCCAAGTTGGGCGTCGTCCTAAGCACTGCCGATCATTTAATTTTGCGGTTAATTTTTTAACGGAGTGTATCTATGCGTGCAGCTTGCCGAGTTTTGATAAGTCGACTGTCGGTCGCCTTGTTTCTGGTGTGGTCCTCTGGGAACACTGCAGCATCACCATCACACGCAGTACCATTGGCTCCATCAGCAACTGAAATCGTCCGGCGCGGTGAGTCGCTCCTGCGCGGTCGTTCATCGCAAATGCTGACATCGATGAGCGTTAACCGGGCCTCGTACACACGGCGTCTTTACCTACGTACGGTCTCTCTGGGCGACTCCCATTCTTTTATCGAAATTATAAAACCCATCAAAGAGGAGGGTATGGTATCGCTCAGAATCGGTGGTGAGATTTGGAACTACCTTCCCAAGACCGACCAGATCGTTCGCGTTCCCACCTCGATGCTCGGACAATCGTGGATGGGAAGTGATTTCACCAACGACGATCTTTTAAAAGTGTCGAGTCTCGCCAATGATTACAACCACCGTGAAGTCTCGCGCCGTGGCAATGAGATCTTAATTGAATGTGTTCCCAAACCCAACGAGGCGGTGGTCTGGGCCAAGGTCAATTACCGAGCGCGGGCTCGTGACTGGATGCCGCTCAAACATGAGTACTTCGATGGCGATGGAAAGTTGGTCCGAACACTCACTTTTTCCGATTTCCAAAGACTCGATGATCGTACAATTCCCACGACCGCGCGCCTCGATTCAGCCGATCGACCAGGCGAATTTACAGAGATTCACCATGACAAGGCGCTTTTTGACAGGGCAATTCCTCAATCCCTGTTTGAACAGCGAAGGCTTAAGAAAACAGCAGAGGCGGCACGAAACATTAATACTGGTTGGATTTCGACGCCGCTCAACTGACATATGAAACAGCACATAACCACCAAGCAAGCGATATACTCATGATGTACTTCCTCAAACTCTGTTGGAAAAATGTCTGGCGCAACCGGAGACGCACTCTGCTCACCGTAAACGCCATCGGCGTCGGAGTCATGGCGCTCGTTGCTATTCACAATTATTACGATTCGTTTCACCAGCAGATTATCGATAACGTCATCCGGTACCAGAGCGGCCACCTCATGATCGCTACGAAGGGCTATCACCAATCTCGGTCGGCGAGTCACGCGATCTCCGATTCCTCACCGCTCATCTCCCAATTGGATCAGAACCCACAAGTGACATCCAGTGCCCGCAGAACCTTCGCGCCCGGTCTCTTATCATCGCCTTACGGCGCGGCCAACGTTGTCTTCGTCGGTATTGAACCCGACCGTGAAAAACAGGTCACCCGATATTTTGCCAACATCAAAGAGGGTCACTATTTTGAGAACGCGCCGGAGAACGCGATCGTTTTGGGCCGCCCGCTCGCTGATCTGCTCAAAGCTCGCATTGGCTCCAAGGTCGTCGCACTCACCCAGGGCGTAGAGGGGTCGATCGGCAACGAACTTTTCTCAGTCTGCGGTATCTACGAAACGGGGGCCGACGCCGACAAATCCACCACCTTCATCCGATTGGCTAAGGCCCGGGAACTCCTTTCCTTAACCGGAGACGCCACTCACCAGATCGCGCTCATTCTAAAGCCCGAAACCAATGTCGAAAACCTGAAACAGGACATTGAGAATCATAACCCGGACCTCGAGGCGCTAAGCTGGCGAGATGTCCAAAAACATGTCGTCGCCATCATCGATCTCGATGGGGCGGTAAATCGACTGCTACTACTCATTATTCTCCTCGTTGCGGCACTCGGCATCACCAATACGATCCTCATGAGTATCATGGAGCGATCGCGCGAATTCGGCATCATGATGGCCATCGGCACCCGCACCCGCGAGCTCGTCGGCATGGTTATTGGAGAAACCGCAATTTTATGCGCGATAGGCGTCGTTATCGGCAATATTTTGGGAACGGGTGTTACGCTGTTTTTCGGTCACACAGGTTTTGACCTCAAGTGGCTCACGAGTCAGGATTTCGCCATCGACGGCACCGTGGTTCAAACCATCTGTTTTCCAACTCTATCCTGGCACAACAGCCTGACTGTATCGCTGGCCGTAATGAGCCTATCGATCGTGGTCGCTCTTTTTCCGATCCGTTTCATCAGCCGGCTTCAGACGGTGGCTGCGCTGAGGACCTAATTCCGGAGGAACTATGTACTGTCTCGTATTTGAAAATGTTCGCAAACATTTTGGCGATGTGGTCGCCATCGACAACGTGTCGTTTGCTTTAAAAACGGGAGAATTCGCGGCACTGGCAGGCCCCTCGGGTTCCGGAAAGACGACGTTACTCAATGTCGCCTCGGGCCTGGACGCCGAATACTTCGGGCATGTCACACTACTAGGGCACAACCTCGGCCGCCTCTCGCCACTGGAAAACACGCTCCTTAGGCGCGATCATGTAGGGTTCATTTTTCAGTCCTACAATCTGCTTCCGGTTCTCACGCTGCAGGAGAACGTCGAGTACCCGCTTGCCCTGCGTGGAGTGTCATCCAACGAGCGGTCCCGGCGGGCTCGCGATCTGCTTGGTGAAGTGGGACTTTCGAGCTGCCTGTCTAGAAAGCCTTCCACCATGAGCGGCGGTCAGCAACAGAGGGCGGCGGTGGCGCGAGCGCTTATCGTCAACCCGGAAATTATTTTTGCCGATGAGCCCACGGCCAACCTGGACTCCCGATCCGCCGAGCACCTGCTGGAGCTGTTCGAACGACTCAATCACGAGCGCAAAATTACCTTTCTATTTTCGTCGCACGATCCGCGCGTGCTGAGAAGAGCCAAACGCATTCTCAAAGTCATCGATGGGACACTCCATGAATCGCCTGAAACTTCACCTGCTCTTTCTGTTTATTCCTCACGGAGCCATGTGCCACTGGGACATTAGCGGTTCCACCTTTAGCAGCACACTTTCGGAACGTATGCGCCAGGAGCCCGCTGGCACAGTATATGAAAAGAGCAGCGCTAGCAAACTCGATCAGGCGATCCGATTAAGCGGAAGTGTTACTTGGGGGTCTCTGGACCTCGACGCGGGCGACGTTTGGCACACTACTCTCTCCTCTAATTTCCGAAATGGTCCTGGGCTTGAACCATTCTGGGACACGCGAGATACCGTTTGGAAAAACCCATCGTCCCAGATTACCCATGAAATTACTCGTGCGCGTCTCTCCTTGAGAGGGGATGATTTCGTTATTCGACTGGGCAAGATGGCTTTATCTGGGGGTGTCGCCCGCATTTTTTTCGCATCCTCGCAAACGCCACGCTCATCGGGACTAGTCATTGACCCTGACGAGAAGATATCCCAGGACGCGATCGTCATCGCACTCACAGCGCCGGTTGATACCGAGTTGCGAATTTTGCCGATTAAAAATGGGGCTCCCGCATTTGCTCTCATCGTCCGAGAACAACTGAAGGGATCCGATCTGGGAATTCACATCGGCAGGAGCGATGGTAAACCATTTGCCGCCATCGTTTGGGAGGCAAACGTCGGTGACTCCGTGTTTCGACTCGACACCGCTGGGTTTAGGGATCGCGACTCCACAGTACTTCAGGGGGTTGTCGGGTGGGAGCGCGCACTTAACTCGAAATGGGTGATTTGTCTCGAAGGCTATTACAATGGTTTTGGGTACAACGGGTCGGGTGGTGGTGGAACCGGTTATAACAGCGGGTTTGGCCACGTCTCCACCGCGTTTCTGGGGCGGTGGTATCTGGGCTCGGTGGTGACCTGGGAAGTGACCCCGCTCTGGAAGTTTGAAACCACAATCATCACCAATCTCCAGGACCCCTCAGCGCTTTTAAGTGCCACGGTGGCTTACTCCGTGGGTGAAAACTGGGATTTCACTCTCGGCCAACATTTAAATTTAGCGAGTTCGGATACCGGTGAATTTGGCGGGCTGAGATATTTTTCTCCGGATGGTTCCACGCGTCTGGGTAATTCCGATTTTACATTTGCCGGTCTACGCTGGGTTTGGTGAGGCCATCTGCCGGGGGCGAGCGGGGGCGAACGGTGAGAGTGCTCTCGGGGATGTTCGGTCTCAGTGCAAAGTCTCTGAGCGAAAATCGGTCTGGTAGGCCCGCATTCGAACTGACTCGGAACGCCATTAGGTTCAAGTACGAGAATTTTTAAAAAGTATCCCTTTTAAAACTCCTATACTTTAAATTATCTTTCCGAGCCAAAGGCTTCTCAAGAATTCTTCGATGGGCCAGATCTGAATACCGTCGTCCGTTTTTCGCTTGGACATTTCGGAGCATACAACATGACACTTAATTCTAGGCTGATCCTCAACAAGAGCTCTCAGGCCCCTGAGATCTTTCGGCGCCACCCTACCAGATTTAACCTCAATTGCGATCGCCGCCTCTTTCGATCCGGATTCCTGGATGACAAAATCGACCTCCATCTTCGATAGAGACCTCCAATAGAAGAGCTCAACGGAGAGTGACCGGTAAGCAATGATACTCGTAAGCTCGCGCCAAATGAGATGTTCCAGCGCCTTCCCGTATTCGACAGTGCCGGTTTGAAGTGTCCAGCGATTTTGAAGTGCATTGGCCACACCAACGTCGAAAAAATAGAACTTTGCCGCCGACATCGCCTTTCTCTTTTTGGTGTGCAAATACGCTGGTAGGAGGGTTCCAGCCAGCGTGTCTTCGAGAATTTGGAAGAACTCCCTTACGGTGCGAGCAGGAACCTCAGCATCCGATCCAATATTAGAAAAAATAACCTGCTCGGCATTCGCAGTCGCTGCAACCGAAAGAAATCTGGAAAAACTCTCAATTGATCGAACAAGAGACTCTGATTGAATTTCTTCTTTCAAATACGTCCCAACATAGTCCATCAAATCTTCTCGGGGATTTTTCGAGTTAAGAACAAAGGGAAGTCCCCCCCATTGCAATAGCGTAGCCAGACCCGGTTTATTTACATTTTCAATTGTGAATTCATCAAAGGTGATCGGATGGAGTTGAATACGTCTCAAACGGCCTCCTAAAAGGTTTACCCCTGAACGCTTGAGCCTACGGGCGCTGCTCCCCGTGAGAACAAAGCGAAGATGCTTTTTCTTCTCAATCAAATCCTGCACCTCATCCAAAAGCACGGGAAGTTTCTGAATTTCATCAACCACAATAATGGGTCGCCCCTTGGCCGTCTGGTCATAGGCGGTTACCATTTCCCGGATCAGCTCAGGGGCTCGCGAGAGTTGGCGAAAGGTATCTGCGTGAAGAAGGTTGATAAATAAGGCGTCCGGAAATTTTTCCTGTAGAAGAGTGGTTTTCCCCGTTTGTCGCGGACCTAAAAGCAGGACGCTTTTTGATTCAACTGCTTTTAAAATATTGAGTGAGCGCTTAAACATACCCAGCAATAGTATTGCTGTATTTCATGAAAGTCAGCATCTGTATTGCTGATTTTATCCATTCGTTTGTGGCTGACCGGTGATTCGGCGTGTAAAAACCTACTGGCATCGAGACGATGGCCACCGCGATTATGGGTTCCTGCGAGTCAAGGGGGGAACGGGTGAAGGGCTAGAGACTGCAGGTGACTGATGATTTTCAGTTCGGGGTGAGCGTCGCTCGGTCGAAATCGATAGCGTAAATGCGGGGGATTCCATCCATATGCGTAACGACAAAGTTGTGATTGTCCAGGTGGCCGTGGCTAATGCCAAGCGAGGCCAATATGTGGCGAATTCGATTCTGATCCTGTTCGCTCATTTTAGCCGAAAGCTGTTCGAGTTGTGGCCCCTGCAGGACCTGGGCGTATACAATTTCCTCTCCCGCCTGTTGGTGAGATTCGAGTGTTGAGAGTGCCGCCTTTGCAGCGGCGTCTAGTCTGTATTGTGAAATCACCGCCTCTTTGGTCATCAGCGGTTCGACGGGAACGTAATCAAAACCGGCTTCCTTCCAGGTGACTTTAGAGTCGCACGCCTTTCTCCACGCGACTGCAGCCGAGGCCGAGATAATTTTGGCGACAACTTTGCCCGCAAGCGGGCCACCCAATAAGAAAGTTTTGCCACCAGTCTTTTCAAACCTGATGACCTCCACGGGTCCGCGGGGATCAAAAAACTTTTCGCGATTGGGAACCTTTCGATAGAGGGGATGGTAAAGCATATTTTGGTTGAGGTACAGATCCAGGTCCTCTGCAAATGGATAGTTGAGTTTGGCTAATTCGGTCCCCGCTTTTTGCAGAGTTGCGGGCGGGACGGTTTCGATCTGCCCCAGTTTAAACAACGTTTGCAAGGCATCACCCCGCGTGCGGAGGTCTTCGTGGCTGAGGAGTTCGCCGATGGCCGCTGCCGAGGAGAACGCCTTCAGTTGTTGGAGCGTCTTGAGCGCGTTAAGGCGAACAGTGCGATCAGAATCGGTGAGAAGCTTTTCAACCAGCTTTTGACTCTTCCGAGTCAGATAGGGAAGTCTCGCTAGAGCACTCTGGCGGGCAAGCGGGTCGGGATCTTGCAACTGTCGCTGACACAAGATGTGTAACGTTTCGGAATCGCGCCCGCTTTTATGAAGGGCATCGGCTGCCGCAATGGCGTTTGTGTGATCGGTTTCATTCAACGCTGTCCATTGCAGAAGAGATTTATTGGTGGGCTCAAATAGGAGGTATTTGAGCGTGTCGATAGCGCTCCATCTGTCATACGTGTGGTGTGAAGTGAGCGAATTGTAGATATACTCTCCGGCCGGCGATCCTTTGAGAAAGGACGCTTGGGTTTTCAGCTTCCGTAAGAACCCGGTTTCATTGGAATGGGATTGATTGGAATTGGAGTTGTTGGGGGGCGAATCAAATTTTCTAAACTCCGGGCAGGGTGTTGCTAACAGGCCGTGACTCGCCAGCAGCAGGGACAATAATATTAGCGGCCGTTGGCCACGGCCCATCCTCGAGGCCACGCGCCGGTTATTCATCCCTGCGGTCATACCTATCAGGACCCAATTGAACCCAGATTTTTCTCGCCCACGCATGCCGCTTCTTATCGGCACATTCGGGCTTGAGGACCTAACACGCTGCAGCAAGCCAGCTGGGAGAACATC
>CAZRVZ010000088.1:0-3203 GCA_964603655.1 uncultured Pseudobdellovibrionaceae bacterium | reverse complement strand
ATGTCGAAGCGGTGCCGCCCGTGGCAGGTGGATCTCGGTGACTCTGCCGAGCTCTCGGCCGATCAGCTCAAGCGCTGGATTTCCGACGGGACACTTCAGACGAGAATTCCCGGTGTGATTTCATGAGACGTTTGGCGACGTCGACCAGACTCGCCCTGACTCAGATCAGGCCCGTCCTTTGAGCATTCCGTACCAATAGAGCAGCGGCAGGAGATAGCGCTTCAGCCACCACATCGATCGCCGTTCACGAGTCGGATCGAGCGGAAAGGTCGGCATAAGTTTTCCGTCATAACCAAACTCGGCAAGTATCACCCTGCCAAATCCGGTGACGAGAGGACACGAGGAGTACCCGTCATAATGCCTCGAAGGAGTTCTCTGAGTGAGCATTGCCTTCACATTGGCGGCGACCACCGGAGCCTGTTTGCGAATGGCCGCTCCCGTTTTAGAATTAGGAACGCCGGTGATATCGCCAACGCCAAGCACGTTGGGAAAGCGGGTGTGCTGCAGTGTTTTGAAGTCCACCTCGAGCCAACCCTTTTGAGTTCGTAATGTTACCTTCAATTTAAAACACCTTAGGGCCCGCCCAAGAATAACTTTACATTTTGGCGCGCAGATTTGGCCCAGATTTGAACGATCCGAGCTCACAAAACTTGAGGCATATCTCGACGATATGTTGAAAGTTTTGTGAGCGAGCAGTGTTCAAAGATGGGCCGAAGATGCGATGTCCAAAATGTAAAGTTATTCTTGGGCGGGCCCTAAGTTAGATTACATTCCGAGCGTATTAAATCTCTCATGGTATCGTCTCTATACGCAATGTCCCGGGTAATTTAACTCATGGTCTCATTAGTAAAATTTGATGAATCGCCTTATAATTAAGACATTCATGATGCCTCTCATTCACTGGTGCCTTAGATTACTCTTGAATGACAGCTTGCCGAAAAATATCGGTTGGGCCCTCATGCCGGCGTTTACGCTGGCAGTTTTTCCCGTCACTTCGCTGCAGTGGGGCGTCGCACTTTTATCGATAGTACTTGTGCGGTTTAACCTGGCGTCATTATGCTTCGGTACCCTATTTTTTTGGTCGCTGTCCGGTTTCATGGATCCCTTCGCCCATAACGTGGGGAATTACATTTTAACCCAAGCTCCTGGCTTTTCGAACGTTTGGCCGAGACTTTTTCATGCGCCCATTCTTCCCTACACGCTCTTTAATCACACCACGGTCATGGGGTATTTCGTTTTCTTTGCAGCCATCCCATTACTCTGCTTAACCACCGCCAGTTTTTGCCAGAGTTTTGCCGGATCGGTCGTTTCTGCCGTCATGAGCACCGATCTTTGGCAATCCTTCGCGAGTTCTCGTTTTTATAGAAAATTCAGCCAGTACTTACGTTATGAAAACCGCTAACATCTTTCGCCAGAAAGTGCATTTTTGGGCCTTGGGCTTAATCGTTTTGTCTATTGTTTATTGGGTCGTACTCTTCGACAGTCATGCTCTTTGGCTTTTGGAATCGTTAGGGTCCCGGTTCAACGGTGCCCAAATCGAAGCTCACTCGTTTAAGGTAAGCCTCTGGCGCGGTACATTTCAAATCAACCAACTGCAGATCGCAAACCCCTTTAATCCGAGTCAGAACCTGGTGCAATTCGACAGGATTACAGGTCGGGTGTTGATCAGCCCACTTTTAAGACGAAAGCTCGTGGTGGAATCGGTTCAGTTTGAGGGGGCCCGGTTTGGGTTAGACCGTCAGCACTATGGCGGGCTCGCCACTTCTGCGGAAGAGTCATCGGGAGTTTTGGATCGCGCCGCCGCCGGTTTCTCTTCTCCCATATTGTCGAGAATTTCTCAAAACCCATTACGTCTGCTGGGTCAACTTGAAACAAGCATTGAGTTTAAGAGTAAATTATCGGAATTGGTCTCCAATCTCAGCTCGCTTAGACGGCTGGATGAGCTCAAAACGGACATTGATGCGATCTCAAAGCTCAAAGGGGGCTTATTTGCCGATGCGGATTCATACAAAAAAATCAACGCGCTTAGCGAACGATTTGAAAAGTTGCGGGTATCCAGAACTCCGTCATCAGTAGCAGTAAATCCCTGGACAACTCTGCATGTCGATGCCAGTTCGGCCGTCAAACCACTTATTTCAACGCAGGAGCAAGTAAACGCACGCCTTGACCGGGTACGAAAATCTCTCTGGAACCTCGAACCCTATTTGTTGGAAGATGTTCAAAACCTGCGCAATCGATTGCGTCTACCAAACCTCAACTCGGAAGACCTTTCGACCGAGATTTTTGGCCCTCGGATTTTTCTTGGATTGGATCGCATCGCCTACTGGCTTGATGTCGGAAGAAGGCGTATGCCCAACGGCACGCCGGAAATCGTTCGTCAGAATCGCGCTCGCGGCGAGGTTATTTATTTTGGAAAGGATGGCGGCTGGCCTGCCGTACTGATTAAGAAAATCACCTTTGTTGCGGCAGCAAGCAACGAATCTCTTAGCGGAACGATTACCGGCGTCACCACAGAGCCCCCATCACTTCACAGCCCGTGCGTCGTCGATTTAACCATAAACTCCGCCCTTTCCTCCATATCCAATCTTCACATTCACGTGGTCATTGACCACCAGACTGAGGTCCCATCGGAATCAATTGAGGTAACGGCAGATGGCCTCCCCATCGGCCCGGTTTCGCTCAGCGAAGGACACGATTTGAAATTTCAAATTGATTCGGCCACCCTTAAAGGGAACTTAAAAATACGCATTCAAGGGGATAAAATTCAAATGTCGTGGGACACCGTACTCGATCAGGCCAAATATAGTGTATCCTCCAGACACCGCCAAATTCAGGAGACTCTGACTAACGCTAGCCTTCCCCTGTCGACGTTTAACCTTTCAGGAAAGGCGGAAGGTCCATTTAACGACATTCAATTCACCATGAGAAGCGAGCTTGGAAAAAGCATCGCCGAAACCGTTTTTAGCACCTACAAACACCCCGTTGCCGCTATCAATGAAACTCTTAAGACTCACGTGATGGACGTCACCTCGCCGAGGCAGAAAAGCCTCGATTTCGAGCTCGATTCGCTCGACCGGGCCATCTCAAGTGAGTTCGATACCCGCATCAGCACACTCAACCACATCGCTGCAACTGCGTTAGTCCGCTCCAAAAAGCGTCTTCCCTAAAACTAGTTTGTTCCTTTAGGGAAACTTTCATGCTTA
>CAZRVZ010000087.1:0-15695 GCA_964603655.1 uncultured Pseudobdellovibrionaceae bacterium | reverse complement strand
CGCACTTGCGAGATGCATGGCGCCGAGTGACGGGGTCGAGCCTTGAGTCCGCGTGCGAACGCAACACTACTGTTTTTGAAAACAGAGGGTGTGAGTAACGCGTACTGCGGGCGCGGAGTATCGTGTAGTGTAAACGAAAAGTATCGCATCAGCACCCGCACTTGCACAAACAATGCAACTGTTCTTCAAAGCCAGTGCCGAGTACCGCGTGTTCTGCGACGGCAAACTTGCCTTCTCAATCCCATCACCCCTATCATTCACTTGGAGGAGGTTCAACATGGTTCGAGCAACTCTGTTTCTGGTTTTGGGATTGGGGACGGGCGCCCTAGCAGCGATTGAGGGGGTGGTTCTCCAGGCGAATTTGGGCCACGTGACGCTCGTGGGGGGCAACGTCACGGAACGTTATGCCAGCGCTCTCGGTTTTGGCTTTGAGGCCGGCATTCGAGCGAACCCCTTGCTAGATGTTCAATTCGGATTGCGCCGGAGCAGCCATTCAGGACTCTCAATTCTGAACCCGACAATGTCCGCCGAGTTTCGTGTCTCTCAGTTTTATGACATCGAGATGACCGCGGGCGCCGGGCCCGGCTTTTATGTTTTCGATAATGGGACCGAGTCGGATTCCAAATTTGGTATTCAATTCGGCGGCGCGGTGGATGTCGTGGTGGAGGAGGTGTTGAAATTTGGCATCGGCGTTCGCTACCATAGTGTTTTTTCTCCGGTAGTGGGGGCCAGCCATTGGAGCGTCCTCATGCGCATTGGCTATACTATCGGTCTCGCTCAATGAGTGAAATCCGGTGTGAAATGGCCGGCAGCTTACTGGAGCTCAAGGTGAAGGTCGGCGATCCGGTGCACGTGGGGCAGGAGATTGCCGTGCTCGAGTCCATGAAAATGGAGGTTCCCGTGGTAAGTGGATTGGCCGGGCAGGTGGCGCGGTTACTCAAAGCCACTGGCGACTTTGTAAATGAAGGGGATGTGCTGGTGGAACTTAAGTGAGTATCAGTGACTGACGCCGTTTTTTTAACCGATGTAACGCTTCGGGATGGTCTGCAGTCCGAGTCCGCCGTCATGCCCACCCCGATCAAGCTGGAGATCGCCCAAATGCTGGCGGTGCTGGGAAGCAATCGTCTCGAGATTACGAGCTTTGCTAGCCCGAAGTGGGTCCCTCAGTTTAGCGATGCCGAGGCGTTTTGCGAAGGTTATTTCAAAAATGCCGCAGCAATTGAAACCATGGCCTTCGTCCCCAATGGTGTCGGAGCGAGTCGGGCATTGCGATTCCCGATTCCGTGGCTCAGTACTTTTATTGCGGCATCCGAGCCGTTCAATCAAAAAAACACCAACCAATCCATTGATGCGTTGGCCGTAGAGCTTGTCAAAGTTGGCGAACTCGCCCGGGCCCAAAATCGTCGAGTGCGCGTATACATTTCGACAGTGTTCGGTTGTCCCTATCAGGGCGCGATCGGCGAAGCGGCGCTCAAAAAGGTATTCACTCTGGTTAAAAGACTGGGGCCCGATGAGGTCGCCTTGAGCGATACCATCGGTGTTGCGACGCCGGCTCTCATCACCAATGGGATCCGGCTTGCTTTGGAGTATTTTGAAGTGTCTCAGCTGGCGCTGCACTTACACGACACCTATGGACTGGCCCTCGTGAACTGTGAGACCGGTTGGAATTCTGGAATTCGACGATTTGACGGATCTACTGCCGGAATCGGTGGCTGTCCGTACGCCAAAGGCGCTAGCGGCAATGTGGCTCTGGAAGGCATTGCCTATTGGCTGTTTCGCAGCGGCCGCAGTGGTGGGTCTGGCCGAATTCCCATTGACGCGCTGAAGTCTGTTTTGGAAAAGTTGCGCGGCTGTGGTGTTTCGATGCAGAGTCCGATTGGAGAAGTTATTGCCAGGGGGGGAATTCCGTATGGGTGCTAGCCATGTGACGTTACGCCGAGAAGGTGGAGTGACGATTGCCACGCTCAACCGACCTGAAAAGATGAATGCTCTCAATCGGGATATCTACGACGATCTCAAGAAAACGATCGACGTGATTGAAACCGATCCGTCAGCGCGGGTGCTTATCCTGACGGGCGCTGGAGAAAAGGCATTTTGTGTTGGCGCCGATCTCAAGGAGCGCCAGGGAATGAATGAAAAGGATGTTCTGGTGAGGCTCGAGATGGTGCGCACGCTATTCCAGCAGCTCGATCACCTTGCTATTCCGACCATTGCCGCAATTAACGGAACGGCGCTGGGCGGTGGGTTGGAGTTGGCCCTGTGCTGCGATTTTCGAGTAGCCGCGACGACCGCCACCGTGGGGTTTCCCGAGGTGGATCTCGCAATCATCCCGGGTAACGGGGGGACTCAGCGGCTGACTCGCATTATTGGATTGTCTAAGGCGCTCGAATTGATTCTCATGGCCAGGCGGTTGACGGCGATAGAGGCAAAAGCCTTAGGATTGGTGAGTGCGGTTGCTCCGGATGCCGTTATCGCCGCAAAGGGTATCGCCGCGAGAATCGTTGAAATGGGACCAATCGCCGTGAAGCAGGCCAAACTTGCCATCAAAAAAGGGATTGAGCTAGAAATCGAGGAGGCGCTCAGATTCGAGGTTGAGTGCTATAAGCCCTGTCTTTACTCCAAGGATCGGATTGAAGGCCTGAAGGCGTTCGGCGAAAAACGCCGTCCTCAATACGTAGGAGAGTAAGCGTGGAAGACCTGTCTAAACTAACCACTCGCATGAAGAGCGGCGGCGCGCCCAAGTACCATCAAAAACTGACAGAGTCCAATAAACTGTTTGTCCGCAAGCGGCTGGATCTGCTGTGCGACGCCAAGTCATTCGTCGAAGACGGGCTCTTTGCCAACTGCCAGAGCGCCGATCTTCCGGCAGACGGTGTCGTGACCGGGTTGGGCCGCATAGAGGGTCGAGCGGTCGCGATCATGGCCAACGATTCAACGATTAAGGCTGGGTCGTGGGGCGCAAGAACGGTCGAAAAGATCTTACGGATTCAGGAAACGGCGATGCGACTCAGTGTGCCGCTACTCTATCTCGTGGACAGCGCCGGGGCGCGAATCACCGATCAGGTCGAGATGTTTCCGGGTCGTCGTGGCGCTGGAAGAATATTTTTTAATCAGGCTAATCTATCGGGAAAAATTCCTCAGATTTGCGTTCTCTTGGGACCTTCGGCGGCTGGCGGGGCATACATTCCGTCCTTTTGTGATGTGGTCATTATGGTGGAGGGAAATGCAAGCATGTATTTGGGATCACCTCGTATGGCCGAGGCCGTCATCGGGGAAAAGGTTACGCTCGAAGAGATGGGCGGCGCGCGAATGCATTGCAGTGTCAGCGGGTGCGGTGATTTTCTGGTGCCCGATGAAAAATCGGCCATCGAAACGCTCAAACGCTATTTAAGTTATTTTCCTCAAAACCATTCGGTAAAATCCAAGCCGATCGTCGCGATGGAGCCGGCACTGCGGGATCCCAAAAGCCCAATTCCGGAGTCGCCGGCACGTGCTTACGATATACGCCTGGTGCTCGGACATATCGTGGATGCGGGAACGCTCTTCGAGGTGAAGGAACTTTACGCCAAAGAGCTCATTACTGCTTTGGCTCGAATTGACGGCGAGGTGGTTGGGATTTTAGCCAATCAGCCGCTCGTTAAAGGCGGCGTGCTCTTCAAGGAGTCGGCCGACAAGGCGGCTCGATTCATTCAGTTGTGCAACGCTTTCGGTATCCCGCTACTTTTCGTGGCCGATGTTCCTGGATTCATGGTGGGGTCACAGGTTGAACGCGGCGGGATAATTCGGGGCGGAGCCAAAATGATCCACGCCGTATCGACGGCAAAGGTACCCAAGATTACCCTCATCGTACGAAAAGCCTTTGGCGCCGGACTTTACGCCATGAGCGGCCCATCATTTAGCACCGATTGCGTGCTGGCCTTGCCGACCGCTAAAATCGCCGTCATGGGTCCGGAGCCGGCGGTCAATGCGGTCTACTTCAACAAAATGGAAGGGATGAGCGCCGATGAGAAAAAGCAGTTTATCTCTGAAAAGATCGCCGAGTACGAACGCGACATCGATCTGGGGCGTCTAGCATCGGAGTTAATTATCGATCACCTGGTGGAATTTGAAAGCGTGCGCGATGAGATCGTAAAACGCTTTCGCTATTACCGTGAAAATTCGCGATCAAGCGGTGATGGCCCAACGACGATCCTGCCGATGTAGCCAGAGTGGTGGGACGCAGTGGTGACGCAGATTTCTGAGGCCCGCTACGATATAATGAGCCAGTGCGCAGGATCTCGGTTTTTCTTTTAGTCGTTGAAATGGGTGCGCTGCATTATGCTTCCGGTTTGGATGCAGGCTGCAATCGCGTATTCATGGGATTTAACCGCTTCCATGACACCATTAGAATCACTCGCAGCAGTTCCGACGAGGCAATAAAGGATGCAGGAATCCTGAAGCGGGAGCTAGATCGGAGAAAACGAAGTTTGATCGAGGTGGCACTGCGAGTCATTAAAAAACCCCCTACCTATACCCTGCAGCAACTCAAGCGCACCTCCGATAGCGCCGATGCGGCGGCATCCAAGGCAATGGAACTTACTCGTTTTTGGGAACGGGTGGATGAGGAGCTCATGAAGCTCCGTGGGATTGAAGTGGAGTCACCTGAATTTCCGCGACAGTTATCCAAATTCATCACGGCATTGGCCGAAGCCCCGAAATATGAAGACGTTGATAGCAATAGCATTGGCTACGTTTCAAAGGAACTGAGGGAACTTTCCCCGCACCTTCAATCGGTAGTCGGCGGTCTCGCCACGAGCCCAGTGGACGCGACCCTGATCCAAAGAGTATGGCCAGATTTTGGTGAGGCCGACCGAGCACTACTGGCCGATCTGCTGGGAATTGCACCCGATCAATTTCGCCCAAGTCCTTTCCGACAGGCCGACATCGATTCGGTTCTTGAGGCAACGGCGCTGCTCGCCAGTCGAGCCGGATATGAGGATAGGCTTAATATGACTCCAAGCCTTGCGCGCGCGATCGAATCGAACCGACGAGCCAAGGCGGCACTGCATATCGGTGCACTCATGGACGGCGAATTCATAACGCCTGAATGGGGAGAGGCCATTTTATCCCGATCCGCCGCGAATCTTCCCGAAGCCTTGCAGCGCTCAGCGCTTTCACAGCGCATTGGGTCCAATCGAAAACTGATTGGGGGCAAGATTCAGTCGGGTGATCTGGTGTCTTACATGGCAGGACAGTTTGCACTGAGCCGCGTGCTGCGAGGGGACGCCGTAACGCCCGAAGATATTGGGTTCGCCAGGGCCTATTTAAATGCTAGGGCTTCGGTAAAGGGAACCAGTGCGATACCACAGCACCTTACACCTGCTGAGCGATCCTACCTCCAGTCCCTCTATCTTTATTTTGGAAAGACTAACCCTCAGTCTAGGGATGTCCTCAACGAATGGGTTCAATTCTTAAATCAGGGACGCGCAGCGGAACCGTTAGGTCCAAAAACTCTCGGCGCGATTACCGTGCTCGTCGATAACGGCCCCGCTGAAAAGCCAATCGTCTCAAAGAATGATTGGCATCGGGTGAATTTTCTGACGTCCGGAAAGGACCGCCCTACCCCCGAAGAAACGGTGTTTCTGTCGGATCTTTATGAACGCGTGAAGGAGTCGCCGGACTATGAGGGACTTGCCTGGCATGTGAAAGGGCTTTTGCTACGCGAAACATCAAAGGACCCGTGGAAAATCACATCCAGCAACCACCAAAGACTAAGGGTAGCGAGCTTAAAGACGCAGGTGAAACTCAGCCGGTCCGGGAGTGCCGAAAACAATTTTGCTGATAAAGCCCGGCAAGAAAAGGTGAGTAGGGCAAGAGCGCTGGGTGGTGAGCGGGTTCTCGAAGAGGCTAGAAGACCAGTGGAGATTGATGAAAACCTTTCGTCGATGGAAAATGATCGGCAGAAAAAGGTCGACCAGTACTATAGAGATCGCCTGCTTGGGGTTGCAATCCAGGCCGGAATGCCGGTGTCGGAAGCCGAAACTAAACGCGCTGAAAATGCCTTTGCGACCGCAGCAAGGCTCAAAGCCTCAGTCCCGCTTCCGCCCGATACCGAACTCATTCGCACGAACCTAGTCGCAACTCTAGCTATTTACGGTGCAAAGCCTCTGGACCAAACTCTCTTTGAAGATTTGGTAAGGTTTCATTCGTCCGAATCCGCCGGAAAAATCGGGCCAGGAACTTTAAGAATGATGCTCGATCTCTACTCAGACCCTCCATCCAATCGCCTCGGATTCGTATTGTATGACGACGGATGGACTAGGATGAAGGGATCCCCAACGGATCGTACTTTTGAAAGGGAGTTTCCATTGGATAAATGGCTGGACGACGGAATGTTTGATACAAAGGCCGGCGCGAATAAATTTGGATGGGAACTGGTCGGTGAATTGGGGGTGGGAGAAAGCCAGAACCCAGGTCTTCGCGGCCACAAACGGCAGTTTTATTGGGGATCAAGCGCCGCCAATCCGAATGTGCCGGGAGACTTACGTATCAGTGTGCAAACACTCCCCAACGGCGCTCGCACACTTGAGGGGTTTATGAATATTGGAGCCGGGAAGAAAGATGATTTCTGGATTGCCTTTGCCGCCGAAGAGGTGACTGGCGCTAACGGGTCCAAATCATGGGTTCGTCGCAACAAGCTCCCGCGGAAAAATAAAAAAGGGGAAATCGATGGCGAGGAGACGGTTCAAAAGGCCTGCGCCCGGTGCCACATGAGTTCCAAGGGACTATTCGATCCAAAACCCGCCGGGTTCTCTGTTCCAAAGTTTTTGCATTAATTTGACGGGAGAAAAACTAGCGCTAGTTCCCCAATGCCGCGGGCGCGCGCCTCTTACGCAAAAGGGTCCAGGACGAGGTTCGTTCTATGATTGCAAAGTTCTGATCTAAATACTCTTGATACATTTTCCTAAACATTAAGATGGTAGTGTCTTGTTGTTCCTGGTGCGGAATCAATATGAGACTCACGTCCCCAAAGATTCGGGCCGGATCAAATCTGTGCCATTTTTGCAATGCAGTTTCATGAAAAGTTACTCCCCAGTGCCAGTACAGTAAATCCTGAGTGGGACTCGGTTGCTGCAGCGCCGCACTGAAAAAATTGGTATCGTCAACGACCATGATACGATCTACCGCGGACAGGTGGCGTCGCAGAAGGTCTAACCCATCATTGTATCGATCAAAAACGGGGCCCCACGACCGATCCCACCTGAAGCCATTTCCCAAAATTACAAGATCGGTTTTTAGCGGAAGTCGCCTGGCATGGTTAACCCAAGAGTAATTCTTCTTTAGAGGGGGAAGAATGAGACACATGCATAACAGCAGGGTTCCAGAATTCAAGTACACACGATCCCGAAATGACTCCATTGAAAGAGCGTTGCACGCAAAGCAGAGTGCAACCAAGCATGTCAGGACCGGCTCAGGGGCCTGCATTATCCCAGTCATTAAAAATAGACCAAGGATCATGAAGAAAGCGAACTCAGTGGCATTGAGAATGAACCGCTTGCCATTGAAGGGGGTCACCAAAAGGCTCCTTAGAAAATACAGGCCGCCCATAAGCATCCAGGCGGGCCTCGTGAGTTCTAGAAAACGAATGGGTAAGCGCCCTACTTCATAAGCACGAATGCGAGAGTAAGCCACTATCTGCATATCTTCGAACACGCTTAACAAATCAAACTTAAGGTAGATTGCCATCAATAGACTGGAGACGGAAAAGCCCATTAATAGTCCGGTCCGATAAATGGGCGAGGACTTGTAGAAAAGGAGTCTACACCCTAGTGCTGCCGCTCCTGCCAAACCGAATGTCACCTTGGTAAACAGCATGAGTAGCACGGCGCATGCGCTCGAAAACCCTCTGGAGAATGGGGCCTTATCGCTCCTCGATAACACATCCAGGAGCAGTAACCCGAACAATGCATAGCCCAATGAGTTGTAATACGAAGTATAGCCTGGAAGAGCGTTCCCGATCACATGGGGAGTGATGACGTAAGAGCCTATTACAATAAAGGCGACAAGGCAGGCTATCGGATGAAATAGCCGATGACATAGTGCAACTGTCCAAAGGCTCACAACAGCGTAACAGAAGACAACGCCGAGGCCCATTCCTTGGAGGTCCACGCCCATTATTTTCATTCCAGACGCCAACACCAAAAAGGTCACCGGTCCTACCGGGGATGAAAAATCGTGATGAGGCCGCTGCCCCTGGAGGACACGCCATGCTCCGTCCAAAAAAATTGAAGTGTCCCAATGGATGTTAAATGTCCGCTCGGCGAGAAACAGTCGGGCCCAACACATTATGATAAATATAACGACACCAAGCCCGATGGATAGTCTCCGAGACCCTGAAGGCATGCGACAAAAGCTCCTGTGCATCCAAAACCGCAAACGCTACTTCCCCAGCGCCGCGGGCGGGCGCGACCGACGCACGAATCCCACCAGGACAATGAGCGTGATTAAGTACGGCATGGCCTGAACAAATTGAATGGGAATATATTCTGTGCCCTGAAGACGAATTTGGAGCGCGTCTGCGAAACCAAAGAGAAGGCAAGCGGCAGCCGTCGGCAGTGGCCGCCAGTTTCCAAAGATCAGCGCGGTAAGCGCGATGTATCCGCGACCCGCCGACATATCGCGCGTGAACTGGCTCGCGTGAGAGATGGACAGAAAGGCGCCGCCGAGCGCGCACAACGCCCCCCCAGCGGCCAATGCATAATAACGAACATAACTGGGGCGAACACCTGCCGATAGCAACGTTTCGGGATCCTCGCCGGCTGCGGTCAGTCGCAAGCCCCACGCCGTCCGAAAGAGCAAAGCGTGCAGCAGAAAAATCAAGAGAATCGCCAGGTAGGTAAGCGGCATCTGCTCGAAAAGAGGCCCGATAACGGGGATCCGGGAGAGTCCTGGAATTGCCCATTCGTGAAATCGGGAATCCAGGGGAAGTCCAGGCGAATTGGTGGGAGTATCGAAAAGCTGCTTGCAAACGAGCGGAGTAATGCCAGCAACCAGAAGATTGATGACAAGCCCGCTGATGATCGCGTCGGCCTTGGCACGAGAGGTAAGCCAAGCGTGGAGTAAAAGCACCGATACGCCGCTAGCGATCGCGGGAATAAGGGAGATCCCAGTGGAATGGGTGTAATGGGCCGAAATGGCTGCCGCCCAGGCACCGATGAGGAGCGCTCCCTCAAGACAAATCGTTGCAACCCCGGCCCTCTCGCACAGGATCCCGCCCATGGCGGCAAAAATTAACGGCGTGGTGAGGCGTACGGCCGACTGAATAATATCAATCATTGCGGTTTCTCTGGGTTCGAAAGTCTGGGACGGCCTATGAGACCAGGAATTGCCGCCACTGCCGCAATGAGAATCGCCTGCATCACCAGCGCGAGCTCCTTGGAAACGTGATTCGTCGAAAACTCAATCTCACGGCTCATATTGTGAAGGAGTCCGAACAGCAGTCCGCTGAATACGACTCCAATCGGGTGGTTGCGCGCTAGTAATGAGACGGCGATTCCCGTAAATCCATATTGTGGGGAAAAGCCCTGAATCAGTCGGTGCTCGTGGCCCAAGATCTCATTTATACCGACGAGTCCCGCTAAACCACCCGAGATACCGAGTGACATTACGGTGGCGCGCGAGATGTTGATTCCCGCAAACTTCGCGGCCATACAGTTAGCGCCCACGACTCGAAATTCAAAACCGGTTCTGGTTTTTTGCAAAAGCACCCAAATGCCGATCGCGCTCGCCATCGCCAGAAACAAGGAGACATTGGCTGGGGTCGATTGAAAGTAAAGGACACCGAGAGGCCGGGCGATCTGGTCCAACGTGGGGAGAAAGTATGCATGGGCCACGCCGATCGTCTCCGGGCTCTGTGAGCTCGGATCCTTGAATTGATAAAGGATAGAGTAATCAACGATAGCATAGGCGATAAAATTGAGAAGAATGGTTACGATGACCTCGTGCGATCCGCGCAGCGCTTTGAAGATGCCGGCGAGTGCCCCCCAAAAAAATCCGCCAGCGGCCGCACCTAGTATCGCCAAGGTCAGCGCGATCGGTGCCGGAAGGTTTGGAAAATAGGTGGCAACGACGATGACGAGAAGTGAGCCGATATAGAGTTGGCCTTCGCCCCCGATATTAAACAGACCGCAATGAAAGCTGGTCGCGACACTGAGACCTGTGAGAATCAGAGGGGTTGCGTAAAAAAGAGTGTAGCCCAACCCCTCGCTGCTGAGTGAGATCCCAACCGCCTGCCACAATGCCGAGGCAGGCTCTCCGGCGGCCATCACAAGCAGCGTTGCCGCCGAAAATGCCACCGTCACTGCGGCCAAGGTAATAAAGAGCGTGCGAGTCATGCGGCCCCCAACATCCACAGTCCGAGTTGAACTTCGGTTGCCACTTTACTGGCCACCAGCGCGACCGCCCTGCCCTGGTAGAGCACCAGAATGCGATCCGATAACGCCAAAATCTCCTCTAACTCGGCTGAAATCACGAGTACCCCACAGCCGTGGTTTCGAAAGCCGATCAGTTCATCGTGGATTCGCCGGGTGGAACCAATATCCACTCCGCGTGTAGGATAAGCCGCAACCACAAGTCGGGGAGCGTGGGAAAGTTCGCGTCCGACGAGTAGCTTTTGCTGATTTCCACCGGAAAGTGACCGGGCGCTGATCTCAGGGTTATCGGGGTGAATGGCGTAACGCTCAATCAAATCCAGACAGTTTTTCCTGGTGGAATCCTCGGAAAATAGGTGGTGTTTAAAAAAACGGGGCTCACGATGAAATCCTAGTATGGAATTCTCAATCAATGAAAAATCGGACACGAGCCCCTGCTCGAGGCGATCGCAGGGGATCATGCCGATCCCCAGACTGCGCCTTTGGTAGGGGGTGCCGCAAAGAAGTTTTGATTTGAAAAAAATTTCTCCGGCCACAAGAGGCGTGAGCCCGGCAATGGCATCGACCAGGGCCTCCTGACCATTGCCGCTGATACCGGCCACGCCCAGAATTTCACCCGAGCCAATCGCAAAGGATACGTCGCGGAGCGGGCAGGGGCCCGTCGCCGAAGACACGTGCCCAAACTCCAGAATGGGTTCCGATGACTTGATTGAGATGCGGGGAACCTGCGTCGCGATCCCGGCGCCCATGATCAACTCGGCCAGCTGTAACGGGTTTAGAGAAGCCGTGGGACGGGTGTCGACAACGGCTCCGCGCCTCATGACAGTTACGTTATCGGTTAACGCGAGAACTTCGTGGAGCTTATGGGTAATGATGACGACGGTCTTGCCTTCGCCCCTCAGTCGCCGCAACCATTCGAAAAGTTGATGGGTTTCCTGGGGAGTCAGCACTGCCGTCGGTTCATCGAGTATCAGGACTGTTGATTTTCGATAGAGAAGTTTGAGTATCTCGACCTGCTGCCTCTGACCCACCGAGAGATTGGATACGAACTCGCTGAGCGAAAAGTTGATCCCGTAGTTCTTGGCAAGATCGGAAAGCATCCCCAGTGCGCGCGACTCAGAAATCCAAAAACCTTGCTCATCGCCCAGGAGAATGTTTTCCCAGGCAGTGAGCGCGGGAACGAGCTTGAAGTGCTGGTGAACCATCCCGATACCGCGCGTGATGGCATCCCGGGGGGTACGAAAACGGACGGTCTCTCCCTGAAAACGAATGGCGCCGCTATCAGGTGTCAAGATTCCATAGAATATCTTCATGATAGTCGATTTACCGGCGCCGTTTTCACCCACGATTCCGTGGATTGTCCCAGCGTCGATGGAAAATGTGACGTCTTGATTTGCTGTGTTCGATTGAAAATACTTGGAGACTCGGTCGAACTCGATCATCAGTTACGCGATTGCTCGTAGTAATCGGGAACTTTGATACGCGCGGCAAGAATCGCCTTTTTGGCTTCGTTTACCTGACGTTCGATGTCGGGTGTCAGGATGGCTCGATTGAACTCATCGAGTGCGTAGTCGATTCCACCGTCGGAAAGTCCAAGCGTGATGAGGCCCGGGGTGAACTTCTTCAACCCCTTGTCTTCAATGGCGCGATATACGGCCAAATCCACCCGCTTTACCATGCTGGTTAGGATTTTTCCGGGCTTGACCCAATTCTGATTGGAATCGACGCCGATTCCTAACTTTCCCTTCTCCTCGATTGCATCAAAGACACCGAGGCCGCTCGTCCCGGCCGCGTGAAAGATAACATCGGCCGACCGCGAAATTTGGGCAAGTGCGAGTTCCTTGCCTTTGGTCGGGTTGCGCCAGGCATCACTGGTCGACCCGACGTAATTCGATAGAACCCGGCCCTTAACCGATTCGGCCCCCGTGCGATATCCGAGCTCGAATCGACGGATGAGCGGAATATCCATGCCGCCCACGAATCCCACGACCTTGGTCTTCGACGCCAAGGCTGCGATAATGCCGACGAGGTAACTCCCCTCGTGCTCGTTAAACATCACCGAGCGCACGTTGGGCAAGTCCACATTAGAGTCGACCAGAAGAAAATGGGTTTTGGGATATTCGGGGGCGACCTTCCGGATGGGGTTAGCCTGCGCGAATCCGATTCCGATAACGAGATCAAACCCCTTGCGCGCGAATGTGCGAAGGCTAGGTTCCAAGGCCGCGTCATCAGATGACTCGACCACCTTGAGCTGAATGCCGAGTTTCTTTTCCGCCTCAGTTGCGCCCCTAAAGGCCGCGGCGTTGAACGACTTGTCGTCACGACCGCCCTTATCGAGAACCAAACCGACCTTGAGCGCCGCGCGCGCCGAATGCACTGAAAGCACCGAAAAACAGACGAACAATATAACGACGAATCGCATAGCGACATAAGTTAGAAAGATTATGGAGGGGAGTCAAGAAGTCGCAGGAATTCCCAGGAATTCCCGGTGAGGCGCACGCTATCGGGATGGATTTCGCTTCGAAATGACGAGGAGCCAGCCGCTCGCTCTCTCTGGCCCAAAGTACCAGGTCATATAATTGTTTTCAAAACGGCGCGTTCGGATTTCGATTGGGTCGCCGTACCGGCGAATCAAATACGATTGAAAATGATCCAACTCCTCGGTGGAATATCCGAACACCCTTGCCTCACCGCCTTTTTTGAGCACGCGAATCGCCTCGTCGATCACCTCGGTATTCTCGATTCTACACAAATTATTCACCAGCTGGTGGCTTACAACCGCATCAAACGACTCATTTTCAAACGGAAGACTCCGAGCATCCGCTCTCGTAATTCTATCGGCATGGCTTTTCATATAATCCACCAGACTGTTTTTTCCCCAGCTCCGCGGAAAACGCGCGGCGTCATAGGCAAGGTCCACTCCAACAGCCGACATTCCCTGGGCCGATAAAAAATCGATGAGGTGCGACTCTCCCTCTCCTAGACTCAGCACCCGACCACCGGCCCAAATCGAAACCGTTTCGCTGTCCAGCTCCAGCCACTCCACAATCAGCGATAAAGGATAGTGCCAGTGACCCGTTACCATTCCACCATTGACCAGCAGAAATCCGTCTCGGCTCTTGTAGTGATTGCCATCACTGGCCGGTACAATCGCACGTCGACCCGACAAAGGCTGAATCAAAAACCGTCCAACCACCGCCCCGCAACTGTGAAGCGCCCCGGAAATTTGATCCGCCACCCCGGCGTCCGTCGGATGGGCGTACCCCATCAAAACAAATGCGACGAGCCAAAAACTGGCAGCGATCGTGTGGGAAATCTTGGCGATCCCAGCGAATTCTCTCAAAATACGGCACCTCACCGTGGCCTAAGCACAGCTCAAACGTTAGTAATGCAATTTGGTAACCAGACTTGGGGGCAAAATGTATCCGCCACCGCAAAGGCTAGATATATTCGGCGAACGATGTTGATGGTCGTGCCTCACGCTGCGATCGGCGTACGATGCAACGAGCAATCAACCACTTACACAAATAAGATAGACGGCCAGTGCACTGCCCACCGCCTGGTCACCCCGACAAAACCTGGACGGGGCACCCCTGTATTCTGGTGTATACAGCCCTAATATGATTGAGCTTTTATAATTGCGCCACGGCACCGCTTTTGCTCGTTAATTGCAGTGGGAGGGTTCTAAGCAGTGCTTAAACGGGTCATTCTAATTTTAATGCCGATCGGTTTCGTGGCGTGGGCCGGCCCTCAGGACGCTGACCGTTCGGAATCGACGTTTCGGCAGTATTGGGCCGATCGCTTCACTACCTTTTCACAGGAACAAAATGTTCCGGGTTTTGGGGCGCGCCCCGATGGCACGCCGGCCATCGGGGGAAAAAAGAACCGCGCGAATAAAGACGATGGCTTTCAGTACGAGGGATACCTCACCTACCACGACATGGCGTTTGATACGTTTGAGGAAGTTTCGAACCAGGGTTCACCCAAGACAAATGCGGCCCGTGGTTCTAACGGCCTGGACGACAAGGAGACGCGCACTTTGTACGGGTTTATCTCCCCACACGGGGGCCTATCGGCCGCCGGCGGCTCCTCACTTTTGGAACGCATCGTTTATCAACAGCATGAAAAATTCATGAAGGAGCAGGAGGAAACTCGCAAAAACGGTAAGCCGGTCGATGATGAAAAGACGGGTACTTCCTATAAGTCGGTTTTTCAGGTGGATACTCAAAAGGTTTTTAAAGATCCTAACGCCAAACCCAGCGCTGCCAAACCCAACACCGCCAAACCCGACGATCCCGAGCCCGAAAAGGTGGAACGCTGGCGGCTCCGTTCCGAGGTGAAAACGGAGGTCGAAAAGGTGGGCGAAGAGGCATCCAAAACGGTCGAGGCCGCGGCTCGCGGTCGCGGTTCCGAAGGCGATGAGAATGCTCTTGCCAACTCGACGCTTCTTTATGAAGCTGCCGGCCGCGCGTATGACGCTTGGTGGAACAGCACGCAATCCAACCTAGCCCAGCTCAGAACCAATCGGGCGGTGCGTCGCGGCCCCGAACAAATTAAGGCGCAACTCCAAGAGGATGTAGCCAACTGCGACGAGTGGGCCAGTCAAACACGGGTGAAATTAAAGCAAAGCGACAATGCAAAACCAGCGGCCGCGCGAGAAAAGGACGATAAAGAGATCGATCGCATGCTGTCTCAGTGCAAAGAGATGGTCCGAACCTCGTACAAGGCGATCGACCCGTCTTTCGAGCGGGATGAAAACGATCCCGATGGCGGGGAAAAACTTTCCAACGGTGGCTCCGAAAAGGAAAACGCGAGAGAGCGTGACTTAAGAGTCCAGCTCGAGGTTCTAGCCGATCCCCAGAAAACGCCCTCCGAAGTCACGTCCAACTGGAACTACTCAGACTCCGATGCCAAGTCCAAGGTCACCATCTCCTTTGATGAAGACGGCAGAAAGCCGGTCGAGGTGGAAATGACAGGGAAAGAACAGGTGGAGTCTTACAACGAACAACTCAAATCGGCGGCGGCCGCATACGAAGAGGTCAAAAAACGCCTTCCTGTCCTCAAGGGCGACGCCAACAAAATTCTTCAGTATCAAATAAAAGATCGACGCTCGGCAAAAGAGATCAGTGCGCTCCCCGACGAAATTTATGAAGCCGACGCGGGCGTAGCCAAACCCCAGTCGAAACCTATCGCCAAAACCTATCAAGAAGTCTTGACGCGCAAAACTCCGTGACAGACGGATTTCGTATATTAAAGACGTCTCAATCAGGTCACAAACAGGATTGC